>NZ_JAAAHS010000024.1 GCF_009908195.1 Streptomyces boluensis | reverse complement strand
GGGTCCGGGGGCTGGCCCCCGTGGCTGTCCGCCCGCAGCAGCGGTCAGTCCTCTCCCTCCAGGTCCCCCTCCGTCTCCAGGTACGCCTGGCGCAGCGCCTCGAGTACGGCCGGGTCGGGCTTGGCCCACATGCCGCGTGACTCCGCCTCCAGGAGGCGTTCCGCGATGCCGTGCAGGGCCCAGGGGTTGGCCTGCTGCAGGAACTCGCGGTTGGTCGGGTCCAGGACGTACGTCTCGGTGAGCTTGTCGTACATCCAGTCGGCGATCACGCCGGTGGTGGCGTCGTAGCCGAACAAGTAGTCCACGGTCGCGGCGAGTTCGAAGGCGCCCTTGTAGCCGTGGCGGCGCATCGCCTCGATCCACTTGGGGTTGACCACGCGGGCCCGGAAGACGCGGGAGGTCTCCTCGACGAGGGTGCGGGTGCGGACCGTCTCGGGGCGCGTGGAGTCACCGATGTACGCCTCGGGGGCGGTGCCGCGCAGGGCGCGGACCGTGGCGACCATGCCGCCGTGGTACTGGAAGTAGTCGTCGGAGTCCGCGATGTCGTGCTCACGGGTGTCGGTGTTCTTCGCGGCGACGGCGATGCGCTTGTACGCGGTCTCCATCTCGTCGCGTGCCGGGCGCCCGTCGAGTTCGCGGCCGTAGGCGTAGCCGCCCCACACCGTGTAGACCTCCGCGAGGTCGGCGTCGGTGCGCCAGTCGCGGGAGTCGATCAGCTGGAGGATGCCGGCGCCGTACGTGCCCGGGCGCGAGCCGAAGATGCGGGTGGTGGCGCGGCGTTCGTCGCCGTGCTCCGCGAGGTCGGCCTGGACGTGGGCCCGTACGTGGTTCACGTCGGCCGGTTCGTCGAGGGAGGCGGCGAGGCGTACGGCGTCGTCGAGGAGGCCGACGGTGTGCGGGAAGGCGTCCCGGAAGAAGCCGGAGATGCGCAGCGTGACGTCGATGCGCGGGCGGCCCAACTCCTCGGCGGGGACGGGCTCCAGGCCCGTGACACGGCGCGAGGCGTCGTCCCAGACGGGGCGGACGCCGAGCAGCGCGAGGGCCTCGGCGACGTCATCTCCCGCCGTACGCATGGCACTTGTGCCCCAGAGGGAGAGGCCGACGGAGGTGGGGTACTCGCCGTTGTCGTCCAAGTACCGCTGGAGCAGCGAGTCCGCGAGGGCCTGGCCGGTCTCCCAGGCGAGCCGGGAGGGTACGGCCTTCGGGTCGACGGAGTAGAAGTTGCGGCCGGTCGGCAGGACGTTGACGAGTCCGCGAAGCGGGGATCCGGAGGGTCCTGCCGGGACGAAGCCGCCGCCCAGGGCGTGCAGCGCGTGGTCGAGTTCGGCGGTGGTCGCGGCGAGGCGCGGGACGACCTCGCGGGCGGCGAACTCCAGGACGGCGGCGACCTGTTCACCGTGCTCGGCGGCCACACCCTCGACGGCGGCGAGGTCCCAGTCCGCGTCGTCCATCGCCTGGACGAGGGCGCGGGCCTTCTCCTCGGCCGCGTCGGCGGTGGTGCGGGTTGCGGCCGACTCGTCGAGCCCGAGGGCTTCCCGCAGGCCGGGCAGTGCCGTCGTACCGCCCCAGATCTGGCGGGCGCGCAGGATGGCGAGGACCAGGTTGACCCGGTCGCCACCGGCGGGCGGGTTGCCCAGGACGTGCAGTCCGTCGCGGATCTGGGCGTCCTTGACCTCGCAGAGCCAGCCGTCGACGTGCAGCAGGAAGTCGTCGAAGCCGTCGTCGTCGGGCCGGGCGGCGAGTCCGAGGTCGTGGTCGAGCTTGGCGGCCTGGATGAGGGTCCAGATCTGGGCGCGGATGGCGGGCAGCTTGGCCGGGTCCATCGAGCTGATCTGGGCGTACTCGTCGAGGAGTTGCTCCAGGCGCGCGATGTCGCCGTAGGAGTCGGCACGGGCCATCGGCGGGACGAGGTGGTCGATGAGGGTGGCGTGCACGCGGCGCTTGGCCTGGGTGCCCTCGCCGGGGTCGTTGACCAGGAACGGGTAGATCAGCGGCAGGTCGCCGAGGGCCGCGTCGGGGCCGCAGGCGGCGGAGAGACCGGCGTTCTTGCCGGGCAGCCACTCCAGGTTGCCGTGCTTGCCGAGGTGGATCATCGCGTCGGCGCCGAAGCCTGCGTCGTCGGCGGAGGCGGCGATCCAGCGGTAGGCGGCGAGGTAGTGGTGCGAGGGCGGCAGGTCCGGGTCGTGGTAGATGGCGATGGGGTTCTCGCCGAAGCCGCGCGGGGGCTGGATGAGGATGAGGAGGTTCTTGAAGCGCAGGGCGGCCAGGACGATGTCGCCGTCCGGGTTGGCGCTGCGGTCGACGAACATCTCGCCGGGCGGCGGGCCCCAGTGCTCCTCGACGCTGGTGCGCAGTTCCTCGGGCAGGGTGGCGTACCAGCGGCGGTAGTCGGCGGCCGGGATGCGTACCGGGTTCTTGGCCAACTGCTCCTCGGTGAGCCAGGCCTGGTCGTGGCCGCCGGCGTCGATGAGGGCGCGGATCAGCTCGTCGCCGTCGCCGGACACGAGGCCCGGGATCTCGGTGTCCCCGAAGTCGTACCCCTGCTCCTTGAGCCGGCGCAGCAGGGCGACGGCGCTGGCGGGGGTGTCGAGGCCGACCGCGTTGCCGATGCGGGAGTGCTTCGTCGGGTACGCGGAGAGGACGAGCGCGAGGCGCTTGTCGGCGGGCGCGATGTGCTTCAGGCGGGCGTGCCGTACGGCGATCCCGGCGACGCGGGCGGCGCGCTCGGGGTCGGCGACGTAGGCGGGCAGGCCGTCGGCGTCGATCTCCTTGAAGGAGAAGGCGACGGTGATGAGGCGGCCGTCGAACTCGGGGACGGCGATCTGGCTCGCGGCGTCGAGCGGGGAGACGCCCTCGTCGTTCTCCTCCCAGTCCGCGCGCGAACTGGTCAGGCAGAGCGCCTGCAGGATCGGTACGTCGAGGCCGGTGAGGGCGCCCGCGTCCCAGGACTCGTCGTCGCCGCCCGCGGAGGCCTGGGCGGGCTTGGTGCCACCGGCGGCGAGGACCGTGGTGACGATGGCGTCCACCGAGCGCAGCGCGTCGATGAGTTCGGGTTCGGGGGCGCGCAGGGAGGCCACGTACAGCGGCAGCGGGCGGGCCCCGGCGTCCTCGACGGCGGTGCAGAGCGCGTCGACGAAGGCGGTGTTGCCGCTCATGTGGTGGGCGCGGTAGTAGAGCACCGCGACGGTCGGGCCTTCGATGTCCGTACGGGCGGTGCGCTCCAGGGGGCCCCAGGTCGGCGCGGGCGCGGGGGCGTCGAAGCCGTGGCCGGTGAGCAGGACGGTGTCGGAGAGGAAGCGGGCGAGCTGCTCCAGGTTGGCGGGGCCGCCGTGCGCGAGGTAGGCGTGCGCCTCGGCGGCGATGCCGACGGGCACCGTGGAGGCGGCCATCAGCTGGGCGTCGGGGGCCTGTTCACCGGTGAGGACGACGACGGGGCGGCCGTCGGCGAGCAGCAGGTCGAGGCCGTCCTGCCAGGCGCGGATGCCACCGAGGAGGCGGACGACGACCAGGCCGACTCCGTCGAGGAGCTCCGGGAGTTCGTCCAGGCTCAGCCGGGCCGGGTTGGCGAAGCGGTACGGGACCGGGCCGTCGGCGGCGCGGGCACTGAGCAGGTCGGTGTCGGAGGTCGACAGGAGCAGGATCATGCGCGTCAGCCCTTCCTCGGGGTCCGCGCCCCGGGCAGTTCGGAATGGTTTTCCCCTGCTCGGACGGGCCGAGGGTGTGCGGGGAAGGGAGTTCCTGACTCGCCCGCCGTCTCAAGACGGGCTCACAGTGGCGGGACCGCGCCGGATTCGCACCGGGCTTCCTCCCCTGTCGCCATGGTGGCGACGGCGGACCGGATGATCCGCCGAGAAAGCATCCTAAGGGGCGGGGTGTGAGGGCACGGCGTTCCGGTCCGATGCCGGTAGGTATGCTCGCCGCCATGTCCTCGCCGACCCCCCCTCCATCGTCCCAGGCCACAGCGGTCTCACGGGACCGTGGTGACGCCTGCCCGGGGTCGCTCAGGCTGCACGCGGCGGACGACGGGGCGCTGGCCAGGGTACGGATTCCGGGTGGCGTCCTTACCGCCGCACAGGCGGGCCGACTCGCGGACGCCGCACGGGAGTTGGGCGACGGCGAGGTACATCTGACCTCGCGCGGCAATGTGCAGTTGAGGGGTCTGGACGCCGAGTGCGGATCCGTACTCGCGACGCTTCTCGACGGCGCCGGCCTGCTGCCTTCGGCCGCCCATGAACGGGTGCGCAACGTGGTCGCCTCGCCCCTCTCCGGCCTCGACGGCCGGGGCTTCGGGGACGTACGGCCGTGGCTGACGGGCCTGGACGCGGCGCTCTGCGCGAGCACCGCCGCCGTGGACCTGTCGGGGCGTTTCCTGTTCGCCCTCGACGACGGCCGGGGCGATGTCGCGGGCCTGGACGCCGATGTGACGGTACGGGCGGTGGCGGACGGCGGCGCGCTGCTCGCCCTCGGCCGCTCGGGTCCGGCGCTGCACATAGCGGACGAGGACGCGCCCCGCGCGGCGCTGCTCGCCGCCGAGACATTCCTCACTACGGCACGGGCGAGCACGGAACGCGCCTGGCGGGTCGATGAACTACACATATCGGTCGAAGAGTTGACCGAGCTGACCCGAGAGCACCTGACCGCCGAGCGCATCCCCCATGACGTACGGGACCGCGAACATGACGTACGGGTACGCGAACAGGACATACGGGAACGCGAACCCGGTTCCGTACGGGAACGCGAACCCGGCCGGATCGAAGGGCCGCAGCCCGGTGTCATCGGCGAGGCCCTGTCCGTCCATGTGCCGCTCGGCCGGCTCACCGCCCCGCAGTGGCAGGCGGTGACGCGGGCCGCCGAGGACGGCAACGGCGAGCTGCGGCTGACCCCTTGGCGCGGTGTGGTCCTGCCCGCGCCGGAAGCCGACGCCGCGCACCGCGCGTACGCGCTCGCCCGGCTCGCCGCCACCGGACTCGTCACCGACCCCGACTCCCCCTGGCTGCGCGTCGGCGCCTGCGTCGGCCGGCCCGGCTGCGCCAAGTCGCACGCCGATGTGCGGGCTGACGCGGCCCGCGCCCTGGACTCCGTCGGCCGCGATCACCTCCCGCTGTACTGGTCCGGCTGCGAGCGCCGCTGCGGGCATCCCCGCGGCGAGCGGATCGACCTCGTCGCCACCCCGGACGACGGCTACCGGCTCTCCGCCTCAGGGCACCCCGGCCTGACCGTCCCCCTGCACGACCCGCACGACCCCTCACAACTCGCCACCGCCCTGGTGGCGCTCACCGATCGAACCGCATGACGACCGAGAGCAGCGAGAAGAACACCGTGACCCCCAGCTACGTATACGAGAAGGACGGCGCGGCCATCTACCGCGAGTCCTTCGCCACCATCCGCGCGGAGGCCGACCTCGCGGGGCTGCCCGCCGACGTCAGCCAGGTCGCGGTCCGGATGATCCACGCCTGCGGCATGGTCGACCTCGTGAAGGACCTGGTGCACACGCCCACTGTGGTGGCCCGTGCCCGTGAGGCCCTGCGGGCCGGTGCGCCGATCTTCTGCGATGTGCAGATGGTCGCGAGCGGCGTGACCCGCAAGCGGCTGCCCGCCGACAACGACGTGCTGTGCACGCTCTCCGACCCGTCCGTGCCGGGCCTGGCCGCCGAGCTCGGCACCACCCGCAGCGCCGCCGCGATGGAGCTGTGGCGGGACCGTCTCGAAGGTTCCGTGGTCGCCGTCGGCAACGCGCCGACCGCGCTGTTCCGGCTCCTGGAGATGATCGAGGCGGGCGCGGGCCGGCCCGCCGCCGTCATCGGTGTCCCGGTCGGTTTCGTCGGCGCCGCCGAGTCCAAGGAGGCGCTGGCCGCCCATCCTTCGGGCCTCGAGCACATGGTGGTGCGCGGGCGCCGTGGCGGCAGCGCCATCGCCGCCGCCGCGCTCAACGCGATCGCGAGCGAGGAAGAATGAGCGGCAACAGCGGCAAGCTGTACGGCGTCGGGCTCGGCCCCGGCGACCCGTCCCTGATGACCCTGCGGGCCGTGGAGGTCATCGCCGAGGCCGATGTGGTCGCGTACCACAGCGCCCGGCACGGCCGGTCCATCGCGCGCTCGATCGCGGCGAAGCACCTGCGCGACGACCACATCGAGGAGCGGCTCGTCTACCCGGTGACGACGGAGACGACCGACCACCCGGGCGGCTACCAGGGCGCCATGGACGAGTTCTACGCGGCGGCCGCGGAGCGTCTCGCCGCGCACCTCGACGCGGGCCGCACGGTCGCGGTGCTCGCCGAGGGCGACCCGCTTTTCTACGGCTCGTACATGCACATGCACAAGCGGCTCTCCGACCGCTTCGACACCGAGGTGATCCCCGGTGTCACGTCGGTGTCCGCGGCCGCGGCCCGGCTCGGCACCCCGCTCGCGGAGGCCGAGGAGGTGCTGACCATCCTGCCGGGCACGCTGCCCGAGGAGGAGCTGACGGCACGGCTCGCCGCGACGGACGCCGCGGTCGTGATGAAGCTGGGCCGCACGTTCCCCAAGGTGCGGCGCGCGCTGGAGAGTTCGGGCCGGCTCGACGACGCCCGGTACGTGGAGCGGGCGACGATGGAGGGCGAGCGTCGAGCCCACCTCGCCGATGTGGACCCGGAGTCGGTGCCGTACTTCTCGGTCGCCGTGCTGCCCAGCAAGGTCGACGCCGAGACGCCGGTACGTGAGGTGGGCGAGGTCGTCGTGGTCGGCACCGGGCCCGCGGGGCCGCTGTGGCTGACGCCGGAGACGCGCGGCGCCCTGGCGGCGGCCGACGACCTGGTCGGCTACACCACATACCTGGACCGGGTGCCGCGGCGCCCGCGGCAGGTCCGGCACGGCTCGGACAACCGGGTGGAGTCGGAGCGCGCCGAGTTCGCCCTCGACCTGGCCCGGCGCGGGCGTCGCGTCGCGGTCGTCTCGGGCGGCGACCCGGGCGTCTTCGCGATGGCCACGGCCGTACTGGAGGTCGCCTCGCAGCCCGCGTACGCGGACGTGCCGGTGCGCGTACTGCCCGGCGTGACCGCCGCCAACGCGGCGGCTGCCCGCGCGGGCGCGCCGCTCGGCCACGACTACGCGACCATCTCGCTCTCCGACCGGCTCAAGCCGTGGGAGGTCATCGCGGAACGGCTGCGCGCCGCGGCCGCCGCCGATCTGGTCCTCGCCCTGTACAACCCGGGTTCGCGGAGCCGCACCTGGCAGGTCGGCAAGGCCCGCGAGCTGCTCCTCGAACACCGGGCGCCGGACACCCCGGTGGTGGTCGCCCGGGACGTCGGCGGCAGCGGTGAACGGGTACGTGTGGTGCGGCTCGCCGATCTGGATCCGGCGGAGGTGGATATGCGGACGTTGTTGCTGGTCGGGTCGTCGCAGACCCAGGTGGTACGCCGGGGCGACGGCGAGCAGATCGTGTGGACGCCTCGGAGGTATCCCGAAGGGGTGTAGGTCGACGCCGCTCCTCAATCGCCGGAGGGGCTATCTATTAGCCCCTCCGGCGATTGAGGAGGCCCGTCCGGCAGGACTTCGGGAAGGGGCGGGGCGGGGAAAGAAACGCCCCGCCACCTCACATGTGCAGCCTCACCCAAGCCACCGCACCCTCGGGGTCCGCGACCTCCCGGACGCCCTCCGGGACCGGGGGCCGGCGGACCACGATCACCGGAATCCCCGCCTCACGGGCAGCCGTGAGTTTGGGGGCGGTCGCGGCGCCGCCGCTGTCCTTCGTCACGACCACATCGATGCGGTGGCGGCGCAGCACCTCCCGCTCCCCCTCCAGCGTGAACGGCCCCCGGTCGAGCAACACCTCGGTGCGGGCGGGCCGCGGGCCCGAGGGCGCGTCCACTGACCGTACGAGGAACCACTGCGCGTCGAGGCCCGCGAAGGCCGCGAGACCCATGCGACCCGTGGTCAGGAAGACCCGCTCGCCGAGCGTGGGCAGCAGCGCGGCCGCCTCGTCCAGAGAGCGGGCGTCGTGCCACACATCGCCGTCGACCGGGACCCAGCCGGGCCGCCGGAGCGCGAGCAGGGGAACATGGGCGGTGGCGGCGGCCCGCGCCGCGTTGAAGCTGATCGTCCCGGCGAAGGGGTGGGTGGCGTCGATGACCGTGTCGACCCGGTGGTCCCGCAGCCACGCGGCAAGCCCCTCGCTCCCGCCGAAGCCGCCGACGCGCACCTCGCCGGGCGGCAGCCGGGGGTTCGCGACGCGTCCGGCGAGTGAGCTGGTCACCGTCAGGCCGGGCGAGCCGTGGAGGAGTTCGGCGAGGCGGCGGGCTTCCGTGGTCCCGCCGAGTACGAGTACGTGCATGGAAGTTCGGGTCCGATCGTGAGCGGTGAAGTGCGAGACGCCGGTGAGGCGGGAGACGGAGCGCGGGGCGTGAGCGAGCCGAAGGGCGGTCGTGGCGCTCAACTCAAGCACACCGGGCTGCGGCCCGGCTGGACGACCGGTGCCTGTGCGACGGCGGCCACGACCGCCGCGTACACGGCCCTGCTGACCGGGGACTTTCCCGATCCGGTGACGGTCACGCTGCCCAAGGGGCAGACGCCCGCGTTCGCCCTGGCGGCCGAGGAGTTGACCGACGCGTACGCGATGGCGGGGATCGTGAAGGACGCCGGGGACGACCCGGACGTCACGCACGGCGCGTTGGTACGGGCCACGGTGCGGAGGCTGCCCGCGGGTGCGGGCGTCGTGTTCCGCGCGGGGCCGGGCGTCGGCACGGTCACCCGTCCCGGTCTGCCGCTTGAGGTGGGCGAACCGGCGGTGAACCCGGTGCCGCGGCAGATGATGCGCGACCATGTCGCGGAGGTCGCGGCGCGGTACGGGGGCAGCGGCGATGTGGAGATCACCCTCTCCGTCGACCACGGTGAGGAGATCGCCCGCTCCACCTGGAATCCGCGTCTGGGCATCCTGGGCGGCCTCTCGGTCCTCGGCACCACGGGCATCGTCGTGCCGTACTCCTGCTCGGCGTGGATCGACTCGATCCGGCGCGGGGTGGACGTGGCGCGGGCGGCGGGGCGGACGCATGTCGCCGGGTGCACGGGGTCGACGTCGGAGAAGACCGTCGTCTCCGAGTACTCCCTGCCCGAGGACGCGCTGCTCGACATGGGCGACTTCGCGGGCGCGGTGCTCAAGTACATCCGCCGCCATCCCGTGGACCGGCTGACGATCTGCGGTGGTTTCGCCAAGTTGTCCAAGCTGGCGGCCGGGCACCTCGATCTGCACTCCGCACGCTCCCAGGTCGACAAGGGCTTCCTCGCTGAACTCGCGCTGCGCGGCGGCGCGGGTGAGGCGCTGGCCGCGCAGGTGGCCGAGGCGAACACCGGGCTCGCCGCGCTCCAGCTGTGCATGGCCGCCGGGGTGCCGCTCGGGGATCTGGTCGCCACGGCCGCCCGCGACGAGGCGCTCTCGGTGCTGCGCGGGGCGCCGGTCGTGGTCGACGTGATCTGCATCGACCGGGCCGGGACCGTGGTGGGCCGCAGCACCGCCGCCTGAACCGGCTGCCTGAACGGCTCAGGCACCGACCTCGCCGACCCGGACGCGGTTGCCGTCCGGGTCGCGCAGCTCCAACTCCCGGCCCCAGGGCGCCTCTTCGGGCCGTATACCGAACTCGGCCGCCACGGTGTCGAGTTCGGCCACGCGCAGATAGATCAGGGTGTCCGGCCGCGCGTCGCCCTCGTGCTCCGACAGGAACAGCCGGACCCGTCCCCGGGCGACCTCGGTGAACACTGGAAGGCCCGGCTCGAAACGGTGCTCCCACTGCTGCTGGAAGCCGAGCCGCGCATACCAGGCCACCGCCTTCGCGGCCTCGACCACCCGAAGGATCGGGATGACTTCTTCGTTCATGCGGCAATCCTTCACGGTCGGCCGCGCGGCCGCCAGTGAATCTGCGCTCAGCAGATCTGCCGACCGGACTCCGCGCTCAGCAGATGTGCCGGTCGCGGTCCGGTGAGTACAGGTGGCTGTCCCGGAACTGTTCCGCGCCGAGCGTCCGGCCGACCATGATCACGGCGGTACGGAGGACACCGGCGTCCTTCACCTTCGCGGCGATCTCGTCGAGGGTGCCGCGCAGCACCAGTTCCTCGGGCCGGGAGGCATAGGCCACCACTGCGGCCGGGCAGTCGCCGCCGTAGTGCGGGCGCAGCTCGTCCACGACCCGGTCCACGTACTGGGCGGCGAGGTGCAGCACGATCAGGGCGCCGCTGCGGCCGAGGGTGGCGAGGTCCTCGCCCTCCGGCATCGCGGTGGCGCGCTGCGCGATCCGGGTCAGGATGACCGTCTGGCCGACGGTGGGCACGGTCAGTTCCCGCTTCAGGGCGGCAGCGGCGGCGGCGAACGCGGGCACTCCGGGCACCACTTCGTACGGCACCCCGGCAGCGTCGAGCCGGCGCATCTGCTCGGCGACCGCGCTGAACACGGAGGGGTCGCCGGAGTGCAGCCGGGCCACGTCGTGGCCCTCCTCGTGCGCCCGGACCATCTCTTCGGTGATCCGGTCGAGGTCGAGCTGCGCGGTGTCCACCAGGCGGGCGCCGGGCGGGCATTCGGCGAGCAGCTCACGCGGGACCAGGCTGCCCGCGTACAGGCAGACGCGGCAGTCGGCGAGGGTCCGGGCGCCGCGCACCGTGATCAGGTCGGCGGCACCGGGTCCTGCGCCGATGAAGTACACGGTCATCTGTCTGCTCCTGCGGGGGGTGGGAGGTACGGCGGTCAGGGCGTTGTGGTGGTCTTCTGGGCGGCCCACTGGGTGACCGGCATGGACTGGCGCCAGCCGGTGAACCCGCCCACGGGGACGGCGTGCGCCACCGCGAGCCGCACAAGGTCGCCGCCGTACCGCCGGTACGTGTCGGCGAGCAGCGCCTCCGACTCGAGGGTGACCGTGTTGGCGACGAGGCGGCCGCCGACCGGCAGGGCCTGCCAGCAGGCGTCGAGGAGTCCGGGCGTGGTGAGCCCGCCGCCGATGAACACGGCGTCGGGCGTGGGGAGTTCGGCCAGGGCGGCGGGCGCCGCGCCGGTGACGACGCGGAGCCCCGGCACGCCGAGCCGGTCGGCGTTGCGGGCGATGCGTGCGGCCCGCACCTCGTTGCGTTCCACGGTGACGGCGCGGCACGCGGGGTGGCTGCGCAGCCACTCGATCGCGATGGAGCCGGAGCCGCCGCCGATGTCCCAGAGCAGTTCGCCGGGCGCGGGGGCGAGCGCGCCGAGCGTGGCGGCCCGGATGTGGCGCTTGGTGAGCTGTCCGTCGTGCTCGTACGCCTCGTCGGGCAGGCCGGGTACGGCGCCGACGCGGAGGGCGTCGGGGGCGCGGTGGCAGACGACGGCGACGACGTTGAGGGCGTCTTCGCAGGCGGGCGCGCCCGCGTCGGCGGTGGTCTCGTCCCCGACCCGCTCCGCGCCGCCGCCGAGCTGTTCGAGGACGCGGATCCGGCTGGGCCCGAAGCCCCGGTCCCGCAGCAGTGCGGCGACCTCGGCGGGGGTACCGGCACCGGCGCTCAGGACGAGCAGCCGCCGCCCCTCGTGCAGCGCGGCGGCGAGCCGGGCGACGGGCCGGCCGACGAGCGTGAGGACTTCCACGTCCTCCACGGGCCAGCCGAGGCGGGCGCAGGCGTGGGACACGGCGGACGGGTGCGGCAGGACGTGCACCGCGTCGGCCCCGGCGATCTCGGTCAGGGCCCGCCCGATCCCGTAGAACATCGGGTCACCGCTGGCCAGTACGGCGATCCGGCGCCCGGCGTGCGCGGCGAGCAGGCCCGGCACGGCGGGCCGCAGCGGAGTGGGCCAGGCGACGCGTTCGCCCGCGCACTCGGTGGGCAGCAGGGCGAGTTGGCGCGGGCCGCCGATGAGCGTCTGGGCGTCGAGCAGTGCGGTCCGGGAGGCGTCCGGGAGGCCGTCCCAGCCGTCGGCGCCGATCCCGACGACGGTGACGGCTGGGGTCGGTCCGGGTCGTACGGGGATCACGTGCTCGGTACCTCGGAGTTCGGGGCGCGGGGGCGCGGGTGCGGGCGCGGTGGGGACAGGTCGGCAGGGCCGCACTCTACTGGCGGCGACCTGCGGGGTTGCGCTCGGGTACCCCACTTCCGTACCCGCCTCACCGGGCCTTCGGCGACGGCGGCCGGACGGGCCGCGGCGCCTCGACCGGGGAACGGTCCTGCGGCGGCCCGAGCCGCGCCCCGCCCCGGCCGAACCGGCGCACTGGCGCGACGCGTTGAAGCCGTACGCGTTGAAGCCGTACGCGCGAGCCGGCGGACTCAGGCGTGCGGCGCTTCCCCGCTCACCCGGTGGTCGGCGTGGCTCAGCGCCTCCATGACCAGGCGCCGCAAGTGACCGTCACGCAGGCTGTAGTGCACGTGCCGACCCTGCCGACGCGTCTCCACCAGGCCGGAGAGGCGCAGTTTGGCGAGGTGCTGGCTCACGGCGGTACGGGACGCGGCCACCCGCTCGGCCAGCGAACCGACGTCCGCCTCCCCCTGCGCGAGCAGCCACAGCAGATGCAGCCGGGTCGGGTCGGAGAGCAGCGCGAACACCTCGGTGGCCTCGCGCAGCCGGGCCTGGTCGGGGTCCCGCACATGCGCGCGCTGCACACCGGACGCAGGTGACGCGGAATCGCTCTTGGGCATGACGACAGCCTACTGACCGGCCGGAACTGCCAGCCAGAAGCGTTTATGACCGACAGGTGCGCAGACGTGCACATGTTGGCTACGGTGGTGGCGTCAGCCCGTCGACCACCCCTGCCGGGAGTGCCCGCATGCTCTCCGTACTCCGCGACCGTACGTACCGCCGTCTGTTCACCGCGCAGGTCGTCGCCCTGGTCGGCACCGGTCTCGCGACGGTCGCGCTCGGGCTGCTCGCGTACGACATCGCGGGCGCCGACGCCGGATCGGTGCTCGGCACCGCACTCGCGATCAAGATGGTGGCGTACGTCGCGGTCGCCCCCGCCATCGGCGCGGTCGCCGACCGGCTGCCGCGCCGCGCCCTGATGGTGGGCGCCGACCTGACCCGTGCCGCGGTGGCGGTGCTGCTGCCGTTCGTGGACCAGGTGTGGCAGGTGTACGTGCTGATCTTCCTGCTCCAGGCGGCGTCCGCGACGTTCACGCCGACGTTCCAGGCGGTGATACCAGAGGTGCTGCCCGCCGAGCGCGACTACACCCGGGCGCTCTCCCTCTCGCGGCTCGCGTACGACCTGGAGAGCCTGTTCAGCCCGGCCCTCGCCGCGGCACTGCTCAGCGTGATCACCTACAACTGGCTGTTCCTGGGCACCGTTTCGGGCTTCCTCGCCTCGGCCGCCTTGGTGGTCGGCGCCGTACTCCCACACCGCACACCGAAGGCCGCGCCGCGCTCCGGCCGGGTGTACGCGAAGGCCACGGCGGGCAGCCGACTGTTCCTCGCGGTACCGGAGTTGCGCGCCCTGCTCGCCCTCGACCTCGCGGTCGCGGCGGCGGGCGCGGTGGTCATGGTCAACACCGTGGTGTACGTCCGCGACCACCTCGGCCGCGGTGTCGCCGACGTGTCCTGGGCCCTCGGCGCGTACGGGGCGGGGTCGATGGCCGTGGCACTGCTGCTGCCGCGCGTCCTGGACCGGGCGGGCGACCGTGCGGTGATGCTGCGCGGCGCACTGCTGCTGCCGCTCGGTTTCGTCGCGCTCGGCGTCATCACGGCTTCCGGGGACGGGAGTTGGCGCTGGTCCGCGCTCCTCGCCACCTGGGCGCTGTTCGGCGGCGCCTGCTCGCTCGTCCTCACTCCGGCGGGCCGGCTGCTGCGGCGCGCGGCGCCGGAGGAGGAGCGGGCGGCCGTATTCGCCGCGCAGTTCTCGCTCTCGCACGGCTGCTGGCTACTGACGTACCCGCTGGCCGGCTGGCTCGGCGCGGTCGCGGGCCCGCAGTCGGCGGTCCTGACACTCGGCCTGACCGCCTCGGCCGCCGGCGCGCTCGCGGTACGGCTCTGGCCCGCGCGGGCGGCGGGGCGCACGGAGCCAGCCGGTACGGAGTCGGTGGAGCGGGCCGGTACGGAGCCCCAGGTACGGGCCGGTACGGAGCACGAGCACACCGGGCTCCCCGCCGGTCACCCGCACCTCGTCGGCGCCACCCGCGTCCCCACCGGCTGGCGCCACCGCCACCCGCGCCCGGCCGACAGGCTGCACGCGCGCGGGTAGCTGCCAGCGGTCGGCTTCAGGCGTGCACGTACGAACCGGCTAGGGGGCGTCTCTCCGATCTTTGCGGATCAGGCCGCGGCGTCTGGTGCGTGCTCTCGGCGTGCGCCCGGATTGCCCTCGTACTGGACGTACTTGGGTGATTCGGGCGTGCGGCGGAGGGGGTACCTCCCTGCTCGAGCGAAGCCGAGAGCTTGGGGGCGCGTGCCAGGCGTCGCGGGCCCGCAAAGATCGGGGAGACGCCCCCTAGGCCGAAGCCAGCGCGATCTCCGTCGACTTGATCAGCGCGACGACGGAGGTACCGGCGGTCAGGCCCAGCTCGGTCACGGCGTCCTGGGTGATCGCGGCGGTGAGCGCGCTGCCCTCCACGTCGATCTTGACCGTCGCCATCGCACCTCCCGAGGCGACCTCGGTGACGGTGCCCGGGAGCCGGTTGCGGATCGACAGGCCGTCGACCGCGCCGGTCGCGAGGGACACCTCGGTGGACTTGACCAGGGCACGCACCGCCGAACCCGCGACGAGGCCCAGTTCGCCGACGGCCTCCAGGGTGACGGCGGCGGTGACCGTCCGGCCGCCGTCGAGCCGGACCTTGACGGTCGCCATCACCTCGCCGGGAGTGACGGACGAGACGGTGCCGGGAAGCTGATTACGGATGGACAGGCCGGACGCGCTGGGCTGGGTCATGAGGAACGCCTCGCTCGATCGGTACGGGATGACATGCCGGATATGACCGGCACCTTCTCGCACTGTAGCCAGGCACCGCACGCCGGTCCGGGCACGGATCGCGGGCACGGATCGCGGGCGGTTCCGGGTCGCGCCACGCCCTGCCACCGCCCGGCCCCGTCGACCCCTTGGACGTTCATCCACAAGGCCCGGCACTTGCTGCGGATATTCCTCCAGCGAGTTGTAAATGCAAGGAAACCAGCCGTACCTTGTCGCACATGCAGTCCTACACCATCGGCCAGGCCGCCCGTCTGCTCGGCGTCAGCCCGGACACCGCGCGGCGCTGGGCCGACGCCGGCCGGGTCGCCACCCATCGCGACGAAGCCGGACGCCGCCTCATCGACGGCCGCGATCTGGCCGCCTTCTCGATCGAGGTCGGGCAGAGCGGCGGCAGCGGCGAGGACGACGTGCCGTACACCTCGGCGCGCAACGCGTTCCCGGGCATCGTCACCGCCGTGAAGCTCGGCGATGTCGCCGCCCAGGTGGAGATCCAGGCGGGCCCGCACCGCCTGGTCTCGCTGCTCACCCGGGAAGCCGTCGAGGAGCTCGGCCTCGAGGTCGGCATGCAGGCCACCGCCCGAGTGAAGTCGACCAGCGTGCACATCGACCGCACCTGAGCCAAGCCACCGTTCCGTACGCCCGAGCGCGTCGCCGTCCCCGGCGCGGCCGGTCTCCCAGGCCGTGAGGCCTCCACTGTTCCGGGCCGCCCTGTGCCGGCCCGCGTCCCCGAGGAGTTCCGCCATGCCCCAGACGTCCCTCCGCCGCCGTGCCGTCGGCGCGCTCGTCACCGTCGCCGTACTCGTACCGCTCGCCGCGTGCGGCGGCACCGACGACAAGAAGGACACCGGCGGGAAGGCCGGGCAGCGGACCGAGCTGACGGTCCTCGCCGCCGCCTCGCTCACCGATGTGTTCAAGACGGCGGGCGCCGCGTACGAGAAGGAACACCCCGGCACCGAGCTGAAGTTCTCCTTCGAGGGCTCTCAGGAGCTCGCCGCCAAGGTGCGGCAGGGCGCGCCCGCTGACGCCCTGGTCACCGCCGACACCAAGACGATGACGGACCTGAAGGCCGACACCGGCACCGCGTCCGTGATCGCGAAGAACCGTCTGGTGATCGCCACCGGCAAGGGCAACCCGAAGGGCATCAAGGAGCTGAAGGACCTCGCCGCGAGCGATCTGAAGGTGGTGCTCGCGGCGCCCGAGGTGCCCGTCGGCCGCTACAGCGCGCAGGTGCTCGACAAGGCGGACGTCAAGGTGAAGCCGGTCTCGCAGGAGCCCAACGTCCGCGCCGTCCTCAGCAAGGTCGAACTCGGCGAGGCCGACGCGGGCATCGTCTACCGCACCGATGTCACCGCCGCCGACGGCAAGGCCGAGGGCATCGCGATCCCGGACGCCCAGAACGCCGTCGCCTCCTACCCGGCCGCCACCCTCAAGTCGTCCGAACACCCGGACGCGGCCGCCGAGTTCGTGAAGTGGCTGCGCAGCCCTGAGGCGCGGAAGATCCTCCTCGACGCGGGCTTCCAGAAGGCCTGAGACGACCGAGGCACCGGAGACAGGAACCGATCGCGATGAGCCACCCGCGTATCCGCCGTACCCGCCGGATCGGCGGCGCCCGCACGCCCGGTCCGCGTACGCCCGTGCTCCTGGCCGTGCCCGCGCTCGTCGCGGTCGCGTTCCTGCTCGTGCCGCTGCTCGGCATCCTGACCCGTACGGCGTGGGGTGAGCTCGGCGCTCATCTGTCCACGCCCGGCGTCACCGAGGCGCTGCGGCTCTCGCTGTACGTGTCCTTCGGCGCGCTCGGCCTGTCCGTCGTCCTGGGCGTGCCGCTGGCCTGGCTGCTCGCCCGGGTCCGCTTCCCCGGCAAGGCGTTCGTCCGTTCGCTCGTGCTGCTGCCGATGGTGCTGCCGCCCACCGTCGGCGGGGTGGCGCTGCTGCTCGGCTTCGGGCGCCGCGGGCTGCTCGGGCCGTGGCTGGAGAGCACGTTCGGCGTCACGCTGCCGTTCCACGCCTCGGGTGCCGTGGTCGCCGCGACGTTCGTGGCCATGCCGTTCCTGGTGATCAGCCTGGAGGGCGCGCTCGCCGGCCTGCGCCCCGCGTACGAGGAGACCGCGGCGTCCCTCGGTGCTTCGCCGGTACGGGTGTTCTTCACCGTCACGCTGCCGATGGTCGCGCCGGGACTCGCCGCCGGGGCCGCCCTGACCTGGGCGCGGGCGCTCGGCGAGTTCGGTGCGACGATCACGTTCGCGGGCAACCTTCCGGGCAGTACGCAGACGCTGCCGCTCCAGGTGTATCTGCTCTTGCAGGACGAACCGGAGGCGGCGACCTCCGTGTCCCTGCTGCTGCTCGCCATCGCCATGGCGGTTCTCGTGGCGCTCCGCGGCCGCTGGACCGGCGGCGCCAACGACCATACGCAGCGCGGCAGTTCAGGCATCGGGATCCGGAGCCGGAAGGAACCCGCCGAGCACGTCGTCGCGCCGGACGGAGCCACCGCGCCAGGCCGCCCGGAACCGAAACCGGAACCAGAACCAGAACCAGAACCGCAGCCCGCCGTCACTCGGCAGCTCGTGCCGCTGCACGCCGGGATCACCGGCTTCAACCACCTCACCCTGGACGCGGACCCCGGCACCACCATCGCCGTCGTCGGGCCCAACGGCGCGGGCAAGACGACCCTGCTCCGCGCCCTGCTCGGCCTCACCCCGCGCTCCCACGCCGCCCTGCGCCTCGGCGACGTGGACGTCAGCGCGCTGCCCCCGCACCGCCGCGGCGTCGCCTGGGTGCCGCAGGACGGCGCGCTGTTCCCGCACCTGAGCGCCCTGTCCAACACGGCGTACGGGCTGCGCGCCCAGGGTGCCTCGCGCGCCGAGGCCCGCCGTGCCGCCCGCGCGTGGCTCGACCGGCTCGGCGTCGGCCACCTCGCCCACCGCAGGCCCGCCCAGCTCTCCGGCGGTCAGGCCCAACGCGTCGCACTGGCACGGGCGTTGGCGCCGGACCCCCGGCTGCTGCTGCTCGACGAACCCCTCGCGGCCCTTGACCAGACGACCCGCGCGCAGGTGCGCCACACCCTGCGCGCCCACCTGTCGGGCTTCGGCGGGGTGTGCCTGATCGTCACCCACGACCCGGTCGAGGCCGTCTCGCTCGCCGACCGGGTCCTCGTACTCGAGGACGGGCGGACCCTCCAGGACGCGCCGCCCGCCGAGGTCACCCGCCACCCCCGCTCCCCGTGGGTGGCCCGGATGCTGGGCCGCAACGCCCTTGCCGGTACGGCCACTTCGGACAGCACCCTCACGCTCGCCGACGGCGGCCGCCTGGTGATCGCCGACCCGCTCGACGCGGGCTCGACGGCGCTCGCGATCATCGCGCCGGAGGCGGTGTCGCTGCACCGGACGCATCCGGAGGGCAGCCCTCGTAATGTCTGGTCCGGCACGGTCCGTGAGATCACCTCGCTCGGCAGCAGGCTGCGGGTCCTTCTCGCCACGGACCAGGGCCCCGGTCTCGTCGCGGAGATCACCCCGCAGGCCGCGGCGGACCTCGGCCTGGCCGACGGCACCTCCGTCTACGCGAGCGTGAAGGCCACGGAGATCACGCTGGTCAGGACGTGAACAGCCGCACCGTCCCGGGCGGGGAAATGAGTTGGACGGGATGACGGGCGGGCTTGTACGTTGCGGGTGACCGTGACGCCGCCCGAGGAGGTGAGACCCATGAACGCAGTTTCGACGTGGGTGCTCCCCCTTTCCGTCACGGCCGGCGATTGACGTAGGTGTCGCCGGGAGCGCCTCGACAACCAGGCACTCCCGAAAGGCAACACCCCATGAACTCACTGCACTTCACCACCGAGTCGTCGTCCGACGGCATGCTCGAACGCGGCTTCAGCCTGGGCGAGGTCCCCGGCGTTCTCTGGTCACCGGCCACCGGCGCCGAGCGCGCGCCCCTGGTCCTGATGGGCCACGGCGGCGGCGCCCACAAGCGGCACCCGGCGATGACGGGCCGCGCCCGCCTGCTGACCGGCTCCGGCTTCCATGTCGCCGTCCTCGACGCGCCCGGCCACGGCGACCGGCCGCGCAGCGCGCTCGACGAGCGGGACATCGCCGCGCTGCGCGAGGCGCAGGCGGCGGGCGAGCCGGAAGCGCCGGTCGTCGTCCCCTACAACGCCCGCCTCGCGGAGCTCGCCGTACCCGAGTACCGGGCGACCCTGGACGCCCTCCAGGAGCTCCCGGAGATCGGCGCGGGCGGGCCTGTGGGCTACGTCGGCGTCGCCATGGGCACCGCGATCGGGGTGCCGTTGGTGGCGGCCGAGCCCAGGATCATGGCCGCGGTCTTCGGCGGGATGTGGCCCGACGCGTTGATCGAGAAGGCGCAACAGATCACCGTGCCGGTCGAGTTCGCCATGCAGTGGGACAGCGAGCGCATCCCCCGCGAGGGCGCCCTCGCGCTGTTCGACGCCTTCGCGTCGAAGGAGAAGTCCCTGCACGCCAACGCGGGCGAGCACGCCGACTTCCGCCTGATCGAAGCCGACAGCGCGACCCGCTTCCTCACCCGGCACCTCGGGTCTGCGGCCAACTCGGCGGCCAACTAGGGCGTTTCTTCTGGATCACCTCGCTGACCAGATGAGGATGTCTGCGATGTGGAGTGCGGCGAGGTACGCGGTTGCGGTCTAACTTGGTCTGCGGGCTGTGGGATTACTGCCCGGATGCCCCGTCGGCGCAGATGTTCGCGGATAGCGCGGGAGGAGTACGCCTTGCCCGCAAGGACCACCTGTGGCGTGACTCGAGGTCTGCCGACTGGCCGGGGAACCCGCAAACGGCTCATGACCTGCGGGAACGCGGGTGCATCGCCGGACTGGCCGGCCGTGAGGTGGATGGCCAGTGGCCGGCAACGGCTGTCGGTGGCCAGGTGGATCTTGGTGGTCAGTCCGCCTCGGGACCTGCCGAGGGCATGGTCGTGCGGCTCGCCGGCCGGGGCCCCTTTTAGCGGGCCCCGGCGGCGTGCTGGTGAGCGCGGACGATGGTGGAGTCCACCGCGACGACCCAGTCGAGGTCACCCTCGGAGTCCGCCTGGGCCAGCAGAGCGGTGAAGACCTTCTCCCACGTGCCGTCGGCAGCCCACTTCCGCAGCCGGTTGTGGACGCCTTTCCAGGAGCCGAACTCCTCGGGCAGGTCCATCCACGGGCAGCCGGTGCGGTACTTGAACGCGATCGCGTCGATCACCTGCCGGTGATCGGGCCACCGACCTCCCCGCCTCGGCGCCCGGTCCGGGAGCAACGGCTCAATTCGCTTCCACTGCACGTCAGTTAAGGCCACACCCGAACCAACGATCAGATGATCCGAAGGAAACGCCCTAGCGCGCATCTCCCGCGTCGCCGGCCCCGTGGAGAACCATCGCTGACCCGCCGCCCCGGCGTTCCGGTTCGGCGACCGCCTGGGTCCGGCCGTCGGGGAGGAACTCGAGGGCGGCGACGGCACCGATCTCCGGTGAGGGAGTGAAGGTTTCCGGGGCCTCGACGAAGTGCTGGCCGAGGCCTTCCAGCGCGGCGCGTTCACGGGACTTGAGGAACGCTGGTTCGGCCTCGGTGTCCGTAAGGTTGCGCTGCGAGATCCGTGGTGCGGCGACCGCTTCGGGCAGGCTCATCCCCAGGTCGACGCGGTTGACCAGCGTCTGCAGCACTGTCGTGATGATCGTGGCGCCTCCGGGCGAGCCGACGGCGAGGTGCGGTCGGCCGTCCTTCAGGACGATCGTCGGGGACATGCTGCTGCGCGGACGCTTGCCGGGCCCGGGCAGGTTCGGGCCCGGCACGTCCTCGGAGAGCGGCGTGAAATTGAAGTCGGTCAGCTCGTTGTTGAGCAGGAAGCCGCGTCCGGGCACGGTGATCGCGGAGCCGCCGGTCTGCTCGATGGTGAGGGTGTACGACACCACGTTGCCCCAGCGGTCGGAGGCCACCAGATGAGTGGTTGAGGGGCCTTCGTACGGCTCCGGGCTACCGGTCCCCTTCGTGCAACCGGTGCCGGGTCGGCGTGGATCCGCGGGGGCGACCGGGCTGGTCAGGGTGGAAGTGGGGCTGATCAGGCAGGCGCGATCCCTGGCGAACTTCTTGTCCAGCAGCTCCTGAGTGGGAACGTCGGAGAAGGCCGGGTCACCCACCCATCGGTTGCGGTCGGCGAACGCGATCCGGCTGGCTTCCAGGTACTTGTGGAGCGCCTGGACCCGGTCAGCCGGGGAAATGTCGAAGTTCTCCAGGATGTTGAGCCCTTCGCCGACGGTGGTGCCGCCGGATGAGGAAGGAGCCATGGAGTACACGTCGAGGCCGCGGTAGGCGATGTGTGTCGGATCGCGGCGCAGCGCGGTGTACTTCGCGAGATCGTCGGCCTCCATCAGGCCGGGACGTACCTTTGCATCGGCGCCCGGTGCCACCGGTGGCTGCTGGACGGTCCGCACGACATCGCGCCCGATGTCGCCCTGGTAGAGCGCGTCCGTCCCCTCCCGGCCGAGTTGCCGGTACGTGCGCGCAAGATCAGGGTTACGGAAGCGCGAACCCACGACCGGGAGTTCACCGTTCGGCAGAAAGAGTTCCGCGGTGGAGGAGAAGGTCCGGAAGCGCTTTTCGTTCATCTCGGTCTGGGCGCGGAATTCGTCGTTGACGACGAAGCCGTCCTCGGCGAGCCGTGCAGCAGGCCCCAGAGCCTTGGCCGGCGATATGGTTCCCCAGTCCCCCAGCGCCTTCTGCCAGGTCGCCGGAGTGCCCGGAACGCCCACGGAGAGGCCGGAGTTGACCGCCTCGGAGAAGGGGATCGGCTTTCCCGTCGATGGGTCGATGAACGCGTCCGACTTCATGTCGGCGGGAGCAGTCTCCCGGCCGTCGATGGTGCTGACCTTTCCGGTACGGGCGTTGTAGTAGGTGAAGTAGCCGCCTCCCCCGATGCCCGCCGAGTACGGCTCAACGACTCCCAGGGCGGCGGCGGTGGCGACTGCGGCGTCGACGGCATTGCCACCCTTGCGCAACACGTCGATACCGGCCTGGGAGGCGTAGGAGTTGACGCTGGAGACCGCGCCGCCGCTGCCGGTGGCGACGGACTCCTTGGCAGGCGGCTTGAGTTCGGGTTCCGAGGCGGTCGACGCGGCACGGAACGGGGAGCCGGTGTCCTGCTGGGCACCGGCGCTGACCAGTGGGACGGCGATCACCACAGCAGATGCGGCGGCGACCACGGTACGGCGGACAGGCATGAGGCCTCCGGGGGTCTGGGGGGAGCTGAGAGTGCCGAAACCCTGACAGGAAGTGATCAGCCCATCAATGCTTGGCGGCATTAATTGAGCGGATTCAGAGGTTCCCCCTCGGTAACTGCACCTGGGCGGGCGTAGGCACCGTTTTCGGGTCGGTTCAGACCTGCGAACGCCGCTTGACGTCGACACACTCCGGCTGGCGCCGACACCGGAGCGCGTAGCTTCTCGACCTTCTGACGGGCCAGTTGATCACGCGGCGCAGCAGGCGCCGATCGCGCAGGCCGAGCGGTGCACGGTCAGAAGCAACGGGAATCAGCAGGGGAGCGACAGCCGCCAGGGACCTACCCACCACATGCCCCGGCGGCCGTCAGCACGGTGCTCCACGACCTCGCGCCGCCACGCACTGGCAGGCACGGGCCGCCTTCAAAGTCACCCTCACCCAGACCTCCAGCGCATGGGCGGCCAGTGGCGCCAAGCGCCCCGGATGTAGTTACCCAGAGGGAACCTCTGAATTCGCTCAATTAATGCGCCAGGTGTTGATGGCCCGATCACCTCCTGTAAGGGTTTCGAAACTCTCAGCTGCCCCGAGATCCCCGGAGGCTTCATGCCTGTCCGTCGTGCCGTTGTTGCTGCTGCTTCAGCGGCGACCATCGCCCTCCCCCTGCTGAGCCCCACTGCCGCCGCCGACTCCCGCTCCTCCGAGGTGTCTGGCATCGCATCGGACCCCGCCCGATCCGGTGCCGCCGCCCGGACCGGCGATGACTGCAAGGAGGGCGCCGGCCGGCAGTCGATGGTCGCGGCCGCGCATCCCGCCGCCGCCCTCGCCGGATGCAGAGTGTTGCTGGCGGGCGGCTCGGCCATCGACGCCGCGGTCGCCGTGCAGGCGGTACTGACCGTCGTGGAACCGCAGTCGTCAGGGCTCGGCGGCGGCTCACTGCTCACCTACTACGACGCCGACAGCCGCAAGACTCACCTCTTCGACGGCCTCGCCGCATCGGGGAAGAGAGTCACGGCCGGGCTCTCGGTGCCGACCGAGGACGAACGGCGCCGCCATGGCATCGACGCCTTTGACAGCAGCGTGGACTACTCGGCGCGCGCGGTCGGCGTTCCCGGCACGCCGGCCGTGCTCGATCAGGTGCACAGCCGCTACGGAAAGCTCGGTTGGAACCGCCTCTTCGAGGACGCGGTCTCCTTGTCGGCCAAGGGTTTCCCGGTCGCACGGTACCTGCATGACACCTTGAGCTCCTCCAACGCAGCCACGCCCGGCTGCGCGTACCCGGACCTGCGCAAAGTGTTCTGCGACGGGGACACTCCGAAACCCGTCGGCGCGACCGTGCGCAATCCCGAGCTGGCCGACGTGCTGCGAGAGGTCCGTGACGGCGGGGCTGCCGCCTTCTACTCGCCGCGCGGTCGCATCGCACCGGCGATCGTGAACCGCTTGCACGCCGGCGCATTCGACCCGACAGCCGACGAGCGGGGGCCGGCTGTCATCCCCAGCCAACTCACGCTCGGGGATTTCACGGACTACCGGCCGGCGGAGCGGAAACCGCTCTGCACCAAGACGCTGGCACACACCCTGTGCACGGCCCCTCCTCCCGCCTCCGGCGGCCTGACGCTGACCAACCTGTTGAGGATCGCCGAGGCGAAGGGAATCACCAAGTACGCCCCGAATTCCGATGATTACGCGCATTTCGCGATCGAGGCGAGTCGTGTCGCGGGAGTCGACTCCCGTGCCCATGTCGGTGACCCCGACTACGACGACGTGCCGCTGGAGAAGCTGACCGATCCTGCCTACGTCGCCGAGCGGGCAGCCGAGATCAAGCCCGACACGGCGCTGCATCCCGTGACACCGGGATCCACGGACCCGGGCAGCAGCGACCACACCAGCCAGATCAGCATCGTGGACGCCCAGGGCAACGCGCTGTCCATGACCACGACCGTGAATCAGAACTTCGGCTCACGCGTGATGGCACGCGGCATGGTCCTGAACAACGTGGCCACGAACTTCAGCTCCGCGGGAGCGCGGGTGAATGCGATGGAACCGGGCAAGCGGCCGCGGACATCGATCGCGCCGAGCATCGTGTTCGACAATGACGGCAGGGTCGACCTCGTCGTCGGCGCGGCCGGTGGCGGGCCGATCCCGGACTACATCGCGCAGACCGTGCTCGGAGTGATCAGCTACGGCGAGGATCCTGCGAAGGCGATCTCCCGACCGCACGTCAGCGGGCAGGCCCGGGTAGCAAACTGTGCCGGCGTTCCGGACGTCGCGTCCGACGTCGAAGCGGGCACGAGCGCAGAGTCGCTACTGCCCGCACTGAAGCAGCGCCGTCACCCGTGCGCCCGCGCGACAACATTGCGCAGTGGCCTCGCGGCCGTGGGTGTGACAGAGGAGGGAACACTGCACGGAGCCGCCGATCCGCGCCGCGACGGAGTGGCCTTCGGCCAGTGATCCAGGCGCACTCCACATCGCAGGCATCCTCATCTGGTCAGCGAGGTGATCCAGAGGAAACGCTCTAGACGGCCATCTCGACGGCCTGAGGCGAGCGGCGGCGGCGCCCGGTCCACGGATCGGGCGCCGCGAGGGCGCCGCGAGGGCACGGCGCGTGCGGTCAGCGTGACCAGACCGTGCCGCGTGCCTCGTACTCGAGCAGCATCTCCACTCCGGTCGCCGTGTCCGCGCCGAGGTGGCGGCGGACGAGCCACAGGGCGAGTTCGAGGCCGGAGGTGATGCCGCCCGCCGTGACCAGGTCGCCGTCGTCGACGACGCGGGCGTTCTTCAGTACGCCGCCCTGCTTCTCCAGGTCGGCCCGCGCCTTGTGGTGGGTGGTGCAGGGGCGGCCGCGGGTCAGCCCGGCGGCGGAGAGCAGCATCGCGCCCGTGCACACCGAACTGAGCGTCAGGTCCGGCCGTACGGCGGCGGCAAGGGCCGTGGGCAGGGTGCCGCGGCGGATCTCGGCCCAGACACCGGGGCCGTCCCGGCGCGCGTAGCCACCGCCCGGTACGACGACGATGTCCGCGTCGCCCGGCGACCAGTCGTGCTCGACGCGGACCTCGGTCCCGTAGGCCGCCGTCACGGTGCCACGGCCGCTCGCGCGCACGTAACGGACGTCGATCTCGCGGTCGGTGAAGACACGGGCCGCGGAGAACACCTCGTAGGGCGCGGTGAAGTCGAGCTCCTCCACGCCGTCGTACATGACGATGTGGACGCGCAGCGGTCCGGAGGCGGACTCCGCGGCTTGTGCGGTCGATGTGGCTTGGGCGGTGGACGTGGCTTGCGCGGTGGACGTGGTGCCGATGCCGGTCAGCACTCCGGCGGCGCCGACGGCGGTCGAGGCGCGGAGTAAGTGCCTGCGGTTCATGCCTGCTCCTGAGGTGTGGGGGATGTACGGGGCCGGGGGCCGACGCTGAAGCTGCGGCTGACGCCGACCCGCGCGGCCGCGAAGGGTTCGAGTACCCGCGCCGGGCCGAACTGGTCGTGGGCGGCGGCCGGTTCCGGGGCCGGGCCGGGGAGTTCCGGTTCGACCTCGGACACCGTGGCGACGAGGTACCGCGCGTCGCGGCCCATCACCGTGTCCGGTACGGCGGGCGGGTCGGCCAGGGCGCCGCCGAGGTGCCGGATGTTCGTGATCACCATGGGTCCGGTGAGCCGGGCGAGGGAGTCGAGCCCCTGCGGGGTGAGCGCGTCGACCAGGAGGTTCTCGCCGATGAACGCCCCGGCGTCGTCCGGTTCCGCGTGCACACGCGCGTACGCGCCGAACCGCATGGGCGCGACGGAGTCCTCGATGGGATTCCCCAACTCCCGTAGTGGCGCGAGAAGTTGGTCGGCGAGTTCCGGCGTACCGCGCAGGGCGACCGCGACGCGTGCGATCCTGCGGCCCTTCAAGTGCGGCGGCAGTTGGTCGAGTTGCGGGAAGGCCATCACGCGGAGCGTGGCGGTGAGGGCGCGCGGCAGGTCGGCCGTCCACCGGTGGAAGGCGTGCGGCACCTCGGGGTCGCCGTCCGCGTCGGACGGCCCGATGTCGAAGGCGAGCCCACCGCCCTGCAACGGCCCTTCGGGCAGCAGGCCGACGGTCATCCGGGTCACGACCTCACCCGGTGCCGGGCCGCTGCCGCGCAGCCGGGCGAAGTCCTCCGGGTCATCGGGGCCGACCTCCCGATCGCCGTCCCCGGTGACGACGGTGAACGCGCGCACATGGTCGGCGGCCCAGCCGTCGGCGCGGCCGAGCAGACCGATCCCGCCGCCGAAGGTGTAGCCGACGGCCCCCACTCCGCCCAGGCTTCCGCTGGGTGGCACAAGGCCGTGCGGGGCGGCGGCCGTGATGACCTGGTCCCAGGTCGCGCCGCCCGCCACCTGGGCCGTCGCGGTGGCCGGGTCGACGGTCACGGCGTCGAGCCGGCGCAGCGTCAGGAGCACTCCCCCGTCGGCGGCGGCCCGCATCCCGTGGCCGGTGTTGTGCACGGTGACGGGCACTCCGTACGTACCGGCCAGGCGCAGCGTGGCCCGTACGTCGGCGGCGTTCCGCGCCCCGGCCACCAGGTCGGGCCGGTGCCGAAGCCCGAGCTGGAACCCGGCCGACTCCTCGGCGGCGCCCGGGTCCTCGGGCCGCAGTACGGGTCCCTCCAGGGCGCGGCTCAGGTCCGCGGCCAGTCGGGCCGGGTCGTTCTGGTGACTCATCTCGGTCCTTGTCTCGGTGGAACAGGAATGACGGGACAGGCATGACGGGACAGGCATACGGAGGCGGGCCTACGGAGGCGGGCTCGGCGCGCGCTCATCGCGCGGTGGCCCTCGCGTCCCGGCCCGCCACGCGGCGCAGTACGAGCAGTCCGCCGAAGCCGGGCAGCAGCGCCCACGGCCTGGCGCCCGATACGGCGGTGGCGGGGGCGAGCCAGGTGGCGGCGATGACGACCAGGTAGGCCGTGCCGTGCACCGGGCCGCCAAGGGAGGTGACCAACTCGGTATGCACGGTGAGGACGTTGAGCACGAGCAGGGTCAGGGAGACGGCTTCGACCCCGGCCGCGATGCGCAGCGTTCGCACGGTTCTCAGGCTCCCGTGGTCGAGCCGGGGCGCACGATCATCAGCACGGTGACGGTCGCCCACAGCAGGTTGAAGATGCCGGTGACCATGGCGAGGCGCGCCGCCCCGGCCCGCGTCCGCTCCAGCGTGCCGGCGCCGGTGCCAGTGCCGGTCCGCGTCTCCGTGCCGCTGTCCGTGGGCCCGCCGAGCAGCCGCTGCTGCCCCGGCAGGATCACGAAGACGAGCAGGGCTGCGGCTGCGGCGGTGAGCACGATCGACGCAAGGAGCCAGACGTCGGTGAGCACGCCGAGCTGGGCCCCGGTGGCGACGCCGAAGACCGGGACGGCGATGCCGAGGACGGCGTACCCGCGGCAGACCCGGTGCAGCAGCGCGGCGGTCCGGGCGTGCTGCTCGTCGGGGAGCTCGGCACCGGCGGCCGCGGGCCTGACGTAGCGCGGGAACATCGACGCCGCGACGGTGATCGGTCCGATCGCCAGGATCGCCGCCAACACATGCACGGACAGCAGGAACTTGGTCATGGAAGCCCTATCTACGTACGGCCGACGAACCGCGCACGGCCAACGATCTGCGTACGGCCTGTGAACTGCGCGTACGGCCAATGGATCTGCAGCCAATAGGTTGGCTGCCGATCTATAGGTAGCACGTCCGGGCCCCGTTTGGGTAGGCTGCCTAACCATGAAGGCGAGCGCAGTACGCGGGCACCTGGACGGGCTTCTGCTCTCCGTCCTCGAATCCGGCCCGCTGCACGGGTACGCGGTGATCACCGCGGTTCAGGAGCGCAGCAACGGCGTGCTGGAACTCCGCAAGGGCACGATCTATCCCGCCCTGAACAAGCTGGAGCGCCTCGGCCTGCTGCGCAGCGTCTGGGAGGCCGACGGCGAACGGCGACGGCGCTGCTACGAACTCACGGACGCGGGCCGGCGCAGCCTGGCGGAGGAGCGGTCGGTATGGCGGGAGTTCACCGCCGCCATCGGTTCGGTCCTGGAACCCGCGCCCGGCCCCGGGCACGCCACGTGAGCGACCCCGGACGCCCGGCCGTCGGCGCCGCCGACCCCATCGACGCCCATGTCGCGGACCTGGCCGCGGCGTTGCACGGCCCCGCGCGCGCCAAGTCCCGCATGGTGACGGAGCTGCGCGAGGGCCTGGTAGACGCCGCGAGGGATCTCGCTTCGGGGCCCGATCCTGACCATGACGCGGCGCGGCTCGCGGTGCGCGAGTTCGGCAGCGTGGCCGAGATCGCGCCGAGTTTCCAGCGCGAACTGACCATCGCCCAGGCCCGTCACACCGCACGCACGGTCATGCTGATCGCCCCGCTGCTGCTCGTGTGCTGGTACCTGGTACGTACGTGGGACGGCGCGACGGGCCGTCAACTGCCCGACACCGTCGAGCTGTTGGTGGCCCACCTGGGCGGCGTCGCGGCGGTGGCCGCGCTCCTGGCGGCGGCCGCGCTCGCCGCCACGGGCGCCCTCGCCCGCAGGCTCCCCACCCCGCACCGGCTGCCGCTCGCGGTCGCCTGGACCGGCACCGTCGCGGCCACCGCGCTCGCGGTCAGCGCGCTGACGCTCACGCTCGCCTCGCTGCTCGCGGCGAACTGGCCGCTCAGCGTGGCCGCGGGCGTCGTGATCATCACCTGCCACGCCAAGGTCGCCGCCTCGGCCCGCGCCTGCCGCGAGTGCGCACGCCTGCCCGTCGTCACCCCGTAGGAGACCGGCGGCGAGCAGCACTTCCCCGTACCGCGCGTCGGACAGTGGTGGCGTACGGCCCGGAACTCGACGTCGGCTTACCCCGCCGCGTGAGCAGGGCCTTACCCCTGCCGGACTCGGTCAGGCGGCCTGACCGCCCGTACCGGAGAGCCTCTTCACCGATGCGCGTACGGCTGCGGGGTCGACGTTCAGGTGTGCCATCAGTTCCGCTGCGGGGTCCGGTCGCTCGCAGGCCAGGATCGCGAGCAGCAGGTGGTCCGGCCCGATACGTCGACTGCCCGCCCCCCTCGCTTCGGTGACGGTGCGTTTGATGACCGACCGCGCACCGGACGTGAAGGGGGTGCGCTTGCGTGAGACGGGGATCGGCGGCCGCTCGACGCCCTCGACGTCGATGCCGATCGCGGCCAGCGCGGCCCGGTCGAGGACATCGAGGGCCGCGCGTGTGGTTGCCAGGTCGACGCCGAGGGCTGGGACCGCGACCGAGTCGGGGACGTCGAGTACGCCGAGGAGGAGGTGTTCGGTGCCGATGCGGCGGTCGCCGCGCAGCCGCGCCTCCTCGTGCGCCGAGTCGACCGCCACGCGGGCACCCGCTGTGAACTGTTCGAACACTGTTGCCTCACTTCCCGTGCTTGGCGTGGACGGACTGGCGTGACACGCCCAGGGCGTCCCCGATCTGCTCCCAGGACCATCCCTGCTGCCTCGCACGTGCCACCGCGGCCACCTCGGTCTGTTCGGCCAGCCGGTGCAGCGCACCGACCGCCCGCAGTCCGACGGCGGGATCGTGCGACCTGAGGCTCTCTGAGAGATCTCCCGATTCCATAGCCGTCAGTCTGGATTGACAAGCGCGTTCTTGTCAATCCAGACTGACGGCCAACCGGGCATCGCCGCAGGCTCCTCCCGGCCGTCCAGCCGCCTGCCGGCCCGCAGTTCGGCCGTTCCGGCACATCCAGCCCGTTCGGTGCGGTCGCCGCCCTCAGAGCACCATCCACTTCTGGAGGATCGATGCAGCAGAAACCGGCGCAAACCCTCTCCCGATGGGTCGGCATGGCGCGGGCCGACCCCCTCCTTGCCTGCGGTGCGATCGCCGGCCCCCTATTTGTCCTCACCTTCAGCATCGATGGCGCCACTCGCACCGACTACAACCCTCTGCGCCATCCGGTCAGTTCACTCGTCCTGGGCGACGTCGGCTGGATACAGGTGGTCAACTTCCTTGCCGCAGGCGCCCTCGGGGTGGCCTTCGCCCTCGGACTGCGGCGCGCACTCCGGCCTTTCGGGGGATCAACCTGGGGCCCGCTGCTGGTCGGGACATGGGCGACGGGGCTGTTCGGCGCGGGGGTCTTCGTCACAGACCCGGTCAGCGGATATCCGCTGGGCACCCCCGGCAAGCTCACCCGCTACGCCAGCACGCACGCCGCCCTGCATGACGGCGTCTCGTTCGTCGCCTTCATGGCTCTGGCGGCGGCCTGCTTCGTCTTCGCCCGGCGTTTCGCCGGATGGGGCAGGCCGGCTTGGGCCATCTACTCCGCGGCGACCGGCATCGTTTTCACGGTGGCGTTCGCGCTCTCCAATCTGGGCTTCGACCAGACCGAGGGGCTGGTGAGCCTCGGCGGGCTGTTCCAGCGCATTGCCATCACCGTCGCCTGGTGCTGGCTGAGCCTGCTCGCCCTTCACCTGCTACGCCACGACGCCCCACGGCAGTCGACAGGCGGCCGGCCAGGAGCAGTGAACGCTTCCTGATCACCGCCAAGGGTGGGGCGACCGAGTGGAATCACTGACAGTCCGGCACCGCCCAACTGCTGCGGCTACTGGCCAACCCGCTCGCCTCACCCGCGCCGCGGCATCGACGCTGCCGCCCGGCACGTTGCCGAACGCGACCCCGCCGCGCGCCGCCGCAGGTGAGTCCGAGCACATCAGGGCTTCAGGGTCATCTCGTTGCCCCTTCGGCGCGTATCTCGGTCACACTCCCGGCGGGGTCGTAGGCCGGCGTACGCGGTGCCGTGTCGGGAGCGCGCCGGATCAGGACCACGCCGTACGCCACGATCCAGACGACCCACATCAACCAGCCCGCCAGGCCCAGGAGTCCGAGCACGCCGCCGCTGGCGATGACCCAGTGGGCGAGCATGGCCGAGGCGAACTGCAGGGTCGCGCTGAGCAGTCCGAGGGCGCCGTGCCACGGCCGGATCATGCCGGTACGCAGACCGCCGACGGAGAGGCCGAGCAGGGCGAGCGCGAGGAACGTGCCGTTCAGCGTGAACACCGCGTCGTGCAGCGACCAGAGCGCCGTCGTCGCGGAGGCGTCGTGGGACGCGGTGGAGGTCAGGGCGAGCCGGGTGGCGACGACCCCGGCGAACGTGACGTTCTGCAGGGCGAGTCCGGCGAACCCGAGCAGCGACCACGCCTCGCCCCTGCCCTGCTCGGACCGCCACAGCGCGGCGAGCGCACCGGCGCCGAACAGCGTGGCCAGGATCCAGCCGGCGGGCGCGAGCGCGGACCCGATCCCGACAGCCGTGCCCTGCGTGGCGAAGAAGGTGGTGACCTCGTCGATCTCCGCCCCGCTGAGGGGCAGACCGGCGGGCACCATGACCGCGTTCCCGAGAACGATCATCGCGGCGAAACCTATGGCGGCGATGCCACCGATCCGGGCGAACCCGGTCGTGGCCGACTTCAATTGGTGTGCCATATATTCATTATAGGGAGCGTAAAGTGGAAGTGGACAAGAGCCACGGCACGCCGGATGACGGCGAGGGAACGACAAGGGAGCGGACGCACGCATGAGCACGGAGCAGAGACGGCGCTATGACTCGCTGCGGCGCAAGGCGCAGGCGCTGGAGACGCGGGCCGAGATCGCCCGCGCCGCCCGCCTGCTTTTCGACTCACGGGGCTGGGCGGACACGACCGTGCGCGAGGTGGCCCGCGAGGCGGGCGTCTCGGTGCCCACGGTGTACGCGACGTACGGCAACAAGACCGGCCTGACCCGTGCCGTGGCCGACTCCGCCGACCTGTCCGCCGACGCGCCCCGAATGCTCGCCGACCTGGAGGCGGCCGAGGCGGACCCCGCGGCTCAGCTCCGGGCGATGGCCGCGTACGACCGACGCCTCTTCGAGCGCGCGGGCGACGTCATCCTGATGGTCCGGGAGGCGGGCCGCAGCGAGCCCGAGCTCGCCACGGCGTACCAGGAGGGGCGCCGACGGGGCGACGAGACCCGGATCCAGGTGTTCGAGTCCTGGCCGTCCGGCACCCTGCGGCCCGGCCTCGACCTGCGGTCCGCCGTCGACATCTACGCAGCCCTGTGCACCGTCGACGTCTACACCACGCTCACCACAGAACGCGGCTGGTCACCGGCGCGCGTCGAGGAGTGGTGGGGCGAGGCGCTGGCCCGCGAACTGCTCGCACCGGCAACCTAGTTGGGCCATGAATCGGGCGGAGGTCAGGCCTTCTTGCCGCTGGGCGGTACGACGGCCACCGGGCAGGCGGCGGTGTGCAGGGCCTCGGCGCTGACGGAGCCGAGCATGAGTCGCCGTAGCCCGCTGCGGGCGTGCGAGCCGACGACCAGCAGGCCCGCGTACTCCGACGCCTCCGCCAGGGCCGTGGCAGGGCGGATGCGTTCGAGGTGCAGGCCGACGGGCAGGTCCGGGTACTGCTCGCGGCGCTTGGCGATCTCCGCCTCCAGCGTCTTGCGCAGGCTCTGGTCGAGGACCTCGAAGTCGGGGACCGCCATGCCCGGCCCGGTCGGCACCTGGCTGAAGTGGAACGACCCGTGCACGATCAGCAGACCGACGCCCCGCAGATGCGCCTCGGCGTACGCGAGATCCAGGGCCTCCTGCGGAATGTCGGGGACGTCCACGCCGACGACGACGCGATGCCCCTGGGTGCCTCCGGTGCGCGGGCGGATGACGATGACGGGGCAGTGCGCGTGCGTGGCGGCCTGCCAGCTCACGGACCCCAGCGGCAGCCGCGCGAAACCGCCGGTGCCACGGTGGCCGACGATCAGCCAGGACGCCTCCGCCGAGCGTTCCACCAGCGTCTCCGCGGCGTGCCCGGTGACCGCTTCGGCCGCCACCTGCACCTGCGGGAACTCCGCCTGGACCAGCTCGGTCATCGGGGCGAGGACCGTCGCCATGGCCTGGTCCACGCGGGCCTGCGTCCGCTGCCGCGCCTCCGCCGCCGAACCCGGCAGGCCGCCCCGCTCGGCTCGCTCGATGTGCAGCAGCCGCAGCGGGCGGCCGTGCAGCGCGGCGTGCTGGGCCGCGTAACGGACGACGACAGCGCCCGGTTCACCGGCCTGTTCGAGGCCCACGAGAACGGGCCGACCCGCACCAGCTTCCGTCATGGTTTCTCCTTGCCCTCACATATGGGGCTGGCGGTAGTACTTGGCGAACTGGTCGAGGTAGGTGGGCTCCCGGTGCGCCTCCTCGCCCCGCTGGAACTCCGGGGCGTCCTTGATCTCGGCCTTGGTGCGGTTCACGTGGACCGTGTGCCGGTCGGCGTCGATGCGCTCGATGGTCTTGGCCGGCAGCAGAATGTGCCTCCCGAAGATCCAGACACCCGTGTCGACGACGAGATACGCGGCGCCGGCCTCGTCAGAGTGTTCATCGACCTTGCCGATGTGACCGTCGGTGGCTTCCACCTTGAAACCGGTCAGATCGACGCCCTGCCGATAGCCGGATTCCGGCTGATACCCCCACATGTCTTCGGTCATCGCACGCTCCCTGTCGACACTCTCCGTACACCTCCCACCCTGCTGCTGCGACCACGCGCACGCAAACGCAGTACGGGACCACGACCATCCGCATCTGCGCGCGAAAAGTCCGCCTCAGGCTCTGAAATGCCAGGTTCCAGGGCCGTTCGGGCGGGCATCCTCGAAGAGGGCCGGACCCGGCGCTGAGGCCGGGGTGGGTACGCGGCCGTAGCCGAAGGGGATGGGATGAGCCGACTCGTGGTGGTGGGCGCGGTGGACCGGCAGGTCCGGCTGAGCGTCGCCGATCTGCGCGACCGCTGGGCCTCGCGCCAGGCCGAGGTGACCTTCGTGTGCGCGAGCAGCGGGGCCCGGCGCCACACGTTCCGGGGGCCGCTGCTGCGCGAGGTGGTCGCGGCCGCGGGGCCGGGGTTCGATCCGGCGCGGCGTAGGGACCGTTCGCGCTTCCTGCTCGAGGTCACGGGCGGGGACGGGCACGGCACGGTGCTGTCCTGGGCCGAGATCGACGAGGACTTCGGCAACGCCCCGGTGCTGCTCGCCACCGAGCTCGACGGGGCCCGACTCGACGATTCCGGCAGCCAGTTGGTGGTGCCGACGGACACCTGCGGGGCGCGGTACATCAGCGGTATCACGCGGATCAGGGTGCGCGCGGGGCTCGGCCGGGACGACGAGGAACCGGACGACATGGGCTCGGACGGCACGGGCCGGGACGACTTGGACCCGGTCTACTTGGACCCGGACGACGCGGGCCCCGCACGCGCGAGCACCCGGTGACGGTGTCACCGGGTGCTCGGGAGTCGACGGTCAGCGCGCCGCGCGGACCTGTCGGTGATCAGGCCTCGACGACGCCCGACTTCGCGATCTTGATCTCGGACTTGGTGGTGCCGCTGCGCGAGCCCTCGGCCTCGACGGCCTTGACCACGTCCATGCCCTCGACGACCTCACCGAAGACGACGTGCTTGCCGTCCAGCCAGTCGGTGACGATCGTCGTGATGAAGAACTGCGAACCGTTGGAGTTGGGGCCCGCGTTGGCCATGGACAGCAGTCCCGGCTTGGTGTGCTTCAGCTGGAAGTTCTCGTCGTTGAACTTCTCGCCGTAGATGCTCTTGCCGCCGGTGCCGTTGTGCCGGGTGAAGTCGCCACCCTGCAGCATGAAGTCGGGGATGACCCGGTGGAAGCCGGAGCCCTCGTAGCCGTAGCCGTTCTGGCCGGTGGCGAGCTCGCGGAAGTTCCTGGCGGTCTTGGGGACCACGTCGTCGTACAGCTTGAAGACGATCCGGCCGGCGGGCTCGTTGTTGATGGTGATGTCGAAGTACACGTTGCTCATGCCCATATCCTCACATCCCTTCGTCCCGGGAGCACAGTCGGCTCGTCCTGGGAGCACAGTCGGCCGTCGCAACAGGCCTCTCGGGGTGCGTGGCGGGAGGTTTTCCACAGGCTCGGCGGCCCGGACCGGCCGCGTGGAAGGATGCGGTTCATGAGGTCGCGACTGCCGTTCGGGGACGAGTTACGGGCCGGGTTGGGCGCGCCCGCAGGCTCGTCGCGCCTGGACAGCAGTCCGGGTACGCGGGTGTGGCGGGTGCGGTTGCCCGAGGCGCCGGTGGTGCTGAAGCAGATCGTCGACGGTCCGGGCGCGCAGGGGCGGTTCGACCGCGAGGTGGCCGCGCTGCGCCTCGCCGCCCGCTCCGGGACACCCGTGGTGCCCGCGCTGCTCGCCACGGATCCGGGTGCGCGGGTGCTCGTCCTCGAACACCTGGAGCACCGCCGCCCGCCCGACGAGGGAATCGTGGGGTACGCGGCGGCGCTGGCCCGGCTGCATGCGGTCGGGCGCCCGGAGGACGCCGGGGCGCTCCCCCGCTGGCGCGGCCCGGACGGGGACGACGTGGCGTCCTTCCTCGGGCTCGCGGCGGCGCTCGAGGTTCCGGTCGCGGCCGGGGTGCCGGGCGAGCTTGACGGGCTTGTGCAGCGCCTCGGGCAGGCGCCGGGGCACGCCTTGTTGCACGGTGACCCGTGTCCCGGCAATGACCTGCACACCGCCGACGGGGTCAGATTCATCGACTTCGAGCAGGCGTCCCTGGGCAGCGGCCTCGTCGAACTCGCTTATCTGCGTATCGGGTTCCCGACCTGCTGGTGTGTCACCGCCGCTCCGGGCCCGCTGCTCGACCGGGCCGAGGCCGCCTACCGCACGGCCTGGCGCACCGCGACCGGCGCCGAGCTCCACGACGACCTGGCCGACGCGTGCGCCGGGTGGCTGGTGCGCGGCGACGCCCTGGTTCAGCGGGCGCAGCGCGACGGCACCGACCACCTGGCCCGGATCCCCGACGAGGACTGGACCTGGGGCACCGTGACCGCGCGAGAGCGCCTCGTCCACCGCCTCGCCGTCGTCGCCGGGCTGACCGCCGACCGCCCCGATCTGAAGGGCATCGGCGGGCTCTGTACGGACCTGCGTCGCCGGATGCTCGAGCGCTGGCCCACCCTCGGGCCGGTACCGGCGCGGTCGGCGATGCGGCCCTGAGCGCGGGGACACGCACGGGCGCCGCCCGCCTCGGCCTCTACTGCGCCTGACCGCAAGGGAGTTGCCGAGGAGAGCGACCGGCCCGAGCGCACCGGCACAGGCACCGACGTACTACGCTGGGCGGTGCAGCTGGTTCGCCCTGTCCGCCAGGCAGGCGCGTCGCAAGAGGGAACCCGGTGGGAATCCGGGACTGCCCCGCAGCGGTGAGTGGGAACGACCGCCGTCATACGCACTGGATCCTCCGGACCCGGGAAGCGACGGCCAGTAGGAGTCTGCCCCGGCAGATGTGCCCGCGAGTCCGAAGACCTGCCCGTTGCCCGTACGCGAACGACCGCGTGCGGACATCCCGGTGACCTCGTGGGCGGGTCGGCGTACACACCAGGCGGAGAACCGCGTCGACCGGCGCGTGTTCGGTCCGTCCGGTCCGTCACCCTTCGCGTCCGTGTCCCGTCTCCGGGATCTCAGGAGTCATCTCGCGAAGGAGATTTCCGTGACAGCGAAGAACGTGACCGCGAGGACCGCGGCAGCGGCCGCCGAAGCGACCGTGTACGGCTACCCCCGCCAGGGCCGGCACCGTGAGCTGAAGAAGGCCGTCGAGGGGTACTGGAAGGGCCGGGTCACCGCCGAGTCCCTGGCGGCGACCGCCGCGGACCTGCGGCGGGCGAACTGGCGGCAGTTGGCCGACGCCGGTGTCCACGAGGTGCCGACCGGCGACTTCTCGTACTACGACCACGTTCTGGACACCAGTCTCATGGTCGGCGCCGTCCCGCACCGGCACCGTGCGGCCGTCGACGCGGACCGGCTCGACGGGTACTTCGCGATGGCGCGCGGCACGCAGGACGTGGCGCCGCAGGAGATGACCAAGTGGTTCGACACCAACTACCACTATCTGGTCCCGGAGTTGGGGCCGGACACGGTCTTCACCGCCGACTCCGGCAAGCAGGTCGCCGAGCTGAGGGAAGCCCTGGCGCTCGGGCTCGCCGGGCGTCCCGTGCTCGTCGGACCTGTGACGTATCTGCTGCTCGCCAAGCCCGCGCCCGGCGTCGCCGCCGACTTCGAGCCGCTCACCCTGCTGGACCGGCTGCTCCCCGTGTACGCGGAGGTCATCGCCGACCTGCGCGCGGCGGGCGCCGAGTGGGTCCAGCTGGACGAACCCGCCCTGGTCCAGGACCGCACCCCGGCCGAACTCAACGCGGCCGCCCGCGCGTACCGCGATCTCGGCGCGCTCACCGACCGGCCGAAGCTGCTGCTCGCCTCGTACTTCGACCGGCTCGGCGAGGCGCTGCCCGTACTCGCCAAGGCTCCCGTGGAAGGGCTCGCGCTCGACTTCACCGGGGCCACGGCGGGCAACCTCGACGACCTCGCCGCTGTCGGCGGGCTGCCCGGCAAGCGCCTGGTCGCTGGCGTCGTCAACGGCCGCAACATCTGGATCAACGACCTCGAGAAGTCACTGTCCACGCTCGGTACCCTGCTCGGCCTCGCCGACCGGGTCGACGTGGCCGCGTCCTGCTCGCTGCTTCACGTCCCGCTCGACGCGACGGCCGAGCGGGACGTGGACCCGCAGATCCTGCGCTGGCTGGCCTTCGCCCGGCAGAAGACGGCGGAGACCGTCACCCTCGCGCGCGGCCTCGCCCGCGGCACGGGAGCGATCACCGCCGAACTCGCCGCCAACCGGGCCGACCTGGCCTCCCGCGCGCACTCCCCGATCACCCACGACCCGGCCGTACGGGCCCGCGCCGCCGCCGTCACCGACGCGGACGGCCGCCGCTCGGCCCCGTACGAGGAGCGCACCGCCGCCCAGCGGGCCCGCCTCGGCCTGCCGCTGCTGCCGACCACCACCATCGGCTCGTTCCCGCAGACCGCCGAACTCCGGGCCGCCCGCGCCGACTTGCGCGCCGGGCGGATCGACGCGGCCGGGTACGACGAGCGGATCAGGACCGAGATCCGTGAGGTGCTCGCCTTCCAGGAGAAGGCGGGCATCGACGTCCTCGTGCACGGAGAGCCCGAACGCAACGACATGGTGCAGTACTTCGCGGAGCGGCTCACCGGCTACCTCGCCACGCAGCACGGCTGGGTGCAGTCCTACGGCACCCGCTATGTCCGCCCGCCGGTCCTCGCGGGCGACATCTCCCGGCCGCAACCGATGACGGTGCGCTGGACCTCGTACGCCCAGTCCCTCACGCGGCAGCCGGTCAAGGGCATGCTGACCGGCCCTGTCACGATGCTGGCCTGGTCGTTCGTACGTGACGACCAGCCGCTCGGGGACACCGCACGGCAGGTCGCGCTCGCCCTGCGGGACGAGGTGAACGACCTTGAGGCGTCCGGGAGTTCGGTGATCCAGGTCGACGAACCGGCACTGCGGGAGACCCTGCCGCTGCGCGCCGCCGACCGGGCGGAGTACCTCGCCTGGGCCACCGAGTCGTTCCGGCTCAGCACCGGGGGCGTACGTCCGGACACACAGATCCACACGCATATGTGCTACGCGGAGTTCGGCGACATCGTGCGGGCCATCGACGACCTCGACGCCGATGTCATCAGCCTGGAGGCCGCCCGCTCCCACATGCAGGTCGCCCGCGAACTGGCCGCCCACGGCTACCCCCGCGAGGCCGGTCCCGGTGTGTACGACATCCACTCCCCGCGCGTGCCCTCCACCGAGGAGGTGGCGGCGCTGCTGCGCGAGGGGCTCAAGGCCATCCCGGCCGACCGCCTGTGGGTCAACCCCGACTGCGGCCTGAAGACCCGCGCCTGGCCGGAGACCCGCGCGTCCCTGGAGAACCTGGTGGCCGCGGCGCGGGTGGTCCGGGGCGAGCTTTCGGGGGCGTGAGCGCGCGTACGACCTGGTCGTGACGTGAGCGGCGGGTCGGGGCGGCGGCACCAGCGATGCCGCCCCGGCCCGCACCGCGCGAGGCCGGCTCCTACCGGGCCACGCTCACCAGGCCACCGGGTACCGCACCGGATGCCCCGCGATCCGGCCCGGGAGCAGGCCGATGGCGACCAGGAGGCAGGAGCCCAGGGCGAGGAGGGGCAGGAACGTCACCGGGTCCGGTGACTGCAGGACCACGATGAACGCGGTGGCCGTGGCCGGGGCGTGCGCGAGGTGGGTGAGCATCATGGCGCCGAGCGACAGGCCTGCCGCCACGGCCGCTCCCCAGGCGCTGCTGCCGGCCACCGCCAGGGTGGCGAAGCCGATCAGCGCGGAGATCAGGTGGCCGCCGACGAGGTTGCGCGGCTGCGCGAGGGGCAGTCCCGGCGCCCCGTGCACGAGGGCGGCGCTGGCCGCGAGCGGCGGTATCAGGAGCGGCTGGTGGAGGACGACGCCGACCGTGACGAGCAGCAGGAGCGCGCCGATGGCGAAGGCTGTGACCCGCAGGAGGTGCGAGAGGCTCGGTCTGGCGGTGCCGGCGGACGGCGGCGAGGTCATGCGTGCTGCTCCGGAATTACGGGGACGGGCGGTACAGGGTGGGGCGGGCGGTACAGGTG
>NZ_JAAAHS010000239.1 GCF_009908195.1 Streptomyces boluensis | reverse complement strand
GCTCGGGATGGGGCGGGGTCAAATCCGTGGTCCTCTTTCCACCTGTTTGCGCAGCTCACTGTACCTGTGAGCAACGTGACAGTTACCGACTTGTGAATTGATTTGTCAACTGTCAGTGGCTGTCAGTTAGCCTCGCGGCATGACTAGTCAGACCACCGTCGACAAGGCGGACAAGGCGCCGGAGCAGCCGGGGGGCGCTCCCGCCCCGGCCGAGGCGAAAGGCCTGCGCGGCCACCCCTGGCTGACGCTGTTCGCCGTCGCGATCGGCGTGATGATGGTGGCCCTCGACGGCACCATCGTGGCCATTGCCAACCCAGTGATCAAGCAGGATCTGAACGCTTCGCTGGCCGATGTCCAGTGGATAACCAACGGCTATCTGCTCGCTCTCGCCGTCTCGCTGATCACCGCGGGCAAGCTCGGTGACCGCTTCGGCCACCGCCAGACCTTCCTCATCGGCATCGTCGGCTTCGCCGCGGCCTCCGGCGCGATCGGCCTGTCCGAGAGCGTCACGTACGTAGTCGTCTTCCGCGTGCTGCAGGGCCTCTTCGGCGCCCTGCTGATGCCCGCGGCGCTCGGCCTGCTGCGCGCCACCTTCCCGGCCGAGAAGCTCAACATGGCCATCGGTATCTGGGGCATGGTCATCGGCGCCTCCACCGCGGGCGGCCCGATCCTGGGCGGCGTACTCGTCGAGCACGTCAACTGGCAGTCGGTGTTCTTCATCAACGTGCCGGTCGGGGTGATAGCCCTCGTCTTCGGCCTGTGGATCCTCAAGGACCACCGCGCCGAGAACGCGCCGCGCTCCTTCGACATACCCGGCATCGTGCTGCTGTCCGGCGCGATGTTCTTCCTGATCTGGGCCATCATCAAGGCCGGTGAGTCCTGGGGCTGGGGCGGCACCAAGACCTGGATCTTCCTCGGCGCGGCCGTGCTGAGCTTCGTCCTCTTCGCCGTCTGGGAGACCAAGGTCAAGGAGCCGCTCGTCCCGCTCGGGATGTTCCGCTCCGTACCGCTCTCCGCGGGCACCATCCTGATGGTCCTGATGGCCTTCGCGTTCATGGGCGGCCTGTTCTTCGTCACGTTCTACCTGCAGGGCGTGCACCACATGACCCCGGTCGAGAGCGGACTGCACCTGCTGCCGCTGACGGCCATGATGATCGTGTCCTCGCCGCTCGCTGGCGCGCTCATCACCAAGTTCGGCCCGCGGGTGCCGCTGGTCGGCGGCATGGTGTTCACGGCCGCCGCGATGTTCGGCATGACCACGCTGTCCACGGACACCAGCACCTGGACCATGTCCCTCTGGTTCGCCCTGCTCGGCCTCGGCCTCGCGCCGGTGATGGTCGGCGCCACCGAAGTCATCGTGGGCAACGCCCCGATGGAGCTCTCCGGTGTCGCGGGCGGCCTGCAGCAGGCCGCCATGCAGGTCGGCGGCGCGCTCGGCACCGCGGTCCTCGGCGCCGTCATGTCCAGCAAGGTGTCGTCCACGCTCCCCGAGAAGTGGACGGAGGCCGGACTGCCCGGCGAGCCCGCACCCGGTCTCGAAGCGGCCGCCGTGGCCGGTGCCGTACCGACCGAGGCGCTGGAGAAGGCGCACACCCCGCAGCCGGTCATCGAGCAGATCGGCGACGTGATCAAGGACACCTTCCTGTCGGGCATGCACCTGGCGTTCGTCACGGCGGGCGTCGTCGCGGTGGTCGCCGCACTGGTCGCCCTCTTCACCAAGCGCGGAGCCAACGCGGAGGCCGGCGCGGGGGCGGCGCACATCTGACGCCACGCGCCGGGGCCCCGCGCCCGCACACCCGAAAGTCCCGCTGGAGAAACGCTCCGGCGGGACTTTCCCCTATCAGGACGACCGCGCCCCGAACCCCTTCCGGCCCGCCCGCACGACCAGCGAAAGTGCAGTCGACCGGCACAGTCCGTGACGGCCAACTGATCCGTACGACACGGGGGTTCACCATGCGCACCACCATCGCTCTGCCCGCCCTGACCACCTCGCTGCTCGCCCTGGCCCTGCTCGCCACCCCCGCGGCCGGCGCGGCCCCGCCCGCGCTCGCCGACTGCGGCCCCGGCGAGCTGTGCCTGTGGCGGGACGCCGAGTTCAAGGGCGAGCGGCAGACGTACGACCTGACCGGCACGGACATCGAGAGCTGCGTCGCGCTGCCGAAGGGCACCACCGCGCAGGCCCTCGCCAACCGCACCGGACGGCCCGTCACCGCCTACCAGTCGGAGCACTGCGCGGAGACCGGCGAGTTCCAGACGTACCCGGGAGACGGCACCTGGACGCCCCGGTCGCCTTACCGCGTACGGGCGTTCAAGATCTGGGAGCACTGAGCCGCAGCCCCGCCCACGGGCCCGTACCGCCGTCGTACCGACCCTTCGGCGCGGCGGTACGGGTCAGTGGGCCTCGTACCGTACGGGCGCGGTGGGCTGCGGCTCCGCCACGGGCGAGGGTGCGCCGACGGTCGCTCCGGCGACGGCGGAGGGCGGGGGCTCGGGTGCGGCCCCGGAGAGCACCGCCACCTGCGCCCGCAGCGCCCTGACCTCCTCGGTCAGCGCCTCGATCGCCGCGGTACGGCGCCGGTCCCCCTCGTCGTCCTGGTCGAAGCGGGAGATGAACCAGGCGGCGATGTTCGCGGTCACCACACCGAGCAGGGCGATCCCGGACAGCATCAGGCCGACGGCGAGCACGCGGCCGAGCCCGGTCGTCGGCGAGTGGTCGCCGTACCCGACGGTGGTCATCGTCGTGAACGACCACCACAGGGCGTCCCCGAGGGTCTTGATGTTCCCGTCGGGCGACTCGCGCTCCACGGCGAGCACGGCGAGCGAGCCGAACATCAGCAGCCCGGTCACCGCCCCGCCCACGTAGGTCGTCAGCTTGATCTGGGTGGCCATCCGGGCCCGCCGGCCCACCAGCATCAGGGTGGCCACCATGCGCAGCAGTTGCAGCGGCCGGACCAGCGGCAGCAGCACCGCGCACAGGTCCAGCCAGTGGTGGCGCAGGAAGTGCTTCTTGTCCTCGCTCAGAGCGAGCCGCACCAGATAGTCCACGGCGAAGGCGCCCCACACCCCCCACTCCGCGACGGCACACGCCCGCTTCACCGCCGGGCTCGCGTCGGGCAGCACGATCGGCACCGCGTACGCCACGGCGAACAGCACCGCGAGCGCGAGCAGTGGCCGCTGCGTGCGGTTCTCCCACCGGATCTGTGGCGACGGTTCCTTCATGGGAGGGATCGTAAGGAACGCGAAGGGCGGCGGGACCCGCAGGTCCCGCCGCCCTCCTCAGCCCCTCTCCGGTACTACGCGTCGCCGCCCGCCGCACCCGGGTCGGCGGCCGCAACGTCGAGCAGCTGGTAGCGGTCGATCGCCTGCTTCAGGACCGAGCGGTCGATCTTGCCGTCCTTGGCGAGCTCGGTGAGCACCCCGAGGACGATCGACTGCGCGTCGATGTGGAAGAAGCGACGGGCCGCACCGCGCGTGTCCGCGAAGCCGAAGCCGTCAGCGCCAAGGGAGTTGTACCGCCCCGGCACCCAGCGCGAGATCTGGTCCGGCACCGCCCGCATCCAGTCGGAGACCGCCACGAACGGGCCCTCGGCGCCGCTCAGCTTCCGCGTGACGTACGGGGTGCGCTGCTCCTCCTCCGGGTGCAGCAGGTTGTGCCGCTCGACCTCGACGGCCTCCTTGCGCAGCTCGTTCCAGGACGTCGCGGACCAGACATCGGCCTTGACGTTCCACTCCTGGGCCAGGATCTGCTGGGCCTCGAGCGCCCACGGCACCGCGACACCGGACGCCATGATCTGCGCCGGGACCGCGCCCGCCTCGCCCCGCCTGAAGAGGTGGATGCCCTTGAGGATGCCCTCGATGTCGGCGCCCTCCGGCTCGGCCGGGTGCACGATCGGCTCGTTGTAGACCGTGAGGTAGTAGAAGACGTCCTCACTGTCCGGGCCGTACATCCGGCGCAGACCGTCCTTGACGATGTGCGCGATCTCGAAACCGAACGCCGGGTCGTACGCGACACACGCCGGGTTGGTCGAGGCCAGCAACTGCGAGTGGCCGTCCGCGTGTTGCAGCCCCTCACCGGTCAGCGTCGTACGCCCGGCGGTCGCGCCGAGCACGAAACCGCGCGCCAACTGGTCGGCCATCTGCCAGAACTGGTCGCCGGTCCGCTGGAACCCGAACATCGAGTAGAAGACGTAGACCGGGATCAGCGGCTCGCCGTGCGTCGCGTAGGCCGAGCCCGCGGCGATCAGCGAGGCCGTGCAGCCCGCCTCGGTGATGCCGTCGTGCAGCATCTGCCCGGTGGGCGACTCCTTGTAGGCGAGCAGGAGTTGACGGTCCACCGACTCGTACTGCTGGCCGAGCGGGTTGTAGATCTTGGCGCTCGGGAAGAACGCGTCCATGCCGAACGTGCGGTACTCGTCCGGCGCGATCGGCACGAAGCGCTTGCCGATCTCCTTGTCCCGCATCAGCTCCTTGAGGATGCGGACGAACGCCATCGTCGTCGCGATGGCCTGCTGCCCCGAGCCCTTGCGCGCGGCCGCGTACAGCTTGTCGTCCGGCAGCTGCAACGGCTTGGCGCGCACCACCCGCGTCGGTACGTACCCGGCCAGGCCGCTGCGGCGGTCGTGCATGTACTGGATCTCTTCGGACTGCGGACCCGGGTGGTAGTACGGCGGCAGGCCGTCCTCCAGGTCCTTGTCCGCGATCGGCAGGTGCAGCCGGTCCCGGAAGTGCTTGAGGTCGTCGACCGTCAGCTTCTTCATCTGGTGGGTCGCGTTGCGGCCCTCGAAGTTCGGCCCGAGCGTCCAGCCCTTGACGGTCTGCGCGAGGATCACGGTCGGCTGGCCCTTGTGCGCCTTGGCCGCCGCGTACGCCGCGTAGATCTTCTTGTGGTCGTGACCGCCACGGCCCAGGTGAAGGAGCTGAGCGTCGGTCATGCCCTCGGCCATCGCCCGCAGCCGGTGGTCGCCACCGAAGAAGTGATCACGGATGTACGCGCCGGTCTCGGTCGCGTACGTCTGGAACTGGCCGTCGGGCGTGGTGTTCAGCTTGTTGACCAGGATGCCGTCGCGGTCCTGGGCGAGCAGCGGGTCCCAACTGCGGTCCCACACCAGCTTGATGACGTTCCATCCGGCGCCCCGGAACTGCGACTCCAGCTCCTGGATGATCTTGCCGTTGCCGCGCACCGGGCCGTCCAGGCGCTGCAGGTTGCAGTTGACGACGAAGGTCAGGTTGTCCAGGCTCTCGCGGGCCGCGATGGACAGCTGGCCGAGCGACTCCGGCTCGTCCATCTCGCCGTCGCCGAGGAACGCCCACACATGCGACTTGGAGGTGTCGGCGATGCCGCGCGCCTCCATGTAGCGGTTCATCCGCGCCTGGTAGATCGCACCGAGCGGGCCGAGGCCCATGGACACGGTCGGGAACTCCCAGAAGTCCGGCATGGACCGCGGGTGCGGATAACTGGACAGCGCGTACGGCGCCTTGGACTTCTCCTGCCGGAACCCGTCGAGCTGCTGCTTGCTCAGCCGGTCGAGGAGGTACGCGCGGGCGTAGATGCCAGGCGAGGCGTGCCCCTGGAAGAAGACCTGGTCGCCGCCGTCGCCCTCGTCCTTGCCGCGGAAGAAGTGGTTGAAGCCCACGTCGTACAGCGAGGCCGAGGACGCGAAGGTCGCGATGTGGCCGCCGACGCCGATGCCGGGGCGCTGCGCGCGCGAGACCATGACGGCCGCGTTCCAGCGGGTCGCGTTCAGGACCTTGCGCTCGATCTCCTCGTTACCGGGGAAGAACGGCTCGTCCTTGGTCGCGATCGTGTTCACGTAGTCCGTGGAGCGCATCTCGGGTACCGCGACGCGCTTCTCACGGGCCCGCTCGATCAGCCGGAGCATCAGGTAGCGGGCCCGCTCACGGCCCCGCTCGTCGACCGCCGCGTCCAGCGAGTCGAGCCACTCCTGAGTCTCTTCGGGATCGAAGTCCGGGACCTGGCTGGGCAGGCCGCCAATGATGATCGGGTTGCGATCTGATCCGGAAGCCACGCTGTTCCTTCGCTGTCGGTCCTGCTCGGTATCGGGGGCCGTCATAACGCCGACCCCATCGTCCACCTCGGGCGCGCAAACGTCATCTGTACCGTTAGGTAACCAGGCCGTCCTCGTGGCGGCCGGTGCGGAGTTCGGCCCGAATCAGAACGATACGCCCAGCCCGAGCGCCCCTTCCCCGAGAAAGGCGGGGCCGGGAGCCAGGTACGGGACCCGCCACTCCGCGACCTGAGACCCGTTCGAAACCTCTTCGAAGGTGCCGGATGCGGTCGTCGTGCACGCGACGCCCACAGGTCCGGCAAATCAGGTCAGAATGGTGTGGGATGAATCACCGGTACCCGGCAAAGCGCTCAATGAGTTGCGTCGACACGGCCAGGAACGTCACCGTTTCGGCGGTCTCGGCGGCCGGGTACTTGCGCGATCCGCCCCGCACGTGTGGACTACGGCCAATGCCGCGCGCAGCGCGTGTGGCCGAGAACAACTTCCAAACATGATCAGGAGGCAATCCGTGAGCGCGACCGCGGACCACGCGGAGACGAACCTTGCCGTAAGGCTTGGTTTCCAGCCCGACCAGGTGGTCCAGGAGATCGGCTACGACGACGACGCCGATCAGGAGCTCCGTGAGGCCATCGAAGCGGCCACCGGTACCGACCTCGTCGACGAGGAGTACGACGACGTAGCCGATGCCGTGGTGCTCTGGTTCCGCGACGACGACGGGGACCTGACCGATGCGCTGGTGGATTCCATCCAGTACATGGAAGAAGGCGGCTCCATCCTCTTGCTGACCCCGAAGACCGGCCGGGACGGCTACGTAGAGGCGAGCGAGATCAGTGAGGCCGCAACCACCGCGGGCCTCTCTGCCTCCAAGAGCATCAGCGCCGGCAAGGACTGGAGCGGCAGCCGTCTGGTCTCCCCGAAGGCGGCAGCCAAGAAGCGCTGAACCGCACCCCAGGGAAACTCTGCGTGAGCCCCCGTCGACAGTGGTCGGCGGGGGCTCACGCGCGTCCCGCGTCTCTCGTTAGGGTGGCACCACCTGAACAGCCCTACGGAGGGACGCTTCTTCATGGCACTCGCTGGGATCACGACGGGCACCAAGGCCCCGGACTTCGAGCTCAAGAACCAGCACGGGGAGACCGTGCGTCTGTCGGACTTCCGCGGCGAGAAGAACGTGGTGCTCCTCTTCTACCCGTTCGCCTTCACCGGCGTCTGCACCGGCGAGCTCTGCGCCCTGCGGGACGAGCTGCCGAAGTTCGCCAACGACGACGTGCAGCTGCTCGCCGTCTCCAACGACTCCCCGTTCACGCTGCGCGTCTTCGCGGAGAAGGAGGGCCTCGACTACCCGCTGCTCTCCGACTTCTGGCCGCACGGCGAGGTCTCGCGCGCCTACGGGGTCTTCGACGAGGAGAAGGGCTGCGCGGTGCGCGGCACCTTCATCATCGACAAGGACGGCGTGGTCCGCTGGACCGTCGTCAACGGCCTGCCCGACGCCCGTGACCTGAACGAGTACGTCGCGGCGCTCGGCAGCCTCTGAATCACCCCGACGGCCACGCGCTCCCAGGCCGAATAGCCTGTTTCATGCGGGAACCGGTCACTAGGATCCATTCGTTGATCCGATGCCAACGCACTACGGGGGCGCTGCCCCTAGACACCAATGGGAGGACTCGTGGGAGTCAGCCTCAGCAAGGGCGGCAACGTCTCGCTGACCAAGGAGGCCCCCGGCCTGACCGATGTCACCATCGGCCTCGGCTGGGACATCCGGACCACTACCGGTACGGACTTCGACCTCGACGCCAGTGCCATCCTGACGAAGGAGGACGGCAAGGTCTCCAGCGACGCCAACTTCGTCTTCTTCAACAACCTCAAGAGCCCCGACGGCTCTGTGGAGCACACCGGTGACAACACCACCGGTGAGGGCGAGGGCGACGACGAGCAGATCAAGGTGAGCCTGGTCGGTGTCCCGGCCGAGGTCACCAAGATCGTGTTCCCGGTCTCGATCTACGACGCCGAGAACCGCCAGCAGTCCTTCGGCCAGGTGCGCAACGCGTTCATCCGCGTCGTGAACCAGGCCGGCGGTGCCGAGATCGCGCGGTACGACCTCTCCGAGGACGCCTCGACGGAGACCGCCATGGTCTTCGGCGAGCTCTACCGCCACGGCGCGGAGTGGAAGTTCCGTGCCATCGGCCAGGGTTACGCCTCGGGCCTGCGCGGCATCGCGCAGGACTTCGGTGTGAACGTCTGAGCCACGCACGTCCCACGTCCGGCGCCGCACCTCGTGTGCGGCGCCGGACGTGCTCACTTATCGCAGCACCACCATGGGGAGGACCACGATCATGGGCGTCACGCTCGCCAAGGGAGGCAATGTCTCCCTCTCCAAAGCCGCACCGAACCTCACGCAGGTACTGGTCGGACTCGGCTGGGACGCACGTTCCACGACCGGGGCACCCTTCGACCTGGATGCGAGCGCGCTGCTCTGCAATGCGGGCCGGGTGCTCGGCGACGAGTGGTTCATCTTCTACAACCAACTCGCCAGCCCTGACGGCTCGGTGGAGCACACCGGTGACAACCTGACCGGTGAGGGCGACGGCGACGACGAGTCGCTGATCCTGGATCTCTCCAAGGTCCCGGCCGAGGTGGACAAGATCGTCTTTCCGGTCTCGATCCATGACGCGGATAATCGGGGCCAGACTTTCGGTCAGGTGAGTAACGCGTTCATTCGCGTCGTGAACCAGGACGACGGTCAGGAACTCGCCCGGTACGACCTGTCGGAAGACGCCTCCACGGAGACCGCGATGATCTTCGGCGAGGTGTACCGGTACAACGCGGAATGGAAGTTCCGTGCCGTAGGACAGGGGTACGCGTCGGGTCTGCGGGGCATCGCTCTAGACTTCGGGGTCAATGTTTCGTAAAGCCGCGCACGGCTCGGGGGAGCCCCGTACTCGTCGCGGGAGCGGGGACGCCCCGTACACAACGATTGGGTAGCCAGTGGTACTGAAAACCTTCGGCTGGTCGTTCGCGGTCACCGCGCTCGGCCTGGTCGCAGCGGTGTTCATCGGGGGGTGGCAGGCGTTCGGGATCGTGGCGATCCTGTCGATCCTCGAGATCTCGCTGTCCTTCGACAACGCTGTGGTCAATGCCGGAATTCTGAAGAAGATGTCTGCCTTCTGGCAGAAGATCTTCCTCACCGTCGGCATTCTGATCGCGGTCTTCGGCATGCGGCTGGTCTTCCCCGTCGTCATCGTCGCCATCAGTGCCAAGATCGGCCCGATCGACGCCGTCGAACTGGCGATGACCGACAAGGACATGTACCAGCAGCTGGTGACCGACGCTCACCCGTCGATCGCCGCGTTCGGTGGCATGTTCCTGCTGATGATCTTCCTCGACTTCATTTTCGAGGACCGGGACATCCAGTGGCTGCGCTGGATCGAGCGCCCGCTCGCCAAGCTCGGCAAGGTCGACATGCTGTCGGTCTGCATCGCGCTCATCGTCCTGATGGTCACCGCGATGACCTTCGCGACCCAGGCCCACCAGCACGGCGGCGCCCATGTCGACAAGGCGCAGACGGTCCTGATCTCCGGTATCGCGGGTCTGATCACGTACCTGATCGTGGGCGGTCTCTCCGGCTACTTCGAGAACAAGCTGGAGGAAGAGGAGGAGCGCGAGCACGAGGAGGAGGAAGCCGCCAAGAAGAGCGGCAAGCCCGTCTCGGCCGTGGCCATCGCCGGTAAGGCCGCGTTCTTCATGTTCCTCTACCTCGAGGTCCTGGACGCGTCGTTCTCCTTCGACGGCGTCATCGGCGCCTTCGCGGTCACCAACGACATCGTCCTGATGGCCCTCGGCCTCGGCATCGGCGCCATGTACGTCCGGTCGCTCACGGTCTACCTGGTCCGCGAGGGCACCCTCGACGACTACGTCTACCTGGAGCACGGCGCGCACTACGCCATCGGCGCCCTGGCCGCGATCCTGCTCGTCACCATCCAGTACGAGATCCCCGAGGTCGTCACCGGCTCGATCGGCGTCATCCTGATCGCCTGGTCCTTCTGGTCCTCGGTGCGCCGCAACAAGCGCCTCGCCGCGGAAGAGGGCGGCGACGGCCCGGCCTCGTCCGAGAAGACTGAGGTCTCCTCCGGGGTGTGACCCCACGGGGGTCGAGGGAACGCTCTGAAGCGGGGCGGCCACGAGGTGCTGAACCTCGGGCCGCCCCGTTCTCTGTCAGTCTGTGAAGGTCCAAGTGGTCTGTGCGGTACGAGAGTTGGGGGCGGGATGTCCTTCTGGCAAGGGCTGTGGCGGGGGCGCGAGGCGCAGTTCGAGTCGGGCAGCGCGGCGACCAATTCCATCGCGCTCACCAAGCGCCACCCGACGGTGTCACTCACCAAACAGGGCGCGGCCACCGGCAATCTGCGCGTCAACCTGTCCTGGCGGATGCGCTCGTCGGACATCGAGGGCGGCACGAAGCGGTCCGGCGGTCTGCTCCGCAACCCGCTGAAGATGTTCCAGCCCGAGGTGGTGCAGGCGCACACCCAGGGCGTCGTGAACGTGGACCTGGACCTCGGCTGCCTCTACGAGATGGTCGACGGCGCCAAGGGTGTCGTCCAGCCGCTCGGCAATTTCTTCGGCGACCTGAACGCGCCGCCGTACGTGAAGCTCAGCGGGGACGACCGCTTCGGCTCGGCGTCCGGCGAGACCATATACGTCAACCTGGACCACCGGGAGTCCATCAAGCGGCTCCTGGTCTTCGTGTACATCTACGACCAGACGCCGGCTTTTGACCGTACGCACGCCAAGGTCACGCTCTATCCGAGCAACGGCCCGCGGATCGAGATCGAGCTTGACGAGCACGCCCCGCAGGCGCGGTCCTGTGCGGTGATCTCGATGGAGAACGTCAAGGGCGAACTGGTCGTGCGCCGCGAGGTGAAGTTCGTGTACGGCTTCCAGGCGGAGCTCGACCGGCTTTTCGGCTGGGGGCTGCAGTGGGGGCGGGGCTACAAGGCGAAGGCCGACAAGTAGCCCGCCACCGGGTCAGCGCGCCGCCGCGGGCCTCAGCGACTTCAGCGGCCGAGGAACTGCGGTCCCTGCGGCGGGAGTTTGAAGTACGGGTCCGGGATCGCGGCGGCCGCGGCCGGCTGCGGGTAGCCGTACCCGGGCGGCGCCGACGTGGGCTGCGGCACGGGCTGCGGATAGCCGTACGCGGGCGGCGCCGACGTGGGCTGCGGCACGGGCTGCGGATAGCCGTACGCGGGCGGCGCCGGGGGCTGCGAGGGCGGCTGCGGGTAGCCGTACCCCGGAGCGGGCTGTGCGGCGGCGACGGGCCGGGGCACGGTCTGCTCGCCGGAGGGGTGGATGGGCTCCGACTCGTCCACCGAGATCCCGAAGTCCGTGGCCAGACCGACCAGTCCGTTGGAGTACCCCTCGCCGAGCGCGCGGAACTTCCAGGCGTCCCCGCGCCGGTACAGCTCGCCGCAGATCAGCGCGGTCTCGGCGCCCGTCTCCGGCTTCACGTCGAAGTACGCGTACGGATCGCCCTCGGCGGCCGCCGCGTCGTACAGCGAGATCCGCAGGCCGCGTACGTGCTCGAAGGGGACGCCGTCCGCCGACGCGACGATCAGGATGCGGTCGACCTCGGCGGGGAGTCCGGCGAGGTCCGCCTGGATCGAGTCGGTCAGGCCGTCGAGCGCCCGCTTCTTGCCGAGCCGCCAGACCTTGCCCGAGGGGTGCCTCGGCTGGTTGTAGAAGACGAAGTCCTCGTCGGAGCGGACCCGGCCGTCGGTGGAGAGCACCAGTGCCGAGACGTCGATGTCCGGGGCGCCGGACCCGGCGGGCCCCGGCGTCCAGAGCAGCACGGCACGTACGGCCGTGGCTTCCAGCGGGACGTTCGACCCCTTCAGCATCGCGTGCGTCATGCCGTCATCCTGCCTTCCCGGCCCTGGCCAGGACAACGCGGGGGGCGTCGGCGGGGCGGGCGCGGCGCGGCTGCGGCGTGGCTGTGGGG
>NZ_JAAAHS010000238.1 GCF_009908195.1 Streptomyces boluensis | reverse complement strand
CGTACCTGTCCACTTGCGGCCGAGCCGCAGCGTGCCCGGCTGTCGGCCTGGTACGGACGTTGCGCCGGGTGATGGCCGACCTGATGGCACGGCTCGGGGTGGAGAGCCGGTTCCAGGCGGGGATCACTGCGGCGAAGATGGGGTTGTTGGACTAGGGCCTCCTCCATCTCCTTCGGTTCATCGCAGCGGCGCCCTCCTCCGCCTTGCAGCTGCACGCACCAGACCCCGCAAACCCGCCCGCCGCACACGCCGCTTCTGACTGAATCGGTTGTACGGCGGGCCCGCAGTCCGTCAGACCGGCTCGACGCGCGAGTCACTCATCGAAGGAGTCCTTGAGCCTGACCGGGACGAAGATAGGCTGGTTCTCGTTGTGGTTGGGGTCGCCTTCGTTGCCCCCTCGCCTGTAATAGGCCATCTTCATTCCGACGCTGAGCGGAAGATTGTGCCGATTCGGGGAGTTCTGGGAGTAGGTGGGCTCGGTGAACTCGTCGCTGGGGTTGGTGTATGTCCCCGTGACGATCATGACGTGGTCTTGCACGCCGTCCGGCACTTCCGTGTCCCAGTCCGTGAAGATCAGGTCGCCTGGCTCAAGTTCCCAGATGGCGAAGTCAGGATCGCCAGGCCCCGTGGTGGGATCTGCCGGCGGCCAGAAGTTCCGCTCCCACCCCCGGTACTTGACGGTGAGGTCGAAGAGCCAATTGGCCCTGGTCCACGTCTTGGAGAACGTGTAGGGCCCGTTGAGGTTGTCGTCCCAGTTGTCGGGGTCGTCCCGGTCCACGCCGTACCGCCTGGTCCAGCCGCCGGCGAGCAGAGACTGGGAGACGAAGTTCGCGCAGTTCGCGGTACCCAGATCTTCGTACTCCGGGTTCCGCGCGAAAGACACTGGATGGTTCCCCCTGCTGCTCTTGTACACCTCCGACCACCTGAGCGCGTAGGCGACCGCCGCGTCGCGGTCGTAGGAATGGGCCGCCATGGTGCTCACACCATCAGCCGTCTCCGACGCGGCAGTTGACGTCGCGGCCGCCTTCGGGGCCGCCGTACTCGGGGTCGGGACGTAAGCCGCCTTGGTGACGGTCCACGTGCGGTTCTCCCGCTCCAAGGTCACCACGTAGGTGTCACTCAGGCTCGAAGTGCCGAGCGATGCGTCATTCCAGCTCAGGAACGTGCCGGACGTGAGGGTCACGGTGGCCGTATTGCCCTCGAACTCGACCGTCGCGTCATCGACGAAGCCGGTGTCAACCTCGGTGGCGTGCAGAGCATCCGCCCCTTCGGCCGCGAACACGGCCGGGCCGGCGGCGAAGGCCTCCGGCTGAGTCGCGACCTTCGCCCCTTCCTTCTTGATGGCGGCCATCCCGTCACCCGGCCCCTGAGGGTCCTTCCAGCCCTGGTCCCGCGCGGCGAGATACTCCTGCGCCAGTCTCAGCACCAGGCGCCTGCGCTGACCGAGCGTCACCGTGATGTCGAGGAACTTGCCACCCAGCCCGAGATTGAGATCAAGTTCCCCATCCAGGCCGCCTGTTCCAGACAGTGCGCGGGCCGGCGCCATGGGTAACGCCATTGCTGTGGCCAGTCCGAATGTGACCAAGGCCCGTCTCTTGCGATCCGTCATCTCTGATGCCTCTCCTGATCTTCGGGCACCGTCCCCGCGTAGCGGACTCGGCCCCTTGAGAGACACCGGTCATGCACACCTCGCGCCACAGGACCCCCCGTCACTGCCTTCGGACACAGCCTGCCCTGTTGCGTACAGAACAGGAGGATCCTGACTCCGTGCCCTTCTGTGAAACAAGAGCGCCATAGGTCGGAAAGTATGGAGAAATCGTAAGCATCGACCGCGCAAATGGAGGCGTCCGCATCGCTTCTGCCGCCCAGGAGTGCCCTTCGGATCAGGCCGGATCCGGACGGGCGGCCCAGGCCCCGGCGGATGCTGACCGTTCGGTAGACGTAGTGGGCCCGGTCGTCGACAGGGTTGTCCGGCTCCAGATCGCCCTCGGCGACCCGGCGTAGTCCGGCCTTCTCCAGCGCCCGCCAGGATGCTCGGTTGGCCGCCGGCACCGGCACCAGGACACAGGGCGCGTCAGGGTGGTCGTTCCAGGTCGCCTGGATGACTGATCGGATCATCTGTGGACCGAGCCCTCGGCCGACCTGTTGTGGCTCTCCGATCAGGTAGTCGATGGTCATTGCCCCGGGAGGCACCTCGACCAGGGCGGCGAGCTCAGCCAGGTATGCGGGGTAGTCGGACAGACGGCAACGCTGAACCAAGCCGATCGGGCGGTCGCCGAGGTGGACGAGAAGGTCCTCCGAAGGTTCCTCGCCCTTGGCGGCGGGGCCGAAGTCCCGTGACACCGCCTCGAGCGAGGTCTCATGGTTCCACCAACGGGCCACGTGCGGCTGCTCCAGCCAGGACATCAGCAACGGGAAGTCGCGCTCAGCGAGCCGACGCCAGGTCATCATCGGGAGGCCTCCAACGGCGGGACACAGAGCAGGGCGAAAGCCTCACAGCCATCAGCCTGTACGGCAAGGATGGTCGAAGTCGGCCGCGCCCTCGGGCCGGAGCTCGTGGATGGTTCAACAGGCGCCGATCCACGCCCAGTTGAGGCGGCCCCGCCGCACCGTGCTCGGGTCTGAAACCGTGTGGCTTCTGCCGAGTGAGCGGATCTAGAGTCGGTCCGCCGGGACTGCTCGGCACCCCTCACCGCGCCTGAGCGGAAACGGGCTCACCGGCGGCGCGGCATGGCTGACCGGATCAACAGGCAGGAGCGAGCGACATGGCTGCGTCACGGGCCCCTCTGACCCGGGACAGTCTGCGAGTGAGGATTGTCGTGCAGAAGGTGCGGCTTGCAGGTACGGAATACCGTGTGATCCGGCCGGCTGGACCGCTGAAGAACGGGGCGCTCTACAAGGGGCGCGACCACTATGAGATGTACGTGGACCGAACGGACGGCAGACGCATTGGCACCCTGTGGCTGCTCGCAGCGCGGTCGCCGCGATCGTTGGTCTACCTGCCGATGCGTACCGCTCCGGCCGTAGGCGTCGGCGAGGAAGGCGGGCAGCCACTCGACCTCGTGCTGGCTCCCCGTACAGCGCAGTTTCGCCCTTCGCGCTGGAAGCGAATCCGGGAGCATCTCAACACGGGGAACACCGTCCGTGAGCTCCACACCGCCAGTGTGCCGGAGCGAGACCTTCCTGACCTCGATGCCGACTACATCATTCCGGACAGCCCGAAGGAGGCGGATGGATTCCTCCTTCGCAAGAATATCTACGCCGAGACGCTGTTACTGACCGGCGGGAGCGCAGCCTTCCGGGAAGGAGCCAAGGAGATATTCGCCGTCACAAAGTACGGACCCCCCGAAGCCGCTACCCATCTCTACATCCCCGGAGCCTGCAATTATCACGTTTGCCGACCCCTTTACGACTGGGGCTTGGACACACCAAAAATGCGCAACTGGGAACAACTGCATGTGGAGTTCAGCCCATCATGGGCAAGATGACGACGGTCGGGCAACGGCACTCCCGCCGCGCGGCAGAGGGATGAAGCGATGACATTGCGTTCCGATGTGGCCGAGTTGCTGGCGGAGGTCGGCATCCTCGACGTGGACATCGACGAAGCCCTTGCCGACGAGCACGTCCGGACGGCCGCGTATCTACGCGTCATCGAGGTGACCGCTGACTCGCCGAGCCGCGACCGGGACCGCGGAATCGTGGCCACGATTCTGCGTGACCCCAACGATCTGGGGGCCAAGAGGGCGGTGGTCGAGCTCGTGGACGCGATCGCGATGAGGGCGGCGACCGGTCCCGCCGAGTTCCGGCAGTGGTCGGACCAACTGCTGCCGGAGATCGACCAGTTCAAGGCTGAGGGGTCCCGCGAGTTCATCCGCCGACGTATCCGCGACTGGCTGTTCTACCTCTCCGTCGAGGACGGTCACGTGCCGACAGCGGCCGAACTGGCGGAGGTCACGGACTGGATGCAGCGCTTCCTCGCCGAGCATGCGACGTCCCCGGCGGTCCTCGCCCTGGTCGCCGAGTCGGCCAACACCAGGAAGACACGGAACATCGCGAAGAACCGGCCCGGGTTCTCCACGGTCCAGGGCTGAGGCCGTCCAGAGCTGAGGCCGTCCTCCCGGCGACCGGCGCACCTGTCCGCTTGCGGCCACGCCGGAGCGTGCCGTACCGCCCCTCTGGTGGCTGCCTGGGGCGCGCGTCACGATGGTGGCCCGGCAAGCTGCAGTGAGTCTGGAGCCCTCGTGTTCGACCCCGCATTCCTCAAGTCCCTGACGGGGACACCGATGCGGGTCCGGTGTGCTGTTCTGCCCGTCGCGCCGCCGCACGGCCGGGCCGCCGACGAGGGGCGTGCGTGGTCCGTGCTGCGGGTGACGCTGCGCAACGCGGGCAGCGCCGGACGCGGCGAGGCGACCCTGCTGCCGTATCTCGACGCGCATACCCCCGACGTCGTACGTGGCCAACTCGGCGCCGCCCGCGACCGGTTGGAGCGGATGATCAGCCCCGTGGAGCTCGAAGGGCTGCTGCCCCCCGGACCGCTGCGCAGCGCCCTCGACGCCGCCCTGTGGGACCTGCTCGCCAAGCGCAGCGGGCAGCGCGCCTGGCAGTTGCTCGGCGTGCCGCGGCCCCGCCCCGTGCCGGCCGTACTCACCGTGCCGTTGGTCGAACACCCGCGTCTGGAAGTGGAGTTGAAGGACAGCGACGCCTTCGGCTCGCTCAAGCTGAAGCTCGGCGCCGGTGCCATCGAGGACGACCTGGCGCGGCTCGACGCGGTGCGCCGCCACCGGCCCGACGCGTGGCTGATGGCCGACGCGGACGGGGCCTGGGACGTGGACCGGCTGCGCACCATGCTGCCGGTGCTGCACGCGCACGGCGTCCGGCTGCTCGAACAGCCGCTGCCGGAAGGGGAGTCGGGCGCGCTCGCGGCGCTGCGTCGGCCGTTCCCGATCATCGCCGACCTGGCGTACGGGGAGGGCGGTGACATCGGGCGCCTGGTGTCGCGGTACGACGGCATCAACCTCAAACCGGACGCCGTGGGCGGACTCACCGCGACCCTCGACATCATGCGGCAGGCCGACCAGCGCGGCCTGTCGGTGCTGCTCGGCGCCCCGCCGGCGACCCTGCGCTCCTGGGCGGCGGCGCTGCATGTCGCGGCGGGCGCGGACCAGGTCAACTTCTCGCGGTGGCTGCGCGTCCCGGGCGAGCCGGTGGCCGAACAGGACGATGCGGACGGGGTGTTGGCCCCGCCCGCTCCGTCCCTGTGGGGATAGGGCCCCACGCTTCGCACGGTCCTCTCAACCCCAGATCAGGTCGTCCGTCGTGTACGTGCCCGCCGTCGTGCGGGTCGTGGAGGCATCGGCGCCGGCGCCGGCGTTGGCGTTGCTCGCGAGGGCGGCCGTGCCGGCCAGGGCGGTGGCGGCGGCGCCGAGCGCGCACAGGCGGACGAACTTGGCGGCGATACCGGTGGAGCCGAGAGAGCCGAGAGAGGTGGTCAGCATGATCGTGATTCCTTCTTCCGTGACGAATACAAAGAGCAGGGCGCGGTCTGGTCGCGCTTTCCAGGGAACCTTTGCATTCCACCTCCACCTTCGGGCAAGGGTGGAGCTGACCCAACTGTGCCGTGTCCCGGACCGGCCACTCCCGCTGTATCTGTAATTCAAGAAAGATGTGCTCGACCCATCCGGGTCATGGCCCTGACCGGCCACGGCGCCCGGCTCGCCACACCGTCGAATCGACCTAGTCTCCAGGGTGTTGAGCTGCGAGAGCAGCATCGACCCAGGAAGGGGACCTGATGACAGAGACGGCAGCTTCACGCCGGATATCCATTTTCGACACCACGCTCCGGGACGGCGAGCAGGCGCCCGGAAACGCGATGAATCCACGGCAGAAACTCGATATCGCGCTGAGAATAGAAGCACTCGGCGCGGACTTCATCGAAGCGGGATTTCCGGCCTCCTCGCCCAGCGAGTTCGAGGCCACCCGGCTTATTTCGCGGAACCTGACATCGGCCCGGTTCACCACGTTCTGCCGGGCCGTACGGGCCGATGTGGACACCGCCGTCCGAGCGGGCGGCACCGACCGCCACCAGGTGCAGATCATGGCCACCGGCAGCGACATGCACCTGCTGCACAAGCGCGGCATCAGCCGTCAGCAGGCCGTCGACGAGGTCGCCGACACCGTCGCCCACGCCCACGCCCTCGGTGTCGAGGCCGTGTCCGTCGGCATCGAGGACGCCAGCCGCGGCGAGGACGAGCTGCTGCGCGGCATCGCGCTCGGCGCCGTCGAGGCCGGTGCCACCTGCTTCGTGGTCGCCGACACCTCCGGGTGCAACCTGCCGCAGGAGTACGCGGCCCTCATCACGAGGTTCCGCGGCTGGCTGCCCGACGCGATCCGTATCGCCACCCACTGCCACAACGACTTCGGGCTCTCCCTGGCCAACGCGGTCGCGGGCATCGAGGCCGGCGCGGACGAGGTGCAGGCCACCCTCGGCGGCATCGGCGAGCGCGCCGGCAACACCCCCCTTGAGGAGCTCGCCGCGCTGCTCACGTACAAGGGCGAGGTCCTCGGGATGCACACGGACATCGACGTGTCCGCGATGTACGAGGCGTACACGGCGCTGCGCCGGGTCATCGGCCTGGAGGAGCCCCGTAACAAGGCGATCTTCGGGACGTACGCCTTCGGCACGGCGGCCGGTATCCACCAGCAGGGCATGCTGCTGCACCCCGCGACGTACGAGTACGTGGAGCCCGCCCGGTTCGGCCGCGAGCGCTCCCTGCTGATCGGCCGGCACTCGGGCCGTGCCGTGCTGCGGCACATCCTCGACGAGCTGGACATCACGGTCAGCGACACGGAGCTGACCGAGCTGTACCGGACGCACATCGCCGAGCGCGCGGGCGGCGACTGCGAGGACATCTCGGTCCTCAAGGACCGCCTCGCCGGGCAGTTGCTCGGTGCGGCCCTGCCGGCCGCTGCGTGAGAACCCTCCGGGCCGGGGCCGACACCTGTCGGCCCCGGCCCGCTCGTCGCCGCGAGGTGGACGGCGAGGTGGCTACGGAACGGAGACCCAGGTGGAGATGACCGTGCGGAACGCCGCGGACGGCGGGGTGCTGCTGTACGAGCGGGAACGCCCCGACGTGTACGTCCTGCTCGCCGACGCCGACCCGGTGTCCCGGCACGTCCTGGCGTCCGCCCTCGACAGCGCGGACGGGATCGAGGTGCTCGGCACGGCCGACAGCGGCGAGCCCTTGCACCGCTGGCCGCTGAGCGGCGTGGACGTCGTCGTACTCGCCGACGCCTCCCGGGCCCAACCCGACCCGGTGGCCGCCGAGTTGGTGCACAAGGGCCTGCGGGTGCTGCTGCTCGGCACCGGCTGGACCGGCCGCACGCTCGCGGCCGCGCTCGCCGCGGGCTGTGTCGGCGCCCTGGTCAAGGACCCGGAGATCGGCCGGCTCGCGGCTGCCGTACGGGCGGCGGCGGCCGGATACGTGGTGGTGTCACCCGAACTCGTCGGCCTGTGGACGCCGCAGGCGCACGCGGCCGCGCCCCGCAGGGAGCGCGGCGACCGCTCGGTCGGCGTGCTGCTTCGCTCGCTCACGGAGCGGGAGCGCGAGGTGCTCACCCTGCTCGCGGAGGGCCTGTCCACGAACGAGACGGCCCGCCGCCTCAAGGTCACGTCGGCGACGGTCAAGAGCCATGTCTCGCACGCCCTGACCAAACTGTCGGTCCGCAACCGCCTGGAGGCCGTGCTGCTGATGCGCCAGGCCCTGGACGGGGACCGGCCCCCGTGGTCGTGAGAGGTACACAGGGTCCAGCCGACGGCGGCCCGGGGGTCGGGGTGGCCGCCGTCGGCTGGAAGTCATGGGCGGGCCGGGTCAGTCGCCCACGCGGCCGCGCACACCGTCGAGCCAGCGGTCCGCGTGCTGCTCGGCGGCGGCCGCGTCCCGGAAGGCGTAGGTCTTCAGCAGCCAGCGGCGGCGGGCCCGCGCCGGGTCGTTGATCTCCATCTTGTCGCGGCTGTGCAGCCCGTCCTGGTTGGCGAAGGTGAACAGGTCACCGGTGCGGATACGGTGCCGGGTCTTGTCCGCGCGCACCATCGCGTTCTTCAGGGCGAGCAGCGCGTCCTTGGCGGACTCGGGGGCGCCCGGCGCGGCCGTGGTGCAGGTGTCCAGGTAGCGGAAACTGTGGTGGTTCTCCAGGATCGGGTGCACCTCGGACACCGTCAGGTCCTCGTTGTTGTCCCGTGAGAACACATCGAACGGCGTGATGAACTGCGCTTCCCTGAGCTGGAGTTGGTCCTCCTCGCTGAGGTGCGCGAGGAGGTCGCGGCCGTCCACGAAGCCGGTGTAGACGAAGTCGCCGTCGGGGCAGCGCATGCCGAGCAGCGAGATGAAGTCGGCGCGCACCGGGTGCGCCGTACGGTCGTTGTGGTAGACGAGCTCGCTGTCGCTGAAGCCGGTCTGCATCCCGCTGTAGCGGTTGATGGCGACGACGTCGGTGAAGAAGTCGCCGTTGAACCGCGTCGCGTAGGACAGCAGCGGGGTCTCGACGAGCTGGGCGAACAGCTCGAGGAACGCCTCGCCGACGAAGGTCTTCTTCTTCGCGTGCTTGTCCGCCACCGGGTCGTCCAGGTCGAGCTCCGGAATCTCCTCGTCCAGCGGGCAGTTGCGCAGCACATGCGCGTCACCGGCACCGCTGCGACGGTCGTCCCTGATCCGCGCGCACACATCGGCGAAGAACGCGGGCACCTCACCCCGCGCCACCACGTCACCGACGGCACGCGAGAAGTCCTCGTAGTCCTCGTACGGGCTCTTGCCCACGGAGTGCAGAACGGCGGCGAGCTGCTCGCGCTCGGCATCGGAGAGTACGTAGATCGGTTCCATGGCCTTGAGCATCGCGGCCGGTGGGGCCCCGTACATCGGCTGTTGGAGGAGCGGGCGGTGGCCGTGTACGCCAAGGGTGAGCTGTGGCTCCGCCAAAGGTGGAGCCCGGCCCGCGCCGTGTGCCTCAGTCCGACAGCACAAGCCCCAAAGACCGCTCCAACCCCACCGCCCCCTCGTCCGTCAGATGCACGACGCGCGGGCTCGCGCCCCAGCGCACCCAGCCCAGGTCGAAGAGGCGGGCCGTGAGGACCGCGCCGAGGCCGCCGGCGAGGTGGTGCTGGTGTTCGCTCCAGTCGACGCAGTAGCGGACCGCGGGGCGGCGGGGCGGCAACTGGTCGGTGTCGACGCCGAGTTCGGCGAGCTGGACGCGGCCCTCGTCGGTGAGTTCGTAGTGGATGTCGCGGCCGTACGCGGACGGCCGGTCCCGTACCGCCTCCTTCGGGCGGTGGATGCCGTCGTGTCCGGTCAGGACGTGCCGTTCGAGCAGGGTCCGCATCAGGGCGACGCCGAGCTGCCCCGCCAGGTGGTCGTAGCAGGTACGGGAGCGGTGCAGGGCGTTGGTGCGGTTGCTCTGCTTGAGCGAGGTGATCGCGAGCGGCGGGGCGATCAGGGCCAGGGACTCCAGGGCGGCGCTCACGTCGGGGCCCGCCAGGCGGTAGTAGCGGTGCCGGCCCTGCTCCTTCACGGTGACGAGCTCGCCCTCGACGAGCTTGGCGAGATGCGCGCTGGCCGTGGCCGCTCCGACCCCCGCCTCCCCGGCGAGCGCGCTGGCGGGCAGGGCACGCCCGTCGGCCAGGCACTTCAGGATGCGGGCGCGCGAGGGGTCGGCGATCAGGGCCGCGGCGCGGGCGATGTCGGTCTGCCGTTTGAGCGGCTCGCCCTGCCGGTCGGCTCCCGTGGGGGCACCGGCCTGTCCCTTGCGGTCACCGGGCTGTCCCTTGGCGCTACTGGCTTTCGGCATGATCACAGCGTACGACATCGACACTTCGACGCCCAGCGAAGTGTCTGGCGCCAATGATCGTTCCATGACCACCACGGAGATCACCCCCAGCGCGCAGCGGACGGCCCCGCAGCCGTCGGCCCCTGCCCCCGAGACGGGCAAGCGCACCAAGCCCGCGCTCGCCCTGCCCCCGCTGATCGCTCTCAGCCTCGGCTACTTCCTGGTGATGCTCGACGTCACCGTCGTCAACGTCGCCATCCCCGACATCCGCACCTCCCTGGACACCGGCGCCGCCGCGCTCCAGTGGATCGTCGACGGCTACAGCACAGTCTTCGCCGGACTGCTGCTCCTCGGCGGCGGCCTCGCCGACCGGCTCGGGCACCGCCGGATGTTCCTCACCGGACTCGGCGTCTTCAGCGCCGCCTCGCTCGCCTGCGGCCTCGCCGCCACCCCCGGCACGCTGATCGCCGGCCGGCTCGCCCAGGGCGCGGGCGCCGCGCTGCTCGTGCCCGCGTCCCTCGCACTGCTCCAGGCCACCTACCCGGACCGCGCGGTACGGGCCAGGGCCATCGCCATCTGGGGCGCCGTCGCCTCGGTCGCCTTCGGCGCCGGGCCCGCCGTCGGCGGACTGCTCATCTCCGGCTCCGACTGGCGCGCCGTGTTCTGGCTGAACCTGCCGGTCGCCGCCCTCGCCGTATACCTGACCATGCGTCACATCCCGGCGTCCGTACGCAAGTCGGCCGCCCGCAAGATGGACCCGATCGGCCAGATCCTCGGCATCGTCGGTCTCGTCGCCCTGGCCGGCGGCCTCAACGAGGCCGGTACGCAGGGCTGGACCTCGCCGCTCGTCGTCACCGCGTTCACCGTCGGCGTCGCCGCGCTGCTCGCCTTCGCCCTGGTGGAGCGCACCCTGGAGCGCCGCGAGACGCAGGGCCGCACCGAGCGTTCGCCGCTGCTCCCGCCGTCCCTGTTCCGCTCCGGCGCCTTCACCTCGACCGCCGCGATCGGCCTGCTCATCAGCCTCGGCTACTACGGCATGCTCTTCCTCACCACCCTCTACTTCCAGCAGGAGCGCGGCTTCAGCGTCCTGGCCACCGGTCTCGCCCTGCTGCCCTCGGTGTGCATGGGCCTGGTCGCCGCCCCGCTGTTCAGCCGTATCGCCGCCCGCACCGGCCCGTACGTCCCGATGGCCGCCGGCCTGATCCTCGGCACCGTGGGCTTCCTCGGCTGGCTGCTCGCCCGGCCCGACACCCCGTACCCGGTGCTCCTCTTCGCCCTGGTCGCCACCGGTCTCGGCCAGACCATGACCGCCCTCGCCGCCACCGCCGCCATCATCGAGTCCGCCCCCGCGTCCGGCGCGGGCATCGCCTCCGCCGTCTTCAACGTCTCCCGGCAGGTCGGCAGCGCCGTCGGCGTGGCCCTGTTCGGCACCTTCGCCGCGGCCGCCACCGACTTCACCTCGGGCCTGCGCCTCTCGGCCGGTATCGCCGCCGTGGCCTTCGCGACCGGTGCGGTGCTCGCCCTCTCGGTACGGCGCCGCGCGGCCCGCAGCGCGGCCTGACGCCCCCATCGAAATCTCCGATGGGCGCATCGAAATGCCTGATCAGGCACCTGATCGAACCCTTGGTCAAGCGCCGGAACGAGTGGATAGAGTGCCCGCCATGGCGACTCCAGAAAGGCTGATCGAGGCCACCCGCGAACTGCTCTGGGAGCGGGGCTACGTCGGCACCAGCCCCAAGGCGATCCAGGAGCGCTCCGGCGTCGGCGTCGGCAGCATGTACCACCACTTCGACGGCAAGGCCGGCCTCGCCCTCGCGGCGATGGAGCGCAGCGCGCAAGAGCTGAAGGACGCGGCCGAGGCCCACTTCTCCGGCCCCGGCACGGCGACCCGGCGCATCGCGTCGTACCTGCTGCGCGAGCGCGACGTACTGCGCGGATGCCCCATCGGCCGGCTCACGATGGACTTCGACGTCATCGAGGAGGACCGCCTCCGCGCCCCCCTCGACGCCCTCTTCGCCTGGCTCCGCGCCCGGCTCGCGGACCTGGTCGCCGAGGGCCAGACGGCCGGCGACATCGCCCCCGGACTCGACCCGCAGGCCGTCGGCGCGATGCTCGCCGCGGTGGTGCAGGGCGGGTACGTGGTGGCCCGCTCGGCGGAGTCGGCGGAGCCGTTCGACGCGGCGGTTCGGGGGGCGTTGCAGCTTCTCGGG
>NZ_JAAAHS010000237.1 GCF_009908195.1 Streptomyces boluensis | reverse complement strand
CCCCCCCTCCCAAGGCCGTTCCAACGACCATATGGTGAATTTCGCCTTGCTAGGAGCTAAACCCTGATATCCGCACCGGCCGTCACGTCGCCCACCACCTGCACGCGCACTTGGTGTTCGTGACCAAATACCGGCAGGGCATCTTTGATGACGCCATGCTCACGTGCTGCGAGGAGATCATGCGGGAGGTGCGCGGAAGCGTCGAGACGGAACTCCGCGAGTTCATCGGCGAAGCCGATCAAGGGCGTCAGCTCCAGGTACCTGCGGGCCGAGTACAACGGCCGGATCAACCGGACCGGAATGGGCTCGGTGTTCTGGTCCCGCTCCTACTTCGCAGGCTCATGCGGCGGCGCCCCGCTGACCGTGGTCCGCCAGTACATTGAGGGACAGAGCGGCCCGTTGGCTGAGGTCAACGGTGCGGCCCTCTGCTGACAGTGCGGGTCAGAGCAGTCCTGAGATGCGTTTCCTATCCCCGGCTGAAGCTGGGGATACCCACGCAAGATTAGGGATGGGGAGGGGCGGCAGACACGTGCTGGAGATCAAAGGCCTCGGCCACACGTACGACGACGGCCACCGCGCGATCGACGGCATCGACCTGGAGGTGGCCCGCGGCGAACTGGTCTCCCTCGTCGGCCCGTCCGGCTGCGGCAAGTCGACACTGCTGCGCTGCGTCGCGGGCCTCGTCCGCCCCAGCGAGGGCACGGTGGCGGTGGACGGCCGCACGGTCGACCGGGTCCCCGACGACCTGGCCGTCGTCTTCCAGGACTACACGCGCTCCCTGTTCCCCTGGCTCACCGTCCGCGACAACGTCGCGCTCCCGCTGCGCCGCCGCGGCCTCGCCCGCACGGAGCGCAGGGCGGCGGCGGACGCGGCTCTGGGGGAGGTGGGCCTCGCCTCCGCGGCCCGCAAGTACCCCTGGCAGCTCAGCGGCGGAATGCAGCAACGGGCCGCCATCGCAAGGGCGTTGGCGTACCGCCCGTCCCTCCTCCTGATGGACGAACCCTTCGGCTCGGTCGACGCGCAGACCCGCGAGGACCTGGAGGACGTGCTGCTGCGCGTGCGTGGCGGTACGGAGATGACGGTCCTGCTCGTCACACACGACATCGACGAGAGCGTGTACGTGGGCGACCGCGTCGTCGTCCTCACGGGGAGCCCGGGTCGGGTGCACTCCGACTTGCGGGTGGACCTGCCGGGGCCGAGGGATCAGATCGCGACGCGTGAGTCGGTGGAGTTCGTTTCCCTCAGAGCGCGGGTGGGGCGGGCGGTTCGCCGCTAAGGTGGATTTGCGGTCCCAGATCGCCAAATGTCTGACTGTGTGCGGGAGTTGAGCCATGGGTACGAGGTACGGGGACTGGGTCAGGCCGGGCATGACGCAGCAGGAGTTGGCCGTGGAAGCGGTGATGACGCGGTCGCACATCGCGCATATCGAGGCGGGGCGGAGGGTTCCTTCGAGGGAGGACGCGCGGCGGTTGGACCGGGCTCTCGGTACCGGGGATGTGCTGCAGAGTTTCCTGCCGGGCGGCGACGACGACCCGGTGGCCGAACACTTTGAGGCGGCCCGGCACTTGGAAAAACAGGCCACGGCCATCCGGGAGTTCGGGCTCAACTATGTGCCGGGCATCCTTCAGACCGCAGCGTATGCCCATGCGGTGCTGCGTGAGACCGCCTATCCGCCGCTGAGTCCGAAGGAGCGGGAGAAGGCTGTTGCCACTCGGCTCAAGCGGGCCGCGATCTTGAACGACCCGGTGAACCCTGTGATGTGGGCCATGCTGGACGAGGCGGTCATGCGGCGCCCCATCGGAGGGCCGGGCGTCATGACGGAGCAACTCACCCATCTCGCCGACCTCGCCGAAAACGGGCGAATCCGCACCCATGTGCTGCCGCTGGGTACGGGAGGGCACCCTCTCCTGTCGACCATGCTCTCGCTCATGTGGTTCGAGGATCAGCCTCCGGCGGCGTACATGGAAGGGCTCTATACCGGCGGCGTGGAGGATTCCCCCGCCCTGGTCGAGCTGTTGCAGGGCGCATACCATCAGGCTCTGGGCGATGCCCTGCCGGTTAAGGAATCCGTGGCCCTCCTCAGGGCGACTGCGAAGGACTATGCGGACCATGAGAGTTGAGCACCACCTGCCCCAGGCGTCGGTACTGAGCGGCTGGCGCAAGTCGAGTTATAGCGGCGGCGACCAGGGCAGCTGCGTAGAAGTGCTCGACGGCGTCCCCACCACCGTCCCCGTCCGCGACTCCAAGAACCCCGACGGCCCCGCCCTCCTCATCCCCAAGAGCAGTTGGACCTCGTTCGTCACGGCACTCACCGAGCGCCAGGTCTGACCGGGCCCGTTCACCTTCTCGGCGCGTGGACGGCTCCGAATAGGCTGCGTGCCGTCATCACTGGCGTACGAGAGATGCGTGCGCTGAGTCGAACCGTGTGGGGGAGCGCGTGCAGGACAGTAATCCGCTGGCGTGGATCGCCAAGTTCCACGACTGTCACAGCCTGACGTTGGTTGACGGAATCACGGCCCAAGAGTTGCTGTCCAGACTCGGCTGTCCTTCCGAGAGCGTGCGGCCGCAGGCAGAAGTCGAGGACATCGACGAGCTCCTTGAGGAGGCGGCCGAGGACGACGAGGAGTACGGCATCGTGTACGCCGGGGTCGCTGGAGGCTGGGCCTGGGCGTTTGAGCCGCAGACCCTCTGGGCGTTCAACGACGAGACCCGGGCCGCGGCCTCCCGCGGGGCACGCCTCATCGGCTGCTGGCACAACGGCAACGCGCTCGGGTACGTCGATCTCTGGGTGGACGGCACGCTGGTCACGATGTTCGACGCCGACCACCCCGAACTACGGCATGAACAGCGGGGCGAGGACCCCGACCGGATCCTCGACGCGATGCGCGAGGCCGGGTTCCTCGACTCCGGCCGCGACGAGGGCGACGTACTGCCCCAGTACCGCGCCCTCGCGCTGCTGCACGCGTACACCGGCGTCACGTTGACCGGGGACGACGTGCGTGCTGGGCTGGTCGCGGAGATTCCCGCCGCCGAGTGAGGCGACTGACGACCGGGACGGCCCGCGCCGGGGCGGCGGGCCGTCCCGGCGGGAGTCGTCAGGTCACGGAGATCCAGTATTTCTCGCCGTCGAGGACGCGGTTGTTCTGGTGGAAGCGGGAGAGCGATCCACCGACCGAGCCATTGGGGCTATTGGGCACATGCCCGATGGTGCAACGGCTCTGTGGTGTCACGTTGTTGACGCGGTAGATGACCCACTTCCCCTTCTCGAAGCTGGGTCTGATCTCCGCGCAGTCCTTGCCGCGAAGCCCCGCTTGGCCGCCACTCTCCTTGGTCGCGGCGAACGGAAACTCGTCGCATGAATCGTCTGTGACCTGCGGGTCGCGTTTGAAGGTGCTGTCGCAGATCTTGTTGCGGTTCGCCGACCGTACGGATTCATCGGCTTCCCGACGCAGGGGCTTTCCGCGGCCGTACCAACCCCAGTGACCCTTGAGGTTGTGCATGGACCACGCGACGTTGGCGTGCCCCTCGTGCTTCAGGCGCAACTTGAGGACGGGTGCTTGCGAGGGGAATACGCAGCCGAGGCTCTTGCCGTTCGGGGCGCTCTCGCGGTTGAAGGTCCGGTCACAGCGGATCTTCATGGACGGCCTGAACCAGGCAGGGGCGATCAGGACCTGGCCCGCCCCGACGACGTTGACCGTGGTCTTCGTGCCGAAGCTCTGAACGACCGCACCGGCATTCCACGTTTGCGTGGTCGAGCCGCGCAGTTCCTGACGCGGCCGTATCGGCCGAGAACCTGCCCATGCCGAGCTGGTTCCGCATGCGCCTCCGGTGCAGGAAGTGGTCCAGGCGGCCTTGAGACTTCTGGCCGTGCCTGTGGCCGCGTCGAGGCGCAGGCTGTTCCTGGACCGAATACGCCCCGAGGCCGAGCTGAGCTTGAAGTCCTGCTGTGCCGTGAAAACGGCCCGGCCCGTGGGTCGTTTGGTGCGCAGATCGATCACGGTGTACGTCAAAGTCACCTGGCCGCAGCCTGTTTTGCGCGTGTACCACCACCGGCCGGGCTGAGCCTTGCACTGCACGCCGGCCTGCGTGGAGATTTCCTCCGCCCGTTGCGTCACCGTCTCCGGCCGCTTGACGCTCTCCCAACACCCGATGCTGTCCAGCCCGTTGTCGAGGAAGCGCTGAAGCGCTGCCTTGACCTTCCGGCAGCCCTGCTCGAACTCGAATTTGATCGAACCGCCGTCCTGCGCTCGCGGCACTGCCCCCGCGGCCGTGACGGTCTTGGTGTTCCCACGAGGGTCCTGGCCCGTGGCTCCCTTGTCGGCTGTGCCGTCCGCCGGTTGCTCGCAGCCCGCGAGGCTTGCGAGCGTGGCGATCGACAGGGCAATTGTCAGCAGTCGTCCAGGCCTTCTTGGTGCCGCTGCCACGGCTCCCCCTCACCATGATCTCCAATGAAGTGATCATGACACCACGGGCCTCTGAGGCGGGCAAACGTGCCGAGGGGGGTACGGAGGGATGCCCTGCGCCGGGCTGCTAATCGTCGTGCGTCTGCCTGATCTCGGCAGAAGGGGAAGGGCGGGGATGGTTCGTGCAGCCCAGGGCCCGGCTCATCTTGGATGCGGCTGAGAGCAACGCCTTGAGCCGGGCGCTCTCTTCGGCTTTCATGCCGAGGTCGTTGCTCCAAGTCCCCTCGAAGTAGCCCTGGACGGCCCTTTCGTAGCCGCCAGGCAGCCTGCAGGGAAAGCGCGTTGTCGCGCCGGAGTGCTCGTCCACGGCCAGGGACAGCGCCGCGTCGCCCGCCACGAAGTCGAGGGTCTCGGACTGCTCGTCGCCGGTGAAGTGCGGGTGCCGGGTCCAGCCGAAGGGGAAGTCGATTTCACGCTCGCCGCCACAGGGCGTTCGTACGTCCTCCTTGCACAGCAGGAAGGAGCACACGGAGGTGGCGCTGGCGAATTTCGGTGAGCTGCCGCCTGAGACTTCCTTGCGCATCTGTTGTGCGACGCGTTCGACTCGCGTTGCCTCGGACCGGGTGCGCGGGTAGAACTCATTCCGGCCGGTGAGGAGCTTCTGGAGGTCTCGGCCGACGTCACCGGCGAACATGTCGCCACAGATGGCGTCCGCCGCGACCGGCTTGATGGGGACCGGCCTGGGCTCCTCTGGTGAGGTGGCGCACGCGGAAACGATGGCGGTGAGCGCCAGCACCACAGTCGCAGTGCGTAGGCGGCGGGGTTTCCGGGTCATCGGGCGTTGTCCGTGTCCGTCATGTCTCGACCTCGGTTGTATGCGTCTGTGAGGTCGGTGCTGTGGCGTCGCCGATCGTCGACGTCCGTGCTCATCGTTCTACACGGACATCCTTGCGAATGCGCCGCTGCGGGTGGCTGGGCTGGGGCGCGTGCAGGACAGCACCGCGCCCCGGAAGGCGTGAACCTTCCGGGGCGAGGTACGTACAACACCCAGCCCGTCTGGGGGCACCCCCCAGCGGTAGCTGGGGGAGTTTGAGGACGAGCCCGGAGGGCGATCAAGGGTGCCGCAGTCGACGGTGCGAGCCCTCCGACGTGAGCCAGGGATCAACCCTTGAGCTCAGCCGCCACCAGCTCCGCGATCTGTACCGCGTTCAGCGCCGCGCCCTTGCGGAGGTTGTCGTTGGAGAGGAACAGAGACAGACCGTTCTCGGCCGTCTCGTCCCCGCGGATGCGCCCGACGTACGACGCATCCTTGCCGGCGGCCTGCAGCGGGGTCGGGACGTCGGTGAGGATCACGCCCTCCGCCGCGGCGAGGAGCTCCGTGGCGCGCTCGGGGCTGAGCGGGCGCTCGAAGCGGGCGTTGACCTGCAGCGAGTGGCCGGAGAAGACCGGGACGCGCACGCACGTGCCGGAGACCTTCAGCTCGGGGATCTCCAGGATCTTGCGGGACTCGTTGCGGAGCTTCTGCTCCTCGTCGGTCTCGTTCAGGCCGTCGTCGACGATGGAGCCGGCCATCGGCAGGACGTTGTACGCGATCGGCGCGACGTAGTTGTTCGGCGCCGGGAACTCCGCGGCCGAGCCGTCGTGGGTGAGCTTCGGGGCGTCCGCGCCGACCTTCTCGACCTGCTCGTACAGCTCGGCGACACCGGCGAGACCGGAGCCGGACACGGCCTGGTACGTGGCGACGACGAGGGCGGCGAGACCGGCCTCGGCGTGCAGCGGCTTCAGGACCGGCATCGCGGCCATCGTCGTGCAGTTCGGGTTGGCGATGATGCCCTTGGGGCGGTCCTTGATCGCGTGCGGGTTGACCTCGGACACGACCAGCGGGACCTCGGGGTCACGGCGCCAGGCGGAGGAGTTGTCGATCACCACGGCGCCCTGCGAGGCGACCTTCTCGGCGAGCGCCCTGGAGGTCGCGCCGCCGGCCGAGAACAGCACGATGTCCAGGCCCGAGTAGTCCGCCGTGGAGGCGTCCTCGACGGTCACGCCGTCGAGCAGCGACCCGGCGCTGCGGGCCGAGGCGAACAGGCGCAGCTCGTCGATCGGGAACTTCCGCTCGACGAGGATCTTGCGCATGACCGTGCCGACCTGACCGGTGGCTCCGACGATTCCGACCTTCACAGGGTTCCTCCGTGCATCCGTGCATCCGTACATGCCGCATGCAGCCGTACGTGCATGCCGTTGTGTTCCATGATGCGTCTCTCCAGCTCCGGCTTGTCCAATCCATTGTCCGACGTGCAAGACGACACACCGAGGGGCGAACGTTTTCCGCTCCCGCGGCGTCGTAGGGGAAACGCACCGCGGCGAAGGGTGGGGGAGTGCTGCGCGGAAGATCGCGTCGGAGTGAGGCGGGTGAGCGGCGGGCCGGTCCGGGTGAGTGGCGGGCCGATCCGCTGGGCGCGGCCGAGGAGAACCGGGTACGGGCCGTCCTCGCGCTCGGCGGAGTGCCGCGGTCCGAGCTGCCCGACGGCGTCCAGCAGGTACGGCTCAAGCTCCTGGAACGCGCCGCCGACGGTCGCGAGGCGCCACGTGACGTGTCCGCCTGGGCCGCGGTCGTCGCCTCCAACCTGGCGATGGACTGGCACCGCGCCAAACGCCGCCAGGAACGCCTCGGCGAGCGGCTCGCCTCGCTGCGGCAGGAGTCCGTGGCCGGTTCCGTGGAGGAGTCCAAGGTGCTCTCGCTCGCCGTCGCCCAGGGCCTCGACGACCTCACGGACGTGCAGCGCCAGGTGCTGGTGCTGCGCTTCTACGCGGACCTGCCGGTACGTGGCATCGCGCGCGAACTGGGCATCCCGGAGGGCACGGTCAAGAGCAGGCTGCACATGGCGGTCCAGGCGCTGCGCACCCGGCTGCACGAGGACGAGGTGGTGTGACGTGACCCCAAGGGAGACCCCCAGGGACCCATGGACGGGCGACCGGTCGGCCGACGGGACGGCCGATCCGCTGATGGTGGCGATCACCGGAGAGGAAGCGCCGGAGAACCTCCGCGACGACCCGGCGTACCGGGCCGCTGTGACGGATGTCGCACTGCTCCGCGAGCAGCTGCACGGCCTGGGCGACGCTCTCGCACAACAGCCGCCCGAGCCGGAACCCACCCCTGTCTCGCCGGTACGACGCCGCCGTACCGCCCTCCTCGCGCTCGCCGCGAGCTGCGCGGCCGCCCTGCTCGGCGGCACCTTCTGGCTCTCCGCGTCCGGCGGCATCGGCACCCCGGACTCGCAGGAGGCGTCCAAGAGCACGGTGGGCGACGAGGTCCCGGGCGGTGAACAGGAACCGGGCGGCGACCCGGAACCGGGCGGTGACCAGGAATCGGGTGGTGATTCGGGCTCCCTGAGCCCCGAGGGCACCGTCGCCTGCGCCCGGCTGATCGTGGAGGGCACGGTGGCGCGGGTGGACGCGTTGCCGGGCGCGACCGAGGAGCGGATCACGCTCGACGTCAGCCGCTCCTACAAGCCCGCCGGGGGCGAGCGGCGGGTGTCCTTCCCGATGGACGTGGGCGCCCACCCGCGGCTGCGCCCCGGCGACCGCGCGCTGGTCCTCGTCTCCCGCGACTCCGCGCGGCCCACCCACTGGACCACCGGCGCGGGCATCCCCGCCGAGCGGGCCTGGATCGAGCGTGCCCTGCCGGGCGCCCGCGGCCTGACCTGCGAGTCCGGTACAGCCGCCCCCACCGACGGATGACGCGGGCCCCGGACGGCACGACCGTCCGGGGCCCACAAGGTGTGTACAGCGTGTGTACAGGTTGCCGTTACGGCAGCACCTTCTCGATCCGTACGCTGCCCGAACCGGCGACCGTCCCACGGGAGTCGACCACCCGCACCTCGCCGAAGAACTGCCGTCCCTCGGGCGCCGCGGCCGCCGCCACGACCTCGGCGGTGAGCTCCGCGCTCGCCCCGTTGGCCAGCTTCAGCGGCTTGGACTCGTCGACCTTCACCGTGCCGAGGGAGGGCGCGAAGTACACGTCGAGGTAGTCGTACGCGGTGGACCCGGACGGGACCGAGTAGCCGTCGACGACGATCGTGTACGTGCCCGCGGCGGGCTTCGGCAGGCTGACCGCCTCCTCGGAGTCGCCGTCCGCCGCCGAGCCGACGACCTCGCCGTCCTTGAGCACCGTCAGGTCCAGGTCGGTGGTCTTGTCAGCCGGGTTGCCGATGGCCACGTCCAGCTTCTCGGCGCCCTCGGGGACGACCACGGTGGTCTCCTGCGACTCGCCCTGCGCGATCGTCGGCCGGGTCGACCTGGACGAGCCGAGCGGGCCGCCCTTCAGCGTGCCGTCGACCGCCGCGTACCCGTTGGTGACCTTCCACGCGACCGGCGCCGGAGTGCCGATCTTCGCCTCGGGCACCGTCTGCACGGCAGGGTCGAAGGCGACCCCGAGCACGGACACGTCCAGCTTGTACGGGTTGTCGAGCAGCGGTGACGTACGGCGCGACTCGACCTCCAGCTCCCACACGCCGGGCTGCGGGTCGGCGTACGCGCGCAGGTCGGGGCGGCAGGTGTTCGCCGGGTTGGGGTAGTTCGGGTAGCAGTTGACCGTGGAGGTCGGGTCGACCGGGACGCCGTACGGGTGCAGCGAGACGAACCGGGTCTGGCTGCCCTTCGTCAGGCCGCCGAGCGCGACCTGAAGGGACTTGGCGCCCTCGGGCACGGTCACGAAGTACGACGTGGTGCTGTTGCGCTGCACCGTGCCGCTCGCGGAGAACGTGTACGCGGGCTTCTTCAGGTCGTGCGCGACGACCACGGTCGACATGATCTGCTTGTCGGTGCCCTCGGTCCGAGGATCGTCGAGCTCGACGATCGCGGAGTGCACGCCCGCGGTGCGGGGCTCCGCGGTGACCTTGACGGTGACCGGCTTGTTCAGCGGCAGCGAGACGGTGTCGGCGCTCGCGAGCGTGAACGTGCCGTCGTTGCGGGCGAGTTCGACCTTGTGCGTCAGCGCGCGGCCGGGGCCGCTGGTCCGCGTGACGGTCACGTCGTACGTCTTCTTCTGGCCGGCCTTGAGGCCGCCCTCGCGGTCGTAGATGCCGGTGCCGGGCTTCTTCAGCTCCTGCTCCAGGGCCGTGTCGACGGGCGCCTTCACTCCGTACGCGTGGGCCGTGGCGCCGTCCTCGATCGACTCCCAGGCGTCCACGACGTCCATCAGGCCCGCGCCCTCCTGGTGCGGCTGGAAGCCGCGGATGTGGTGCGCGGTGGAGGTCAGCGCGGTGCGCAGGGTGTTCGGGGTGAGCTCGACGCCGCGCTGCTTCGCGGCCGAGATCAGCAGCGCCGAGGCGCCCGCGGCCTGCGGCGAGGCCATCGAGGTGCCCTGCAACATCGAGTAACCGGCGGGCAGTTGGTACCCGGCCTCCGCGACCGGGCCGCCGGGCAGCCAGGTCTGCGTGGTGTTGACCGAGGCGCCGGGCGCGGCGAGCGTCGGCGTGAACCCGCCGTCCTCGCGCGGCCCGCGCGAGGAGAACGGCAGCATCGCGTACGACTTCTCGACCAGCGAGCCGTAGTTGGCCGCCCAGGTCTCCTTCGATACGGAGGCGCCGACGGAGATCACCTTGTCCGCGAGGGACGGGTCACCGATGGTGTTGGTTCCGGGGCCGCTGTTGCCCGCCGAGATGACGAGCTGCACGCCGTACGTGTCGATGAGGCGGTTGTACAGCTCGGCACGCGCGTTGTTGCCGTCGTTGAGCGCCGGCAGGCCGCCGATGGACATGTTGACGATGTCGACGCCGCGCTTCGTGACGAGGTCGATCATGCCCTCGGTGAGCGCGACGTTGGTGCAGCCGCCGCTCCAGGTGCAGGCCCGCGAGGAGACCAGCTTCGCGCCGGGCGCGGCGCCGTTCATCCGGCCGCCGAACAGCGAGTTGGCGGCGGTGATGCCCGCGACATGGGTGCCGTGCTCGGACTCGATGATGCCGATGTTGACGTAGTCGGCCTTGGCGCCCGCCGCGTTGTACGTGACGTCCTTGCGGACCTCCACCACGAACGGCACCCGCTCGACGACATCGGTCTCCGGCTTGTCCGTGCCGAAGTACCCGACCTGGAAACCGTCCTTGTACGGCTTCATGGCCTCGTCGTCCGTGAAGTCCGCGTCGTCGTTCAGGTCGACGCGCACGGTCCCGGCCTTGGCGTCGTACAGCACGCCCCACTTGTCGGTGGTGTCGCCGTCCCGGTTCAGGTCGCCGTTGGCGTCACCGCCCGTGGAGGCCGACTCGCGGAACCAGTTGACCTGGTACGAGCCCTCCGGCGCGGTCCAGGTCCGCCCGTCGAAGGTGAACGTGGGCCCGGCCGCCGGGGTGTTCATCCGCCGCCAGGTGCCGTCGCCGTCGATCACCGGGTCGGTCGCGGTGACCCAGTCGACGATCTTCCGCTCACCCGTGCTGGTCTTCCGCAGCGCGGGGTGCCCGAGGTCGACCCCGGAGTCCAGGATGCCGATGGTGACACCGCGTCCGTCGGCCTTCGGGTGCTGCTTCACGAAGTCGACGGCACCGGTCTCGAACGACGGGTTGTACGGGTTCTTGGCGGGGGTGTCCTTGCCCGGCGCCGGGTAACTCGCCTGTTCGGCAGCCGTCTTGGCGCCCTTGGCCCGGTCGGCGGCGGGCGTCGGGTCGTCGAGCTCGACCTCGTGCCGCAGGTCGATGCCGTGCACGGAGGAGAGCTTCGCGGCCCGGTCGATCGCGGCGCCGGCGCGCTGCGTGGGCACCGTGGCCCGTACGTATCCCAGCTTGTCGTAGGTGCGGCCCACCGCGGCGCCCTCGACGGCGTCGAGCTGCTCGGCGACCCGCTCGGTGGCGCCGGGCGCGGTGGCCACCATCATCGTGACGCTCTTGTCGCCCTCGGCCTTGGCGTCGGCGAGCAGCCGGGCATCGGAGGCACCGAGCTTGTCGCCCGGCGAGGGGTCCGCCTTGGCGGCGGGCGCGGGCGCCGGGCCGTCGGCGGCGAGGACGGGCATGGGTGCGGCCGCGGACAGCGCGGCCGCCAGAGAGGCGGCCATAGCTATCCGGGCCGCGCGTCTCGCACCTGGTCGTGAGGTCATCTGCATCCCTGTAAGTGAATGAGCTGGTCCGCAATTCGGGACCGGATGACCGCATAGCTTTACGTAAGTGACCGCCGTTTGGGGAGAGTTCGTCAAATAGTGACCATCGAGTGATTATTTTCAGGATGAACGGGACGCCACGCCCCGGCGGCCTTGGCCGTAACGTTCAGGAATGCACGAGGAGCTCCGGGTGGCGGCCTACGCCGTGTGCGTACGAGACGGGCAGGTGCTGCTCGCCCGCTGGGTCGCGGCCGACGGCAGCAGGCGGTGGACACTGCCCGGCGGCGGCATGGAGCACGGCGAGGACCCGTACGACACGGTGATCCGGGAGGCCGAGGAGGAGACCGGGTACGCGGTGGACCCCGTGGCCCTCCTCGGCGTCGACTCCATCCGCCGCCGCTACCCGCGCAAACTCGGCATGTTCGCCGACTTCCACGGCCTCCGCCTGGTCTACGAGGGCCGCGTCACCGGCGGCACCCTGCGCCACGAGGAGTCCGGCTCCACGGACATGGCGGCGTGGCACGACCTGGGGGCGGTGGGGGAGCTGCCGCAGGTGAGTCT
>NZ_JAAAHS010000236.1 GCF_009908195.1 Streptomyces boluensis | reverse complement strand
TCCCGGTGCCGACCGGTTCCTGTTCCTGCCGCTCGGCACCGGGATCGCCGGGGCCATCGGCATCGACGGCCGGATCGAGCCCGGCGCGCACGGCTACGCGGGCGAGATCGGCCACATCGTGGTCCGCCCCCAAGGACCGCCCTGCGACTGCGGGCAGCGCGGCTGCCTGGAGCGGCTCGCCTCCGCCGCCGCCGTCAGCCGGGCCTGGGCCGAGGCGAGCGGCGACCCGGACGCGGACGCCGCGGACTGCGCCAAGGCCGTCGAGTCGGGCGACGCGAGGGCCCGTGCCGTGTGGCGGAACGCGGTCGACGCGCTCGCCGACGGCCTCGTCACCGCGCTCACCCTGCTCGACCCGAGGGTCCTCATCATCGGTGGCGGACTCGCCGAAGCCGGGGAAACCTTGTTCGCACCGCTGCGGGCGGCCGTCGAGGAACGCGTCACGTTCCAGAAGCTGCCCACCCTCGTCCCCGCCGCCCTCGGGGACACCGCCGGCTGTCTGGGCGCGGGCCTGCTCGCCTGGGACCTGCTGGCCGCCCGGTCCGTACCGCCCACCCCGCCCACCTCGCTCACCCCGTCCACGGAGGTAACCACCTGATGGCCGCACGCAAGGTACTCACCGGCGCCCAGGTGGTGCTGCCCACCGGCACCGTCACCGACGGCCGGGTCATCGTCGACGAGCGCGGCCGGATCGCCGGGCACGCGCACGAGGACGACGAAACCCTCGACCTGACCGGGCACTGGGTCGTGCCCGGCTTCGTCGACATGCACAACCACGGCGGCGGCGGCGCCTCCTTCACCTCCGGCACCGTGGACGACGTACTGAAGGGCGTGCACACCCACCGCGAGCACGGCACCACCACCACCGTCGCCTCCACCGTCACCGGCGACCTGGACTTCCTCGCCCGGCGCGCGGGCTTCCTCGCCGACCTGGCCGAGCAGGGCGAGATCGCGGGCATCCACTTCGAGGGCCCGTTCATCTCGCCGTGCCGCAAGGGCGCCCACGACGCGTCCCTGCTCCGCGACCCCGACCCGGCCGAGGTGCGCAAACTCGTCGACGCCGCGCGCGGCCAGGCCCGCATGGTCACCCTCGCCACCGAACTCCCCGGCGGCACCGACTCCGTACGGCTGCTCGCCGAGCACGGGGTGATCGCCGCGATCGGCCACACCGACGGTACGTACGAGCAGACCGCTCTGGCCATCGAGGCGGGCGCCACCGTCGCCACCCACCTCTACAACGCGATGCCCGGCCTCGGGCACCGCACGCCAGGGCCGATCGCCGCGCTCCTGGAGGACGAGCGGGTCACCGTCGAGCTGATCAACGACGGCACCCATCTGCACCCCGCCGCCTTCCAGTTGGCGTTCCACCACGCGGGCGCAGGCCGGGTCGCGCTGATCACCGACGCGATGGACGCGGCCGGTTTCGGCGACGGCCGGTACATGCTCGGCCCTCTGGAGGTCGAGGTGAAGGACAGCGTCGCGCGCCTGGTGGAGGGCGACTCCATCGCGGGCTCGACGCTCACCCTGGACCGCGCCTTCAAGCGCGCCGCGACGATCGACAGACTGCCCGTCGAGCACATCGTCCGTGCCATCTCCGCCAACCCGGCGAAGCTCCTCGGCGTGTACGACCGGGTGGGCTCCCTCGAACCCGGCAAGGACGCCGACCTGGTGGTACTCGACGCGGAGTTCGACCTGGTCGGCGTGGCGCGCAAGGGCGAGTGGGTGGTCGCACCCGGCGCACCCGGCGCGCCCCGACTGGGCTGATTCGACCAGGTGTTGATCAGGTCGAAGTGCAGGCGGTCGGCCCCGAGGTCTGGGCCAACCGCCATGTCTTTGGCATGATCAGGCCCCGGCACGCGCAGACACGTACGTAACTCCGGGGGGTGGCACACGTGATCCTCACGGTCACGCTCAACACCGCCCTGGACATCACGTACCGCGTCCCGCGCCTCACCCCGCACGCCTCGCACCGCGTCACCGAGGTCACCGAACGCCCCGGCGGCAAGGGCCTCAACGTCGCCCGGGTGCTCGCCGCACTCGGCCACCCCGCCACCGTCACCGGCTTCGTGGGCGGCGCGACCGGCCGTTCCCTGCGCGAGCAGCTCGCCGAGGTCGAAGGGGTCCGCGACGCGCTGCTCGAAGTGTCCGGCGCGACCCGCCGCACCGTCGCCGTCGTCGACGAACGCAGCGGCGACACCACCCAGCTCAACGAGCCAGGCCCGCTGATCACCGCCGACGACTGGGCCCGATTCCGTACCTCCTACGAGGAGTTGCTGACCGGCGCCGACGCGGTCGCCCTCTGCGGCAGCCTGCCGCCCGGCGTCCCGGTCGGCGCGTACGCCCAGCTGGTCCGCGCGGCCCGCGCCGCGCGGGTGCCCGTACTCCTCGACACCAGCGGCGAGCCGCTGCGCCGCGGCATCGCCGCCCGCCCCGACATGGTCAAGCCCAACGCCGACGAACTGGCCGAACTCACCGGCTCCCACGAGCCGTTGCGCGCCACCCGGGACGCCCGCAGGCGCGGCGCGCACGCCGTCGTCGCGTCCCTCGGCGCGGACGGCCTGCTCGCGGCCACCCCGGACGGCGCCTTGCAGGCCGCCCCACCCGCCCCGGTGCGCGGCAACCCGACGGGCGCGGGCGACTCGGCGGTGGCCGGGCTGCTCGCGGGCCTGGTCGACGGGGAGCCCTGGCCGGTCCGCCTGACCCGCGCGGTCGCCCTGTCGGCGGCGACGGTACTGGCGCCGGTGGCGGGGGAGTTCGACTTCGCGGCGTACGAGGGTTTCCTCGCGAAGGTGTCGGTGCGGGAGCGGGCGAACGCGGCGTGAACGACGCCCCAGACCCCGCTCCTCAATCGCCGGAGGGGCTATCTATAGCCCCTCCGGCGTTTGAGGAGGCCCGTCCGGCAGGACTTTCGGGAAGGGGCGGGTAGGGGAGAAGAACGGCCTCGGCCCGCACCCGACGACGCACCACTCCACCCACCGGCCAACCCTCAGGGGCCCGCATGCCACTCGTCAGCACAGCCGAACTCGTAGCCGAGGCGCAGGCCTCACGTACCGCCGTAGCCGCCTTCAACGTCATCACGCTCGAACACGCAGAGGCCATCGCCGAAGGCGCCGAGCGGGCCGGCCGCCCGGCCGTACTCCAAGTCTCCGAGAACGCCGTGAAGTTCCACGCCGGCCGCCTCACCGCCATCGCCGCGGCCGCCACCGCCGTGGCCCGCACCTCCGGCGCCCGCCTCGCCCTGCACCTGGACCACGTCACCGACCCGGACCTGCTGCGCGCCGCACACGCGGAGGGCTTCAGCTCGGTGATGTTCGACGCGTCGAAGCTCAGCTACGCCGACAACGTCAAGGCCACGGCGGACGCGGTGCGTTGGGGCCACGCCCGGGACATCTGGATCGAGGCCGAGCTGGGCCAGGTCGGCGGCAAGGAGGGCGAGGCCCCGCTCGACGCCCACGCCCCCGGCGTACGCACCGACCCGCGCGAGGCCGCCGCCTACGCCGCCGACACCGGGGTGGACGCCCTGGCCGTCGCGGTGGGCTCCTCGCACGCCATGACGGAACGCACCGCCGCCCTGGACCACGCGTTGATCAGCACGCTCCGGGACGCCGTGCCCGTACCGCTGGTCCTGCACGGCTCAAGTGGCGTACCGGACACGGAGATCCGGCAGGCCGTCGCCGCCGGGATGCGCAAGATCAATGTGGGTACGGCCCTCAACACGGCCTTCACCGGCGCCACCCGCGCCTTCCTGGAGGCGCACCCCGCGGCCGTCGACCCCCGGAAATACCTCGTCCCCGCTCGCGAGGCGATGGCGGGGACGGTGGCGCACTTCTTGGGACTGCTCTAGGAGGCTGGGGCTCAGCCCTTCTCCAGCCACACCTGGTCGAGGTTGGCGTCGCACTTGTTGCTCTCGCCGCAGGTGATCTCCACGACGTTGGTGCCCTTGTGCAGGGAGACCGGCGCCCAGGTGGACTGCCAGCCCTTCTCCCAGTCGCCCTTGGGGGAGTTGATGAAGTTCTTCATGCCGAGCGGCTGGGTGTTCGGCTTGCCGTTGACGACGAGCGTCGCGTCGGCGTCCTCACCCGGAATGCCGTACCGGACCCGGAGCTTGTAGTCGCCGGCCTTCTTCATGCTGAAGGTCCAACTGACCTTGGCGCCGACCGTGTTGAAGCCCGCGACGTACGTACCGCCGTCGGCCTGCGCGCCCGGCACCTCCTTGGCGGTGGAGAGCCCGGAGGTGAAGGTCAGCGCCTTCGCGTCCTCCTTGGGCAGCTTGACCTCGGCCCCGGCGTTCTGGTCCGGCTTGTCGTTCGGCTGCTCCTGGCCGCCGTCCGCACCGCTGCCCGCCGATGAACCGGCCTGGTTCCCGCCGGAGTTCGGGTCGTCCTCGCCGTTGTTGGTGAGCATGGCCACGCCGATGCCGATCACCACGGCCGCGACCACCGCGACAGCGCCGATCAGCAGACCCCGGGTGTTGGGTCCGCGCCCGCCGCCGCGCCCGTCGTCCGCGTACTGCTGCCTGCGCTGCTGCCCGCCGGGCAGCGTCTCGGGGGCGGCGTAGTGCGCGTTCTGCGGCGGCGCCTGCTGGCCCGCGCCGTGCTGCCCGTACTGCCGCTCGCCGACCGGACGCACCTGCTGGTACGAGGAGGAGCGCCCGGGGTAGCCGTAGCCGCCACCGCCGTTCGGCGGGGTGGCGCCGGCCGCCTGCCCGTCGGCGTACAGATAGCCGAACGGGTCGTCGTCCTCGGGCGTGCTCGCGCCGTTGTTGCCGGCCGTCATCCCTCGGTCACTCCTCATGCAGATCGAGTACGGGTGGCCACAGGTGTCCAATTGGGGGAGCCTACACGGGCGCGCCGGGCCCCCAGCGCGACCAATCTCTCCCCACCACGCTGACCTGCGGCTATCCAGCCCGCCTGTGCTGTTTGGCACGAGATCGTTTCTCGATGTACATGCGTTGGTCGGCGGACTGGAGTACTTCCTCGGCCGTCATGCCGCAGTGCGCCCAGCCGATCCCGAAGCTCGCGCCGACCCGCACCGCCCGCCCGTCCACCCGGATCGGCGGGATGATCGCGTTACGCAGCCGCACCGCGAGGTCCGCCGCGTCGGCCCGGCCGAGTCCGTCGGCGAGGACCACGAACTCGTCGCCGCCGAGCCGGGCGACCGTGTCCCCGTCCCGTACGCCATTGGTCAGCCTGCGGGCCACCTCGATGAGGACGGCGTCACCGGTGTGGTGCCCGAACCGGTCGTTGATCGACTTGAAGCCGTCGAGGTCGCAGAAGAGGACGGCGAGCCCCTTCGTCCCGTCGTCGGTGTCGCCCTCGGGCGCGACGGTGTGCACATGGTGGTCGAACGCCTCGAAGCCGTCCGGCAGGCTCGCACCGGGATAGGAGCCCCCGTGCCCGTTGCTGTCGTACGCGTCGTGGTGACCGAAGCCGTCGGGTGTCTCGTACGCGGGCGGCGTGGCGTACGCGGCGTCGAGGACGTCGGCGTTCTCCTGGGGGCCCGGCGGGCGGCGGCAGAGCCGGGCGCTCAACCGGGTCCGCAACTCGGCCGAGTTGGGCAGTCCGGTGAGCGAGTCGTGCGAGGCGCGGTGGGCGAGGTGCAGCTCGCGGCGCTTGCGCTCCTCGATGTCCTCGACGTGCGTGAGCAGGAACCGCGGCCCGTCGGCGGTGTCGGCCACGACCGAGTTCCGCAGCGACACCCAGAGGTACGTGTTGTCGCGCCGCCCGAGCCGCAGCTCGGCCCGCCCGCCCTCGGCGGAGGTGCGCAGGAGCGTCCCGATGTCCTCCGGGTGCACGAGGTCGGAGAAGGAGTACCGCCGCATCGCGGCGGAGGGCCGCCCGAGCAGCCGGCACAGCGCGTCGTTCGAGCGCAGGATCCGGCCGTGGTGGTCGCCGCCCATCTCGGCGATGGCCATGCCGCTCGGCGCGTACTCGAAGGCTTGCCGGAACGACTCTTCACTGGCCCGCAGCGCCTGCTGCTCCCGTTCCAGGCGCACCAGAGCGCGCTGCATGTTTGCTCGCAGTCGGGCGTTACTGATTGCAATGGCGGCCTGGGAGGCGTACATCTGCAGCGCCTCGCGGCCCCAGGCGCCGGGATGCCGGCCGTTGCGCGGCCGGTCGACGGAGATGACGCCGAGCAGCTCGCCGCCGGTCGCTCCGCTCGTGTGCATCGGGGCGTAGAGCCGGTCCAGGGGGTGCCACTCGTCCTCGAAGCGGGGCTCGGGGCCCTCGGTGTGCCACTGCGGCACATCGTCCTCGATGAGCGTCCAGCCCTCGTTGTGCGGGATGAAGCGGAGTGAGCCCCAGTTGTGGCCCATGCCGAGCCGTCGCTCCCAGGACTCTCTGGAACCCACGCGTCCGGTGATCAGCGCTTCGGCGGCGGCGCTGCCCGCGAAGGCCGCGACGACGAGATCGCCGTCCGGCCGTACCAGGTTGACGCAAGCCAGCTCGTAACCGAGCCCGGTGACGACGCCATCGGCGACGGTCTGCAGGGTGTCCGCCAGGCTGCGCGCGGTGTTCAGCTCACCGACCACCTGGTGCAGCTGCCGCAGGGACGCAAGACGGACGTACGGCTCCGACTCGGTCTCCATGCTCGCTCTCCCCGAGACCTCGACTGCAACTCCAGGATTAGTAGCGCCCTTAGTGTCTGATTGCCTCCACTTACCTCGGCCACTGAATCACAGCGAGCTGTCCACCCGGTACACAGGGTCAACAATTAATGAGCCCTGTGACTCAAGTCACAAGCGACGTGAAGGGGGAGGGGGCGGAATGTTGATCTCCGCGTACGTTTCCTGAACGCAAAGAGGGCTATTGCTCGTCCCTTGCTAGGTCATGAGACCTACCCGGCTCTCGGTCCAGGGCCCGATGCGGCCGCGGGCGGGCCCGGTCTAGCGTCTTGGTCGTGTCCACCGACCTGAAGTCTCATCCTGTTGGGGTGAGCAACGAAGAGTTCCGTGCCGCCATGTCCCGGCTCGCCGCGGGTGTCGTCCTCGTCACCGCGCGGGAGGACGACCTCGGCGAGGGCGGCCCCGGCGCCGAGGACGTGGGCATGACGGCCACGGCCTTCATGTCCGTCTCCCTCGACCCACCCCTGGTCCTGGTCTCCCTCCGGGAGGGCTCCCGCATGGACGACCTGCTCGCGGAGCAACCCCGCTGGGGCGTCTCGGTCCTCTCGGAGAGCCAACGCCACATCGCGGGCCGCTTCGCGATGAAGGGCCGCATCAGCGACCGCCTCCTCTTCGCGGACATCCCGTACGTACGGGGCCCGAAGTCCGGCGCTCCGCTGGTCGGCGGCGCGCTGGCGACCCTGGAGTGCGAGACGGAGCAACGCGTCGAGGCGGGCGACCACACCTTGATCGTGGCCCGGGTCCTGACGGCGTCCGTACCGAGCGCGGAGGGCGGCCCGCTGGCGTACTTCCGGGGCCGGTACCGGCAGTTGGGGTAGGGGGTCCGTCTCCGGCTACCGTGTCGCCCGCGTACGAGAGTTCGATCTACGGGGGAGGCCTAGTGGCAAGCTGGCGGGGACGGTTGGCGTGTGCTGTGGCGGTAGTTGTGCTTACGGGTGGGTGCGGCGCGAGCCCTGACGACGAACCCTGGAAGGCCGTCGGGGACCCCAAGGCCCCCGGCGTGGACGGCACCGCTGACCCCGAACGCGTCTTCACCGACGCCCAGTTGGCGAAACACCTGGCACCGGCGGAGACGTTCGGTAAGGGAGCCAAGGGCCGCGTGCGCCTGGGGGACTTCAACGAGGACCCGGGCGCACGGACCTTCGACTGGGAGGAGTGCGGGCTGGACGATAAGGCGGAGCAGTACGACAGGTACATGCGGGAACTCGTTTCGTACCGGGGAGCCAGCGCCGAGCAGACGCCGACCAAGTGGGCGAAGCCGGAAGACAAGACGGACCCGGAGAGTGGCGGCCCTGAGATACAGGTCACCCAGTCCCTGACCTCGCTGTCCACCAAGGACGCCAAGCGCTACCTCGAGCTCCAGCGCGACATCTACACGTACTGCCCGGAGATCGGCGCCGAAGACGGGGAGGGCAACGTCACGACGTACTACGAGGTCGAGCGCCTGGAGGGCGTGGGCGACGCGGCGCTCCTGAAGTCGACGGAGGTCGTGCACGACGGCGTGGAGAGCAGGTCCGACGTCCCGCGGTTCTACACCGTCGAGGCCCGCGTCGGCGGCGTGATCATCCGCGTCGGCGAGGGCGACAGAAAAGAGGCGATCGCCTGGGCGGCGCTGCTGGCCCGGGGGGTCGGGGAGGGGTTGTACGGGGCGAAGTAGGTTCTTGGCGTTGCTCGGAGGGGTGCGGGCCACGCTGAACGGGCCGCACCGCAACGCGAGTTCAGGGCGAGCCTCCCAGCTCGCGGCAGATGTCCGCAGCGCTGGGGCGGTCGGTGGGGTTCCGGCTCATCATGTGCTCGATGAGGGGGCCAAGGGGACCCGGCACGTTGATGGACCGGTGCGGCTTGTTCACCACGGCTTGCCGCTGCTCCTCGCGGGGCGCGTCGTCCGGATAGTCCACATGCCGCCAGCCGGTCGCAGAGATGAACAGCGATGCTCCGAGGGCGTAGACGTCGGCTTCCGGTGTCGGGGTGGCGGTGCCCGTTCCGAGGATGTCGCGTGAGATCTCCGGTGCCTCGTAGTGGACGAGGCAGCCCCGGTAGGGGAAGTCGTAGGCGCCGGGGATCTCGCCGCCGTGCGCCAGGGCGAGGTCGATCAGGCGGGTCCGGCCGGGGCCGACGAGGAAGTGGTTGGGCTGCACATCGCCGTGCGCCCAGCCACGCTCGTGCAGCTCGGTCAGCGCGAGCGCGCACGCGTACGCGTCGGCCAGGCGCGGCGGCCCGGGGTGGGTGTGGTGCCGCTCGTCCTGCCACCGGTCGAAGAGGGACTCCCCCTCGTGCCACGGCTGCGCGCTCCACATGCCGAGATCCCACTCCCCGTACCGGACGGAGGCGGTGAGCCGGTGGAGGATGACGGCTTCGCGGGCGGGCGCGACCGCCGTCCAGGGATGCTTGCGCGTGGGGTGACCCAGCTTGACCGCGAGCCGTCCGCGCGGAGTCCGCACGTCCCACACCGTCGAGCCGCGACGGTCGACGACCAGTCGACGACGGCTCGGTTCCAGGAGCGTTTCCACGTGCTGGGGGAGGGCGTACGGTCCTTGGCCGGCCATGCTCCGGTTCCTCTCGGGGAGGGGGCCGACCCTCGGGATGAGGGGCCGGCCCCGGTTTCCGTGCAGGCTACTTACCGGGGCCAGAGGGAGTAGTCGCGGCCGTCGTCGGAGTCGCCGGTGGGCGGGTTCCCTCCCTGGCCGTCGTCGTCCTCCGGGTCGGTGTGCGGTTCGGCGATGTCCTTGATGCTCATGGGTGCTTCCTCTCGGTGTGCGCACGCCGGGACGTTCCCGACGCGGGGTTCGGGGATGGTCAGACGATGACGCCGGTGCTGGTCGCGACCGGAGGGCTCGATCCGGTTGAGGGGGTGCGGGGCCCGGCCACGGAGGGCGGCCCTTCCGTACTCGCGGTGCGCTTCGCCTCGGCGAGCGTGAACTCGGCCCACACGAGCTTTCCGAGGCCGTCGCGCGGCGAGGTGCCCCAGCCGTCGGCGAGGGTGGCGACGAGGAACAGGCCACGGCCGGAGTCGTCGTGCGCGGCGGCCTCGCGTAACTCCGGCTTGCCTTCGCCCGCGTCGTGGACCTCGAGACGCAGAGAGTCGGCCGTGACGGTGACGCACACACGGAACTGCCGTCCGGGCGGCGTGTGCCGGAGGGCGTTCGTCGCGAGTTCGGACGCGCAGACGATGATGTCGTCCGCGCGGTCGGTCGGTACGTGGCCGGTGATCGTCTCTCGTACGAACCGCCGCGCGCGGCCGACCGCCTCGCGGTTGCGTGTGAACTCCTGCTGTGCGGGTCGTAGGTGAAGCGCGTGCTTCGTGATCGTCCGCTGGTTGCTCGCCATGAGTGGGAGCCTCGCGGTGTGCGGGCCTGCCCCAAAAGGCCCGACTGAATACCCAACTTGGGTAACATCGCTGGAAGTAGAGAATCAGCGACGCTGCGTAGTCAGTCGTGTGGGAGTTCTCGATGCCCGACGCCGACCAGCCGCCGGAATTGCCGGCCAGGCTGCTCACCGACCCCGAGATGATCGAAGCCTGCCAGGTCAGGGACTTCGCGAGAGTCTTCCGCTTGGTGAAGGTTCGGGCAGGCATCTACCCGTCGGTGATCGCTAGGAGGTGCGAGCTCACCCCGAGCAGGGTCGGTGAAGTGATGGGCGGCAAGCGCCAGTTGCTGCACATGGATGTCATCGAGCGGATCGCCGACGGCTTACGTATTCCTGGAGGCATGCTCGGGCTGGCTCGACGCTCCTGGGAGACTCCTCAGGCTCTCGTTGCCGCGCCGCGCGAGCCATCGGTGGTGGCGAGGTCGACGAAGTCTGCCCCCGCAGCCTTGCCGGGGCCTGAGGTGGACGGCATCCTCGCCCTGACCGCCCGAACACGCCTGAGTGCGGCGACAGTTGAGGCATTCCGGTCCTCCATCGAGGACTACTGGCGGCGAGACGACCAGCACGGTGGCGAAGCCCTGCGTCCGGCGGTCGTCGGGCAACTCCGTCATGTCGCCACGCTCCTGAAGGAGAACCGGCCACCGTCCGTCCAGAACGGCTTGTACGGAGTCGCCGCGGAGCTGGCCCGCCTCACGGGCTGGATGTACTTCGACAGCCGTCAGTACCACCAAGCCCGCGCGTACTTCACCGAGGCTCTGCAACTGGCCAGGCAGATCGATGACAGACAGTTCATGGCCAATGTCCTTGCCTGCATGAGTCTGCAAGCCACGTACCAGGATCAGCCTGCCGATTCACTGGCTCTTGTGTCCGCCGCCCAGGACCAAGCGCGATCAGACTCCGGCGCGACTCCTCGTGTTCTGTCGATGCTCTCCATGCGTGAAGCCTTCGCGCACGCCAGCCTCGGAAGCCGCAGTTCGACTCATCGGGCGCTTGCCGAAGCGCATCGCCAGTTCGGGCAGGTTCAGGTGAGCGACCCGGACCCGTCATGGGTGTCGTACTTCGATGAGCCGAAGCTCGTGGTGGACACCGGTATCGCGCACGGTCGGCTGGGAGAGGCGGCGACTGCCGAACCTCTCATCGTCGACGCGCTGCGCAGAGAGCGTCACACCAATCAGCGCGGTCGGGCATTCCACTTCTTCTGGCTTGCGCGGATCCAGTTGGACCAGGGCAAGTTGGATCAGGCGTGCCGCACGGCCACGCAGGCTCTGGAGTCGGCTGCCGCAGTGGCATCCGAACGGGTGGCAGGCCATCTCAGGGAGTTCTACGCCCAGTTGACCCCGTACCGGAACGAGCCCGTGGCGCTGGTCTTTGAAGCGCGGCTGCGCGAGCTTCTTCCGCTGGTCAGTGGAACGCTTCGTCCATGAGCAAGTACAGGAGGCCGACGAGTGATCCGCTGCTCACAACCTCCCGGCGGTCGATCATTCCGCGCACTTCGGAGAGCGGAATCCATTCGATGCGGTCGGACTCGTTCTTCTCCGTCGGCGGACCGGCGTATGTCGCGCCGTCCATGCGGAAGACATGGTGCTGCGAGTCGGTGATTCCGTTGGCCGGTTCGGCGTAGATCAAGGGCTTGACCGGGCCGGGGCGCCAGCCCGTCTCTTCCAGAACCTCACGGGCCGCCGCCTCTTCCGGGGATTCGCTCTCCTCCACGAGTCCCATCGGCAGCTCCCATGCCCACGAGTCCGTGATGAAACGGTGCCGCCACATCATCAGGACCTCCTGGCGGTCATTGACCACGGCTGCCACGGCCAGGTGCCGAAGGCGGACGACGTGGTACTCCCACCTGCGGCCGTCTGGCTGTTGGACGTCGACCAGGCACAGGTTCACCCACTTGTTGGTGTAGATCGGACGCTCACCGTGCGTCTTCCACTCCATGCTCGCGGCCCCTCTCGCTCGGCTCCCAGCATCCCAGAGTGACCGGCGATCCACCGGTGAGTTGACCCAAATCGCGTCAGAGTGACGAAATGGCCGTCGAGCTGCCCACGCGCTACCCCCAGTCC
>NZ_JAAAHS010000235.1 GCF_009908195.1 Streptomyces boluensis | reverse complement strand
ACACCTCCCACCACCAGATCCCCCCGATGCGCCCGGCCCGTGACCCTTCGGCGGACCGCTCGGCGACTCCGATCTACGACGCCCTGTACGCGGAGTGGCGCCGGTGCTTCCGGGCCCTGCCCGGCGACCGGAGCGGCGAGGAGGAGCCGGGGTTCACCGGCTTCGGCTCGGACTCCCGCGCCCACGGCGGCGGTTCCCACACCGGGCACACCCCACCCGGCTTCTGGTTCACCGAGGTGCACCGCTCCTCCCCCGGCAACCGGCCACAGGCGGCCCTGCCACCGGCCCAGCGCCGCGAGAGCTGAAACCGGCCGAACCCGCCGGGCCCGCGCACCGCGAAGGCCCGGACACAGACACAGACACGTGCGCCGTACGAGACCGGAGATCCGGTGCCGTACGGCGCACGTGTCTGTGTCTGTAGCCGTGGCTGTGCCCTGGCCGTGGACTACTTCTTGCGGCCGCGCTTCTCGCGCACCCGGACCGAGATATGGATCGGCGTGCCCTCGAAGCCGAACTCCTCGCGCAGTCGGCGCTCCACGTACCGCCGGTAGCCGGCCTCGATGAAGCCGGAGGCGAAGAGCACGAACCGCGGCGGCTTGGTGCCCGCCTGGGTGCCGAAGAGGATGCGGGGCTGCTTACCGCCGCGGACCGGGTGCGGGTGCGCGGCGACCAGCTCACCGAGGAAGGCGTTCAGGCGGCCGGTCGGCACGCGCGTCTCCCAGCCCTCGATGGCCGTCTCGATCGCCGGGACCAGCTTCTCCATGTGCCGGCCGGTACGCGCCGAGACATTGACCCGCGGCGCCCACGCCACCTGGCCGAGCTCGGTCTCGATCTCGCGCTCCAGGTAGTAGCGGCGCTCCTCGTCGAGGGTGTCCCACTTGTTGTACGCGACGACGATCGCGCGGCCCGCCTCGACGGCCATCGTGACGATGCGCTGGTCCTGGATGGAGATGGACTCGCTGGAGTCGATCAGGATGACCGCGACCTCGGCCTTCTCGACCGCGGCGGCGGTACGCAGGGACGCGTAGTAGTCGGCGCCCTGCTGCAGGTGGACGCGCTTGCGGATACCCGCGGTGTCCACGAACTTCCAGGTGACGCCGCCGAGTTCGATCAGCTCGTCGACCGGGTCGCGGGTGGTGCCCGCCATCTCGTTGACGACGACGCGGTCCTCCTTCGCGACCTTGTTCAGGAGGGACGACTTGCCGACATTCGGGCGGCCGATCAGGGCGATGCGGCGCGGGCCACCGATCCCGGCGGCGCCGAACGTCTGCTGCGGCGCCTCGGGGAGCGCCTCGAGGACGGCGTCCAGCATGTCGCCGGTGCCGCGTCCGTGCAGCGAGGAGACCGGGAACGGCTCGCCGATGCCGAGCGACCACAGGGCCGTCGCGTCGGCCTCGCCGCTCTGGCCGTCCACCTTGTTGGCGCACAGCACGACGGGCTTCTTGGCCTTGCGCAGCAGACGTACGACCGCCTCGTCGGTGTCGGTGACGCCGACCGTGGAGTCCACGACGAAGACGACCGCGTCGGCCGCCTCGATCGCGTACTCGGCCTGCGCGGCCACCGAGGCGTCGATGCCGAGGACGTCCTGCTCCCAGCCGCCGGTGTCGACGAGCTTGAAGCGCCGGCCCGCCCACTCCGCCTCGTACGTGACGCGGTCGCGGGTGACGCCCGGCTTGTCCTCGACGACCGCCTCGCGGCGGCCGATGATGCGGTTCACCAGCGTCGACTTGCCGACATTCGGGCGGCCGACGACGGCGAGCACGGGCAGCGGGCCGTGTCCGGCCTCACCGATCGCGCCCTCGACCTCTTCGAGGTCGAAGCCCTCTTCCGCGGCGAGCTCCATGAACTCCGCGTACTCGGCGTCGCCAAGTGCTCCGTGCTCAGGCTCGTCCGAGCCGCCGGAGTGGATCTGCTCGTTCATGAAGTCCGTACCTCTGTCATCAGTCATCGATGGACCGCAGTTCACGGTCCACTACTCAAAGTCTCGCTCAGCGCCCGGTCAGGCGCCTGGCGTTATCCAGGTGGCCGGTGAGCCGCTCCTGGATCCGCACGGTGGCCTCGTCCAGCGCCTTGCGGGTCCGCCGTCCGCTGCCGTCGCCCGCCTGGAAGGCGTCGCCGAAGACGACGTCCACCCGGCTGCGCAGCGGAGGCAGCCCCTGTATCAACCGTCCGCGGCGCTCTCCGCTTCCCAGCACCGCGACCGGCACGATCGGCGCCCCGCTGCGCACCGCGAAGTACGCGAGGCCCGCGCGCAGCGACGCGAAGTCGCCCTCGCCTCGGGTGCCCTCGGGGAAGATGCCGAGCACGCCGCCCTCGCGCAGCACGTCGAGGGCGCCGGTGATCGCCGTACGGTCGGTGCCCGTACGGTCGACCTTGACCTGCCCGATGCCTCGCAGGAACGGGTCGAGCGGCCCGATGAACGCTTCCTTCTTGATCAGGAAGTGCACGGGCCGGGGCGCGGTGCCCATCAGCATCGGGCCGTCGAGGTTGTGCGCGTGGTTCACCGCGAGGATGACGGGGCCGCTCGCGGGCACCCGCCAGGCGCCGAGCACACGCGGCTTCCAGAACCCGTACATCAGGCCGACGCCGATGCGCCGGCCGACCTCCGCGCCCTTCTCCGAGGGGCCTTGGGTCACCGCTCGGCCCGCTTCTCCTCGACCAGCGTCACGACGCACTCGATGACCTGCTGCAGGGAGAGCTCGGTGGTGTCCACCTCGACCGCGTCGCCGGCCTTGGCGAGCGGGGAGGTCTTCCGGCCCGAGTCGGCGGCGTCCCGCTTGATCAGGGCTTCCCTGGTCGCGTTGACGTCGGCGCCCTTGAGCTCACCGCTGCGGCGGGCGGCGCGGGCCTCCGGCGACGCGGTGAGGAAGATCTTCAGGTCGGCGTCGGGCAGCACCGTCGTACCGATGTCGCGGCCCTCGACCACGATGCCGAGCTCCGTGCCGCGGGCGATGGAGCGCTGCAGCTCGGTGATCCGCGTACGCACCTCGGGCACCGCGCTGACCGCGCTGACCTTGGAGGTGACCTCCTGGGTACGGATCGGCGCGGCGACGTCGGTGCCGTCGACGGTGATGGTCGGGGCGGCCGGGTCGGTGCCGGAGACGATGTCCGGCTTGTCCGCGGCGGCGGCGATGGCGGCGGGGTCGGCGATGTCGATGCCGTTGTTCACCATCCACCAGGTGATCGCCCGGTACTGGGCGCCGGTGTCCAGGTAGCTGAGGCCGAGCTGGGCGGCGACGGCCTTCGAGGTGCTCGACTTGCCCGTGCCGGAGGGGCCGTCGATGGCGACGATCACTGCTGCCGGGGCGGCGTTTGCGGCGGTTTCCACGGGGGACGGACACCTTTCTCAGGGCACGGGGCAGGAGGGTGGGCGCGAGAAACGCCCCGGACAAGGTTACTGGCTCGCGACGGGGCTCTTTACGGCGCACCTTCACGGCCCGTGCTGAGCCCTCGCTGAGCCGTTGCTGAGCCCCTCCTGAACCCCTACCGAGCCCCGCCGGACGGAACCGGAGCGCCCTCTCCCGTGCCGGATCCGCCCCGGCCGCCGCCTACTGCCGGATCGACCAGCCGCGCTCCCGCAGCGAGGCCGAGAGCACCGGTGCCGCCTTGGGTTCGACGGTCAGCTGGATCACGCCGGCCTGCTGGCCGGTGGCGTGCTCGATGCGTACGTCCTCGATGTTGATGCCGACCGCGCCCGCGTCCGCGAAGATCCGCGCCAGCTGGCCCGGCTGGTCGTCGATGAGGACGGCCACGATCTCGTACGACACCGGGGCGGAGCCGTGCTTGCCGGGGACCCGGACCTGGCCGGCGTTGCCGCGGCGCAGCACCCGCTCGATGCCCTCGGAGCCGTCCGCCCGCTTGTCCTCGTCGGCGGACTGCAGGGCCCGCAGCGCGCGCACCGTCTCGTCCAGGTCGGCGGAGACCTCGGCGAGCAGGTCGGCGACGGGGCCGGGGTTGGCGGAGAGGATGTCGATCCACATCCGCGGGTCGGAGGCGGCGATCCGGGTGACGTCGCGGATGCCCTGGCCGCACAGGCGTACCGCGGACTCCTCGGCGTACTCCAGGCGGGCCGCGACCATGCTGGACACCAGGTGCGGCATGTGCGAGACGAGGGCGACGGCGCGGTCGTGGCCGTCGGCGTCCATGACGACGGGGACGGCACGGCAGAGCGCGACCAGTTCCAGCGCGAGGTTGAGCACCTCGGTGTCGCCGTCGCGGGTCGGGGTGAGCACCCAGGGGCGGCCCTCGAAGAGGTCGGCGGTGGCGGCGAGCGGGCCGGAGCGCTCCCGTCCTGACATCGGGTGCGTACCGAGGTACGTGGTCAGGTCGAGGCCCAGCTCCTCCAGCTCGCGGCGCGGGCCGCCCTTGACGCTGGCCACGTCGATGTACCCGCGGGCCAGGCCACGTCCCATCGCGTCGGCCAGGGTGGCGGCGACATGGGCGGGCGGCACGGCGACGACGACGAGGTCGACGGGGCCCTCGGGCGCGGTGTCGGTGCCGGCGCCGAGCGCGGCGGCGGTGCGGGCCTGCTCGGGGTCGTGGTCGCTGAGGTGCACGGTCACGCCGCGGCTCGCCAGGGCCAGGGCTACGGAGGTGCCGATCAGGCCGGTACCGATGACGGCTGCTGTTCTCACTGGGCGATGTCCTTGCGGAGTGCGGCCGCGGCACCGAGGTAGACGTGCGCCACCTCGGGCCTGGGCCGGTCGGACTCGATGTGGGCGAGGACCCGTACGACTCGGGGCATGGCGCCCTCGATGTCGAGTTCCTGGGCGCAGATCAGCGGTACGTCGGTGATGCCGATCCTGCGGGCGGCCGCGGCCGGGAAGTCGCTGCGCAGATCGGGGGTGGCCGTGAACCAGATGCTGATCAGGTCGTCCTGCGTCAGGTCGTTGCGCTCCAGGACGGTGGTGAGCAGCTCGCCGACCCGCTCGTCCATGTGCTGGGGGTCGTCCCGCTCCAGTTGGACGGCGCCTCGGACCGCTCGTACCGCCACGCTGCTGCTCCTTGCCTGCGAACCCGGGTGCGTCCCCGGGGCGAACCCGTGAAGTCGTGCACAGGCCAGGGTAGTCAGCGCCACTGACAGCGGTGCGCGGCGCCCGTCTGCCGAGACGGACGCCGCGCGGGATTTCACAGCCGGTACGTGGATCAGGGCTGCCGGCGCTCGATGTGGGTCAGAGCTGCTGCTGCTTGATGAGGTCCTGCAGCGAGGTGCCGCTGGGGACCTGGCCCTCGGGGGTCAGCCTGTCCACGACCTGCGGCAGCTCCTGGGCCACCTGGTCGGCGACCTGGTCGCGGCTCACACCCGCCTCGGTGGCGAGCTTGTCCAGGGTCTCGTCGGGCACCGCCTGCTTGACCTGGTCGGGGCTGAGCGGCTGGTTGGCGCCGGTGCCGACCCAGGAGTCGAGCTGGCCGCGGTCGACCAGGCCGGACTTGGTGATCATGTCGAGGAGGCCGCCGAGCGGGTTGTTCCCCACGCCGCCGCCCGCCTGGGCACCCGCCGCTCCCGCACCACCGGCACCACCGGCTCCACCGGCCCCACCGAGGAGGCTGCCGAGCAGGGAGCCGAGGATGTTGCCGCCGCCTCCGCCCGCGCTGCCCTGCCCGCCACCGGCTCCGCCGACGCCACCGCCGCCGCCGAGGAGACCGCCGAGGAGACCGCCCAGATCGTTTCCTGCCATGGTCGTGCCTTTCGAGAGGGTGACCGGGACCCGTGGCGGACACACGGACGCGGTGGCCCGCCGGGCCGTTCCAATGTCACCCGGACCGCACCGTGCCGCCACTTGGCGCAACCGGCCCGGCACCGGCGGCCACGCACCCCTCACGTACGCTCCGCTCGCATGCGCCCCGAAGACGTACCGCCGCCCGTCTCCGAACCCGACGCCGCGCCCGCCCCACAACCCGTCTCAGCGCCCGCCTCCGCGCCCGCGCCGAGCCCCGTGGACCTGGTGCGCGAACACACCGTGTACGCCTGTGTGATGGGCTCACGGGCCTTCGGGCTCGCGACCGAGGAGAGCGACACCGACATCCGTGGCGTCTTCCTCGCGCCCACCGCCGCGTACTGGCGCTTCGAGAAGCCGCCGACGCATGTGGAGGGTCCGCTCGACGAGCAGTTCTCCTGGGAGCTGGAGCGCTTCTGCGAGCTGGCCCTGCGCGCCAACCCGAACATCCTGGAGTGCCTGCACTCCCCCTTGGTGGAGCGGTGCGACGCGACGGGGCGTGAACTGCTCGCGCTGCGCGGCGCGTTCCTGTCCCGCGCGGCGCACGACACGTTCGCCCGGTACGCGCTCGGCCAGCGCAAGAGGCTCGACGCCGACGTCCGCGCGCACGGCGCCCCGCGCTGGAAGCACGCCATGCACCTGCTGCGCCTCCTGATGAGCTGCCGCGATCTGCTGCGCACCGGCGAGCTGGTGATCGACGTGGGCCACGCGCGCGAGGAACTGCTCGCCGTCAAGCGTGGCGAGGTCTCCTGGGGCGAGGTCGAGGCCCGGATGGCCCGCCTCGCGGACGAGGCGGAGGCGGCGGCCGACCGCAGTCCGCTGCCCGCCGAGCCCGACACCGCGCGGGTGGCGGATTTCCTCTACCGCACCCGCTGCGCCTCCGCCCTCGGCACCCTGTAGGCACTCCTTTACGCGAGCCGCGCCCGCACCACGAAGTCATGCAGCGCGTCGTACGCGGAGGGCGCGTCCGGCAGCGCCGAGGCCTCCTGGGCCGCGTCGAGCCGGGCGTGCAGCGCCTCGATATCCGCCACTACGCGCGCGTGCTCCACATCGGCGCCGCCGTGCTCAGCCTCGGCCTTGGCCGCGACCAGCTCGGGCAGGTACGCCGGGGCGTCCACCAGGCCGATGAGCGTGGGCAGATGGGCCTGCAGCTCGCCCGAGCGCATCAGGTGGATCCCGGTGAGCAGCACCCGGAACGCGTAGAGCAGCGGCTTCAGTTCGCGGGTCTTGTCGAACAACCGCCACTGCGTAGTGGCGAACCCCCGGTAATGGTGCGCGTGGTGAGCAGTCAGCACCTGCGGCGCGAGCGCGGCCAGCTCGGCGTGCGCGTCCGAGGTGTGCACGACGAGCGGCGAGAGCAACTGCTCCAGTACGTAGCCGTTCCGGCGCAGCATCAGGCGTACGAACTTGCGCAGGTCGTGCGTGACGAGGTCCATCTCGACGCCGTCGCGCACCCACATCCGCGACCGGGTCTCCTCGGGTTCGCGCAGCCCCACCAGAGCGGCGGCGGGCAGCAGGTGCGTGCCGCGCAGGTCGACGTCCGAGTCGCGGGACGGGAAGCCGTACAGATGGGCGCCGGAGACGGTCGCGAACAGCACCGGGTCGGGCTGCTCGGCGACGACCGGCGCGAGGTCGACGTCCGGGAGCCCCGCCGCCCGCAGCCGCTCCGCCGCCCTCACGCGTCCCACCGCGCGCCCAGGTCGAGCAGCTCGTCGCGGTACTCGATCCGGCCCGCCCACTCCTCGGGCCAGGCGTCCGCGCCCAGGTGGGCCCCGGCGAAGGCCCCGGCGAGGCAGGCGAGGGAGTCGGAGTCGCCGGAGCTGCAGGCGGCCCTGCGGATCGCGGTGAGCGGCTCGTCGGGGAAGATCAGGAAGCACAACAGGCCGGTGGCCAGGGCCTCTTCGGCGATCCAGCCGTCACCCGTGGCCAGGCACGGATCGGTCTCCGGGTTGGCGTCCCTGACCGCGGCGGCCAGCCGTTCGAGCACGGCCAGGCACTCGTCCCAGCCACGCGCGACGAACTGCTCGGCGCTCGGGTCCTGGGAGCGGGTCCACAGGTCGCCGAGCCACTCCTCGCGGTAGTGGGTGCGCTGCTCAAGGGCGTACGAGCGCAGCCGCCCGACCAGGCCCACCGGGTCCGCGCCCTGAGCGAGCAGCCGTACCGCGTACGAGGTCAGGTCGCTCGCGGCGAGCGCGGTGGGGTGGCCGTGGGTGAGCGCGGACTGGAGCTGGGAGGCGCCGGCCCGGGTGTCGTCGTCGAGCCGGGGCACGAGGCCGAGCGGCGCGACCCGCATGTTGGCGCCGCAGCCCTTGGAGTGCATCCGGCTGGCGTCCCGCCAGGGCCGCGCCTCGTCGGCGAGGAGTTCGCAGGCGCGGATGCAGGTGGCGCCGGGGGCGCGGTTGTTGTCCGGCGAGACGTTCCAGGCGACGAACTCCTGGCGTACGAAGTGGGCGAACCGCTCGGGCCCGCACACTCCGCGCTCTCCGGCCCGGGTCAGGCCACGGCCGAGGGCGAGGGTCATCTGGGTGTCGTCGGTGACGTACGCGGGCGTCGGCAGGGCCATCTCACGCCAGGGGCCGCACTTGGCGAGGATCGAGGGCACGTCGTTGAACTCGGTCGGGAAGCCGAGCGCGTCCCCGAGGGCGAGCCCGACGAGGGCCCCGGTGGCGGCGCGCTTCGTCGCGGTGGTCATCAGGATCGTCCTTCCGGTCGCAGCAGCGGCGGGTGCAGGGCGGTGGCGCCGCCCGCGCGGTAGAGGGCGGCCGGTTTGCCGCGGCCGCCGGTCAGCCGGGCCGCGCCGGGCACCGGCTCGACGAGGCCGGGGGTGGCGAGCACCTTGCGGCGGAAGTTCGCCGGGTCCAACTCGGCGCCCCACACGGCCTGGTAGACCTGCCGCAGCTCGCCGAGCGTGAACTCGGGCGGGCAGAAAGCGGTGGCGAGCCCGGTGTACTCCAGCTTGGCGCCGACCCGGTCATGGGCGTCGGCGAGCACCTGGTCATGGTCGAAGGCGAGCGGCGCGTACCCGGGCCTGTGCTCGGTGTACGGCAGCCAGTCCGCCCGCGCCGCGTCGCTGCCGCCGTACACGTCCGGGGCGTTCGGGACGAGGGCGGTGAAGGCGACGGAGACGACGCGCATGCGCGGGTCGCGGTCCGGTTCGCTGTAGGTGCGCAACTGCTCCAGGTGCAGCCCGGCCACGTCCGACAGGCCGGTCTCCTCGGCGAGTTCACGCCGGGCCGCGGTCTCCGCCGACTCGTCGGGCTGTACGAACCCGCCGGGCAGCGCCCTGCGTCCCGCGTACGGCTGCTCGCCGCGCTCGACCAGGAGGACCCGGAGCCCGCCCTCACGGATGGTGAAGACGGCCAGGTCGACGGTGACGGCGAAAGGTTCGAAGGCGTACTTGTCGTAGCCCTGCACGCACGACCACCCCCCTCTCTTTAATGGTCTCGACGACTATAAAGAGAGGGGGGTGGTGTGCACAAGCCCCTTCGCGACCGGTCCACGGCCGCGAGCCTTGCTACAGGTCGACTTCCTGCATCAGCATGCCGACCTCGGTGTTCGAGAGCCGCCGCAGCCAGCCCGACTTCTGGTCGCCGAGCGTGATCGGCCCGAAGGCCACCCGCACCAGCTTGTCGACCGGGAACCCGGCCTCGGCCAGCATCCGCCGCACGATGTGCTTGCGCCCCTCGTGCAGGGTCACCTCGACCAGGTAGTTCTTGCCGGTCTGCTCGACGACACGGAAGTGGTCCGCGCGCGCGTACCCGTCCTCCAGCTGGATGCCGTCCTTGAGCTGCTTGCCCAGGTCACGCGGGATCGGGCCCACGATGTGCGCGAGGTAGACCTTCTTCACGCCGTACTTGGGGTGGGTCAGGCGGTGCGCCAGCTCGCCGTGGTTGGTGAGCAGGATGACGCCCTCGGTCTCGGTGTCGAGCCGGCCCACGTGGAACAGCCGCGTCTCACGGTTGTTCGTGTAGTCCCCGAGGCACTGCCGTCCTTCGTTGTCCTCCATCGTGGAGACGACACCGGCCGGCTTGTTCAGCGCGAAGAACTGGTACGACTGCGTGGCCACGGTCAGCCCGTCGACCTTGATCTCGTCCTTCTCCGGGTCGACCCGCTGCCCCTGCTCCAGGACGATCTCGCCGTTGACCTCGACGCGGGCCTGGTCGACCAGCTCCTCACAGGCACGCCGCGAGCCGTAACCGGCACGCGCGAGCACCTTCTGCAGCCGCTCGCCCTCCTGCTCGGCGCCGGGGAAGGTCTTGGGGAGCTTGACCTCCTTCTTGCCCGCGTACCGGTCGCGGTTGCGCTCCTCGGTACGCGTCTCGTACTCACGCGAACGCGAGGGCGCCGTGCGGCCGCCGGACTGCTGGCCACGCTTGGGACCGCCCTTGGCACCGCCACGCGCCGAGGCACCGCGGCCCGACTTCGGACCGTCGAGGGTGCCGCCGGGGCCTACGTCGTAACGCCTCTCCTCGGGACGCGGCTTCTTCGGACGGCCGCTGCCCTGCTTGTCGTCGCGGTTGCCACCGGCACCGCGGGGGGCGCCACGGCCGCCGCTGCTCCCGCCGCGACCACCGCCACTCCCACCACGGCCACCGCTGCTCCCGCCGCGGCCGCCGCTGTTGCCACCACGGCTCCCGCCGTTGTTTCCGCTGCTGTTCCTGCCGCTGCTGCTTCGCATCAAAATTCCGTCTGGTCGTCTGCCTGCTCGAGACCCGGTGCATCGGGTGCGTCCGGATCGAACGACGGCACACCTTCCTGCGTATCGCCCTCGATCGCGTCCGCCTCGGGGAGGAAAGGCGCGAGTTCGGGTAGTTCGTCCAGGCCGCGCAGGCCCATCCGCTCCAGGAAGTAGTTCGTCGTCCTGTACAGGATCGCACCTGTTTCGGGTTCCGCGCCCGCCTCCTCCACCAGGCCCCGCTGCAACAGGGTCCGCATGACCCCGTCACAGTTCACTCCGCGCACGGCGGAGACCCTGGAACGGCTGACCGGCTGGCGGTACGCGACCACCGCGAGCGTCTCCAGGGCCGCCTGGGTGAGCCGCGCCTGCTGCCCGTCGAGGACGAAGCCCTCCACCGCCGCCGCGTACTCGGGCCGGGTGTAGAACCGCCAGCCCCCGGCGACGAGCCGCAGCTCGAAGCCGCGCCCCTGGGACATGTACTCATCGGCCAGCTCCCGCAGCGCGTGCGCCACGTCACGCGGGCGCCGCTGCAGCACCTTGGCCAGATGCTCCTCGGTGGCCGGTTCGTCGACGACCATCAGGACCGCCTCCAGGGCCGGCTTGAGGTCGAGCTCGGCGACCTCGAGCAGCCCCGCCGGGGCCTCGGAACTCCGCTGACCGCTCACGCGCCGCCCTCCGCTCTCTCCTCGCCCGGCTCCTCCTGAGACTGCTCCCGAGGCTTGTCCTCAGGCTTCTCCGGCGGCCGGTCGAACTCGTCGGTGACCTGCGGCTCGGCACCCTCGCCGCCGGTCCAGCGCACGGTCAGTTCACCGAGCGCCTCGTCCTGGTCCATCGCCACGGCCTTCTCCCGGTACAGCTCGAGCAGCGCCAGGAAGCGGGCGACGACGGTCAGCGTGTCCGGCGCGTCCTCGATCAGCACCTGGAAACTGGCCTCCCCCACCTCCCGCAGCCGCGCCACGACGACCTCGGCCTGTTCGCGTACGGACACCAGCGGGGCGTGGATGTGGTCCACGTACACCTGCGGCTCCGGCTTCGGCTGCATCGCCTTCACGGCCAGCCTGGCGAACCCTTCGGCCCCGATGCTGATGACCACCTCGGGCAGCAACTCGGCGTGCTGCGGCTCGAGTCCGACGGTACGGGGGTAGCGCCTGGCCTCGTCGTCGAGCCGCCGGTTGAAGATGTCGGCGATCTGCTTGTACGCGCGGTACTGCAGCAGCCGCGCGAAGAGCAGGTCGCGGGCCTCGAGGAGCGCGAGGTCGCCCTCGTCCTCGACCTCGGCGGCGGGCAGCAGCCGGGCGGCCTTCAGGTCGAGCAGCGTCGCGGCCACGACGAGGAACTCGGTGGTCTGGTCGAGGTCCCAGTCAGGACCCATCGCCCGGATGTGCGCCATGAACTCGTCGGTGACCTTGGAGAGCGCGACCTCGGTGACGTCCAGCTTGTGCTTCGAGATCAGCTGGAGCAGCAGGTCGAAGGGCCCCTCGAAGTTGTCGAGCCGGACCTTGAACCGCCCGTCGTCGACCACACCACCCTCGGGCTCGGGCTCGGGCTCAGCCTCGGGAACAGCCACAGGCTCTGGCTCTGGCTCTGGCTCTGGCTCTGCGACAGGCTCGGACTCGGCGACAGGCTCAAGCGGAGGCTCAGGCACCGGACCCGGCTCCGCCCCCGGCCCC
>NZ_JAAAHS010000234.1 GCF_009908195.1 Streptomyces boluensis | reverse complement strand
GCCCCTCCGGCGTTTGAGGAGCGGGGTCTGGGGCGGAGCCCCAGTTCGGGAAGGGGCGGGGCGGGGAACTAGCTGGCGAGCCCCGCCGCGCGGAACGCGTCAAGCGAAGGCTTGATGGTCGCGGTCGCCTGAGAGGTCTCGGCAACGGCGTCGAGCGTCTTGAGCCCGTCACCCGTGTTGAGCACCACCGTGGTCAGCGCCGGATCGAGCAGCCCCGCCTCGACCAGCTTGCGCGTGACGCCGACCGTCACACCGCCCGCGGTCTCCGCGAAGATCCCCTCCGTACGGGCGAGCAGCTTGATCGCGTCGACCACCTGCTCGTCGTTCACGTCCTCGACGGCACCGCCGGTACGCCGGGCGATGTCCAGGACGTACGGCCCGTCGGCGGGGTTGCCGATGGCGAGCGACTTGGCGATCGTGGCCGGCTTCTGCGGGCGGACCACGTCGTGGCCGGCCTTGAAGGCGGTGGAGACCGGCGAGCAGCCCTCGGCCTGGGCGCCGAAGATCTTGTACGGCTTGTCCTCGACCAGGCCGAGCTTGATCAGCTCCTGCAGCCCCTTGTCGATCTTCGTGAGCTGCGAGCCGGAGGCGATCGGGATGACCAGCTGGTCGGGCAGCTGCCAGCCGAGCTGCTCGCAGATCTCGTACGCGAGGGTCTTGGAGCCCTCGCCGTAGTACGGCCGCAGGTTGACATTGACGAAGCCCCAGCCCTCGCCCAGCGGGTCGCCGATGAGCTCGGAGCAGAAGCGGTTCACGTCGTCGTAGTTGCCCTCGATGCCGACGAGCTCGCCGCCGTACACCGCGGCCATGACGACCTTGCCCTGCTCCAGGTCGTGCGGGATGAACACGCAGGAGCGGAAGCCGGCGCGGGCCGCGGCGGCGCCGACGGCGCCCGCGAGGTTGCCGGTGGAGGAGCAGGAGAGCGTGGTGAAGCCGAAGGCGCGGGCCGCTTCGAGGGCCTGGGCGACGACGCGGTCCTTGAAGGAGTGCGTCGGGTTACCGGAGTCGTCCTTGATGAACAGGCCGCCGGTGATGCCCAGTTCACGGGCGAGGTTGTCGGCCTTGACGAGCTTGGTCCAGCCGGGGTTCAGGTTCGGCTTCTCGGCCACGTCGGCGGGGACGGGCAGCAGCGGTGCGTACCGCCAGATGTTGTCCGGGCCGGACTCGATCTTCTTGCGGAGCCCCTCCGGGTCACCGACCGGCAGGTCGTACGCGACTTCGAGGGGCCCGAAACAGAGTTCGCAGGCGAAGATCGGGCCGAGCGGGAAGCGCTCGCCGCACTCGCGGCAGGAGAGGCCGGACGCGGGGCCCAGGTCCACGGAGGTGGTGGTGACTTCGGTGGTGTTTACAGCCATGAGAGGCGAGGCCCTTTCTCCTCATCTTCCTCGCGACGCACTTCGCCGCGAGACGGATTTGGCACCTTCCCTAGCCGGGAGCCTCGCGATGGACAGTTGCGGTGTCCTACGAGACCGGCTGGAGGGTTGCCGGGGCTTCAACGGGCCGTATCCCTCTGCCCCTCTGGATGAGCGGTATTCGGTTGTCAGCGAGACGACCCCGACATGCGGCGGGCATCTGCGTTGTTCAAGACTGTAACTGAAGGCCCTCGGGGTTGAGATAGTCGTCCGAACCGCGAGATGGATCACAGACCAGGGAGTATGCAGACGTGCTCGAAGAGGTGGAGCGCTGGCTCGAACGGCGTTCCTGGTCCGTGCAGGACCGCTCGCTCGACCAGCTCCTGGCCGCCAAGGCCAGGCTGGGAACGACGGTCAGCGTCGTGCTGCCCGCGCTCGACGAGGAGGCCACGGTCGGCGAGATCGTCACCGTGATCCGCCGCAAGCTGATGACCCCGGACGTGCCGCTCGTCGACGAGCTGGTGGTGATCGACTCGGGTTCCACCGACCGTACGTCCGAGGTGGCCGCGGCTGCCGGGGCGCGGGTCGTGCACCGGGACGCGATACTGCCGCGGCTGCCCGCGGTGCCCGGCAAGGGCGAGGTGCTGTGGCGGTCGCTGCTCGTGACCGGCGGTGACGTGGTGTGCTTCGTCGACGCCGATCTGCGGGAGTTCTCCGCGGACTTCGTGACGGGGATCGTCGGGCCGCTCCTGACCGACCCCGAGGTGCAGTTCGTGAAGGCGATGTACGACCGGCCGCTCGGCGAGGCCACGGGCCAGGGCGGTCGGGTGACGGAGTTGGTGGCGCGGCCGCTGCTCAATCTGCACTGGCCCCAACTGGCGGGATTCGTCCAGCCGTTGGGCGGCGAGTACGCGGCCCGCCGGTCGCTCCTGGAGCGGCTGCCGTTCCCGGTGGGGTACGGGGTGGAGCTGGGGCTGCTCGTGGACGCGCTGCACACCGTGGGCCTGGACGCGCTCGCGCAGGTCGACGTGGGGGTGCGGCTGCACCGGCACCAGGACGGCCGGGCGCTCGGCCGGATGGCGGCGGCGATCTACCGCACGGCGCAGCTGCGGCTCGCCCGCGGGCATCTGGTGCGGCCGCGGCTTACCCAGTTCGAGCGCGGCGCGGACGGCTTCGAGCCGCGCACGCACGCGGTGGACACCGAGGAGCGGCCGCCGATGCTGAACATCGAGGAGTACCGGGACCGCCGCGTGGCGTAGCCCGGTCCGATGATGCTCATTGCCTAAATTTCCCATTTATGTGGGACAGACATGTAATGCCGCAATCGTGGCGAACAGGCCGCCGTGGCCCGGCCCGCCTGGTCGGCGCGCTGATCGCCGTGGCCACCGCCGCCACCTCCCTGATCGGCGCGGCCCCCGCCGCTGCCGTCGTCGTCGAACCCTTCGCCAAGCGCTACGACGAGGCGCTGTACGGCGACTTCATCACGCTGGGCAACTCCGTACTGGACTGCCCCAGCACCCCCGCCGACGAGGCGGCCGCCTGCCGTACCGCCCAGTCCGGCGGCAGCACCGCGAACAACAACCAGTTCGACATGCAGTACGTGAACACGGCGGGGCTCAGCTCCCCGGTACTGAACTCCAGCACCGGCAAGGTGCGGATCCCGCCGGGCGCCGAGGTCGCGTACGCCCGACTTTTCTGGGGCGGCAACGACGGCACGTACAAGCTGGGCCGCAACCAGATCCAGCGCTGCGACACCGCGGGTGTGGCCACCTCGCCCGCCGGTGACCCGCTCAGCACACAGCCGGTGATCAAGGTGAACGGCGGCGCCGAGACGCCCGTCACCGTGCAGAACGCGGTGCGCACCCCGTCCGAGGTCGGCGGGCCGCACTACTACACCGCCGAGGCCGACGTCACGTCCTCGTTCCAGGCGATGGCCTCCGGCTCCGACGTGCCGGTCTCCGTCGGCAATGTGTGGGCGCCCACCGGCAAGGGCTGCGTCGGCGGCTGGTCCCTGACCGTCGTCTACAAGTACGACGCCCCCAACGCCCAGTACGCGCCGGACCGCCGCAACGTCTACGTGTACGGCGGCCATGTCGTCCAGCAGTCCAAGGACCCCGACACCACCATCACGGTCGACGGCTTCTACCGCACCGGTGACGGCAAGCTGCGCGCCAGCACCACCGCGTACGAGGGCGACGCCAATGTGAGCGGCGACCAGTTCCTGGTCAACGGCACCAACATCGCCAACAGCGCGGGCTCCACCAACAACTTCTTCAACAGCCACGCCGAGGGCTGTCTCGACCCCTGCGACGCCAACAACTTCAGCATCGATGCCGAGACCGTCGACATCCCGGCGGGCACCATCAAGCAGGGCGCCACCTCCGCCGACCTGACGTTCCGCACCAAGGGCGACACCTATGTGCCCTCGGCGCTCGCGTTCTCGGTGCCGGTGCCCGACCTGGAGGTCACCAAGACCGCGTCGCCGAAGACGGTGCATCCCGGTGACACCCTCACATACACGGTGAAGGCGAAGAACATCAGCCGACTCCCGTACCCGAACGCCAAGTTCACCGACGACCTGACCGACACCCTCGACGACGCGACGTACAACGGCGACGCGAAGACGGACACCGGCAAGGTCGACTACGACGCCCCGCGCATCGGTTTCCAGGGCGACATCGCACCCGACGAGACCGCGACCATCACCTACTCGGTGACCGTCAACGACCCGGTCAGCGGCGACGGCAAGCTGCGCAACAACGTCGACGTGTCCTCGCCGCGCTCCAACTGCGAGGCCGGCAGCACCGACCCGGCCTGCGGCGTCACCCCCGAGGTGCGGCAGCGCCCGGAGGCGACCCCGCACATCGAGATCAGCAACATCCCGGCCGACCCGACCGTCGCGCCGTGCGCCTCCACCACCAACACGATCACGCTGAAGAACAGCTCGGGCGACCGCCGCGAGGGCGTCGAGATCGAGTGGCCCGTCAGGGCGGGCGGCACCCCGCAGACCAGCAGCGGCACCGTCACCAAGGAAGGCGACGTGTACGTCTGGAAGGGCGACGTACCCGCCGAGTCCAAGGTCCGCATCGTGCAGCGGGTCCGGGCGTCCTGCACCCCCGGCAAGGTCACCGTGCTCACCGTGACGGCTCGCGCGGCGAAGACCACCTGCCCGCCGGTGGACGAGCGGGCGGGCGGTTCCGACCCCTGCACCTCGGTGATCACCAGCAGCCGCGTCCAGGCCCGCCAGGCCCTCGCCCCTGAGTCCGGCGCCCAGGCCGCCCCGCAGCGGGCCGAACTGGCCACCACCGGCACCGGCACCCCGACCCTGCTCTACACCGGGATCTCGGTCGTCCTCTGCGGCCTCGGCGCGCTCGCCATGGCCATGACGCGGGGACGCCGCCGCGACTGACCTGAACTGACCTGACCTGAAGCACCCCCACGGCGTACGGCCGGGCTCGGACGAGCCCGGCCGTACGTTTACGCGTTCCGGGGCCGGGCTAGGTTTCGCGTCATGGCCCCCGAGCGCACCGCCGCCCCGATCCTCGTCGCGTCCAACCGCGGCCCCGTGACCTACTCCGTACGACCGGACGGCGGCCTCGACGCCAAGCGGGGCGGCGGCGGCCTGGTCTCCGGGCTCTCCGCGATCGGCCCCGACGCCGGCGCCCTGTGGGTCTGCGCGGCCCTCGGCGACGGCGACCGCGAGGCGGTACGGCGCGGGGTCACCGAGCCCGGCGTACGGATGCTCGACATCGACGCCGACGTGCACGCGGACGCCTACCAGGGCATCGCCAACTCGGTCCTCTGGTTCGTGCACCACATGCTGTACCAGACCCCCCTGGAACCGGTCTTCGACCAGGAGTTCCGCCGCCAGTGGGCCGCGTACGAGCGCTACAACCGCGCCTTCGCCGAGGCCCTCGCCGACGGGGCCGCGCCGGGCGCCGCCGTCCTCGTGCAGGACTACCACCTGGCCCTGGTCCCCGGCATGCTCCGGGAACTCCGCGACGACCTGCGCATCGGGCACTTCTCGCACACCCCGTGGGCGCCCGTCGACTACTTCCGGATGCTGCCCGACGACATCGCGGAACAGCTCCTGCGCGGCATGCTCGGCGCGGACCGGCTCGGCTTCCTCACCCGCCGCTGGGCCGACACGTTCACGGCCTGCTGCGACGCGGTGGTCGGCGGCCTCGGCGGAGCCCGCGTCGGCGTGCACGGGCTCGGCGCCGACGCGGACTTCCTGCGCGAGCGCGCCCACCGCGACGACGTGGCCGAACGGACGGCGGCGCTGCGCCGGCAGATCGGCGGCACCGGCGAGCGCCGCACGATCGTCCGCGTCGACCGCACCGAACTCTCCAAGAACATCGTGCGCGGGCTGCGCGCGTACGAACTCCTCCTCGACGAGCACCCCGAGTGGCACGAACGCGTCGTGCACCTCGCCTTCGCCTACCCCTCGCGCCAGGACCTCGCCGTGTACCGCGACTACACGGCGGAGGTCGCGCGGGTCGCGGACAGCGTCAACTCCCGTTTCTCGACGCCTGGTTGGACCCCGGTGATCCTGCACGTCGAGGACGACTTCGCACGCTCCCTCGCGGCGTACCGGCTCGCGGACGTGGCCCTCGTCAACCCCATCAGGGACGGCATGAACCTGGTCGCCAAGGAGATCCCAGTCGTCTCCGACGCGGGCTGCGCCCTGGTCCTCTCCCGCGAGGCGGGCGCACACGAGGAGCTCGGCGCGGACGCGCTCACGGTCAATCCGTACGACGTGGTGAGTACGGCGGCGGCGCTGCACGAGGCGCTCACGATGCCGCACGAGGAACGCGCCGCCCGCACCGAACGCCTCGCCGCCGCGGCGACCGCGCTGCCGCCGGAGCGGTGGTTCCTGGACCAGGTGCGCGAGCTGAAGCGCTGAGCTCAGCCCTCGCCGGGCCCCGGCGCCGACACCGCTGCCGCGAGCGCGGCGAGCAGTCCGACCACTCCCGACGGCCCGTCGACCGTCACGTCCGCCCGCTCGGCCAGCTCCGCGACCTCCGCGCTGCCGCTGCACACGAGGAGCCCCGCCACCCCGTCCGACCGCAACTTCTCCACCGCCGCGAACGCGGACAGGTCCCCCAGGTCGTCCCCGGCGTACAGGACCGACTCGGCGCCGACCTCGCGCGCGTACGCCGCGAGCGCCACGCCCTTGTCCGTGCCGGGCGGGCGCAGCTCGATCACGAAGCGGCCCGGCTCGGTGATCAGGCCGTGCCGGGCGGCGAGTTCGGCGAGCGGGCCGCGCAGGGCGTCGAACAGCGCCTGCGGGTCGTCCGCGCGGCGCGTGTGCACGGCGACCGCCCGCCCCTTCTCCTCGATCCAGGTACCGCGCCAGGCGCCCAACACGTCCAGGAACCCGGGGAGTTCGGCCCGCGCGGCGGCCACACCGGGGTACGGCTCGGGGGCCTGCACCGTGCCCGTGACGGCGTCCCAGCGCTCCGCGCCGTAGTGCCCGAGCACGACCAGGTGCTCAAGTCCCGCGACCCCGGCGAAGCCGCCGTACCGCACCGCCACTCCGGCGGGCCGGCCGGTGATCACGGCGACGGAGGCGACCTTGGGCGCGAGCGCGGCGAGCGCGGGCACGGCGTCCGGGTGGGCCCGCGCCTGCTCCGGGTCGGGGACGATCTCGGCGAGGGTGCCGTCGAAGTCCAGTGCCACGAGGGCGCGTTCGGGCCGGGTGCGGAACGCGGCGAGCCCGTCCCGCCCGGCGGAGGTCACCGGGACCGGCAGGTCGTCGGGGGTACGGGGGTGCGGGTGGCTGCCCATGGGCCGACCCTATCCAGCTCGGGGCGGAGCGCACCCCGGTCGTACGGGGATAGTGGTCGGGCTTGACCTAGCGGCGGGAGCGGCGGGCGGTGCGGACGCGGCGGAGCCGGTTGACGGTCACCGGGTCGTGCTCCTGGGCCTTCGGGTCGTCGAGGAGGGCGTTGAGGACCTGGTAGTAGCGGGTCGGGGATATGCCGAGCCGCTCGCGTATCGCCCGCTCCTTCAGGCCGGGCGTGGGCCAGCCGCGCCGCTCCAGGGCGAGCACGTCCTGATCGCGCGCGGAGAGCCCGGCGGCGCCGGGAGCGGGCTCGGGCTCGGGCTCCGGCTCCCCGGACGACTCGGGTTCAGGTCCGGGTTCAGGCTGGGGCTCGGGCTCGGGCTCTGCGGAGGTCATGAGAAAACCGTAGACGCGCGCACCGACACAGACACCGCCACCGCCACCGCCACCGTCCGCGCTACTCGGCCGACTCGGCCGCGGCGGCCTCGTTCTGCAGGTGCCGCAGGACCGAGGCGGGGTTGCCGTCCGGCCGGACGGCCTTGCCGATGTTCTTCTTGAGGGACGCGCTGACCTGCGCCCAGGACGTCTTGCCCACCGGGTACAGCTGCGAGTCCGGCAGCTCCTCGAGGAACTTCCGCAGGTGCTTGTACTCCGGGTCCTCGGCCATCTTGTCGGAGGCGGTCGAGGTGACGGGCAGGATGTCGTAGCGCTCGGAGAACTCCAGGACGTTCGCGTCGTCGTAGACGAAGTCCAGGAACTTGCCGATCTCTTCCTTGTGACCGTGTCGCTTGAAGCCCATCATCCAGTCGGCGACGCCCAGGGTGGACTTGGCGTTGCCGTTGACGCCGGGCAGCGGGACCATCCCGTACTCGACGCCCTTCTTCTCGGCCTGCTTCATCAGCGTCGGGTGGCCGTTGAGCATGCCGACCTCGCCGCGTGAGAACGCGTTGAAGGCGTCCTGCCGGTCGAGCTCGCCGGGCGCGGTCGGCCCGGTGAGGTCCTTGCCGACCAGCTCGTCCTTGAGCCACTTGAACGTCTGGACGTTCAGGTCCGAGTCGAGGGTGTACGTACCGACGTTGTCGGTGTAGCCGTCGCCGCCGCTCAGCAGCCACATCAGGGTCTCGGCGGGCGCCTCCTCACTGCCGAGGGGCAGCGCGAACGGGTACTTCACGCCCTTCGCCTTCAGCAGCCGCGCGTCCGTGGCGAGCTCGGTCCAGCTCTGCGGGGCGTCGGTGATCCCGGCCTCGGCGAACAGCTTCTTGTTGTAGAACAGCAGCCGGGTCGAGGACGCGAACGGCATCCCGTACTGCACCCGCCGCACCTGCCCCGCCTCGGTCAGGGCGGGCAGGAAGTCGGCCTGTACGGGGATGGAGAGCAGGTCGCCGGCGCGGTAGAGCTTGCCCTGCGCGGCGTAGTCGGAGTACGCGCCGATCTGCGCGATGTCCGGGGCCGCGCCCTTCTTGACCATCGCGGCGACCTTGGCGTCCACGTCGCTCCACGAGTAGACGTCGACGTCGACCTTGATGCCGGGGTTCTGCTTCTCGAAGTCGGCGGCGACCGCGTCCCAGTACTTCTGGCTGCTGTTCGCGGGGCCGTCGCCGTAGTCGGCGGCGACCATCTTCAGGGTCACGTCACCGGAGCCGCCGGTCGCTCCGCAGCCGGTGACGCCTGCCGTGATGCCGAGTGCGGCGACCGCCGCCGTCAGACCAGTTACACGCCGCTGCACAGCCGCTTCCCCACCCTTGCCTGTCCCGTCTTGCCGGTCCCGTCCGGTCCCGTCCGCTCCGAATAGAACGGCGAGTTTGCCGCACGTTCACACATAAGGTCTACACCACTCACATCTCGCTTCGGCAACGAGGCCGGGGCCGGAGGTCCGTCGCCCGTCCGTCACCCGTCCCACCGTTGCCCCGCAGGCCACAGGCCTGCTATGCACATTTCTGCTATGCACGCCCCGCCCGCACCACACGTCCTGGCGCACACGTACGCCAGCTCGCCGAGGAGCCGCCGCGCATGTCACGTACCGCAGCTGAAATAGCCACCCAGCCCGCCTGCTGGCGCCGGGCCGCCGAGGCCGCCGCCGACTTCGACGGGCTGCCGCGACCGGGCGAGCGGGTCGCCGTCACCGGCTGCGGCACGTCCTGGTTCATGGCCATCGCGTACGCGGCGCTGCGCGAGGCCGCGGGCCAGGGCGAGACGGACGCCTTCGCCTCGTCGGAGTTCCCGGCGGGCCGCGCGTACGACCGGGTCGTGGCGATCACCCGCTCCGGTACGACGACGGAGGTGCTCGAACTCCTCGGCGCACTGCGCGGATCGGTGCCGACGACGGCCCTCACCGCCGACCCGAAGACCCCCGTCATGGAGGCCGCGGACGCGGTGGCCGTGCTCGACTTCGCGGACGAGGAGTCGGTGGTCCAGACCCGCTTCGCGACGACGGCCCTCGCGTTCCTGCGGGCCGGGCTCGGCGACCTGTCGGCGCTCGGCGTGAAGCCGGTGGCCGAGGCCGCGGTGGACGCCGAACTCGCGGTCACCGAGCCGCTGCCGGAGCCGGTGCTCGGAGCGGAGCAGTGGACGTTCCTCGGCCGCGGCTGGACGTACGGGCTAGCCCTTGAGGCGGGCCTCAAGATGCGGGAGGCGGCCGGGGCGTGGACCGAGTCGTACCCGGCGATGGAGTACCGCCACGGCCCCATCTCCATCACCGGCCCCGGCCGCGTGGCCTGGATGTTCGGCACCCTGCCGGACGGCCTCGCCGCTGACGTGGACCGGGTCGGCGGCCACCTCGTCGCGCGCGACACCGACCCCCTGGCCGACCTGATCCGCGCGCAGCGCCTCGCGGTCGCCCTCGCGGAGTCCAAGGGGTACGACCCGGACCGGCCCCGGAACCTCACGCGCAGCGTGATCCTGGCTTAGCGCGAGGCGGGTCCGGGCCGGTCCTGTCCTCTCGCGTACGCGGGCCTAGAGGCCAAGCACCTCGCCGTACTTGATGGCCCCGTTGGGCAGCGCGAAGCCGAACGGGGTCAGGGACTTGCCCTGCGGGTACGTCTCCTCGGTGCTGCTCGGCGCGAACCAGACGCCGCCCGACCTGGGCTCACCCGCGTTCTCGCCGGGCGCGCTCACCGCGGTGTCCCACAGTCCGTCGCGGTTGTGGTCGCCGACGGACACCTGGGCGCCGAAGCGGTCGCCCGCCTCGGCCGTGCCGGGCATGTTCGCGGTGCTCTGGCTGCGCGCCAGACCGCCGTAGAGGCCGTGCTCCGTGCCGTTCAGGGTCACGTATCCGCCCGCGTCCTTCACGGTGCCGACGTCCTCGCCGGGCACGCCGACGACCAGTTCCGGACGGCTGTCGCCGTTCAGGTCCCCGGCGGACAGCGCGGCGCCGAAGTCGTCCCCGTCCTCGCCGGCGCCGCCGACCTCCGGGTTGGACTGCGTGAAGCACTCGCTCTCGTCGCCGAAGTTCGCGGTCTTCGACCCCTTGAGCAGCAGGACAGCTCCCCCGAGCCGGTCCTCACAATGCGTGCTCTCCGACTCGGGGTTGGGCTGTACGAGGCCGACCGCGAGGTCGTCCGTGCCGTCCCGGTCGAAGTCGGCGGCGGCGAGCGCGCTGCCCCGGTCGGCGTCCGCGTACCACTGGGCGGGTTCGGCCTGCTCGTTCCAGCGCGTGATGAAGGTGCTGGAGTCCTCCATGCCCTGCCAGGTGGCGGCGAGGTCGTCGCGGCCGTCGCCGTCGAAGTCGCCGGTGGCCAGGGCGCGGGTGGCGCCGCCCATGCCGTAGGTGCGCAGGGTGGTGGGGGTCACCGGGTCGGCGGTGAGCGGGCCGGGCCGGAACCGGAGCGAGCCCCGCTCCTCGCCGCTCTCGCCGTACGCGAGGTCGGTGTCACCGTCGCCGTCGTAGTCACCGGTGGCGAGGGTGCCGCCAATCTTGCTGAACTCTGAGGTGCCCCGGACCACGGTGGTGCCCTTGATGTTCCACTCCGAGCCGTCCAGGACGGTGATGGTGCCCTCGTCCCTGAGCTGCTCGGAGGTGAGCGACTCGCCGCTGGCGCCGACGACGAGCTCGAAGGTGCCGTCGCCGTTCACGTCGACGGGCGCCACGGAGGACCCGAAGCGGTCACCGGCCTCGGGCGTGCCGGGTATGCCGGCCTCGGCCTGGCTGATGACACCGGTGGACTGGCTGGGGCTCTGCGGCCCACCGAAGATCACGCTGACATAGCCGGCCTTGGCCTTGCCGTCGACCGTGGCGTTGGGCATACCGACCGCGATGTCCGCGTATCCGTCACCGTTGAAGTCGAACCGCGGAGCCTCGACGGCCGCGGCGCTCCCGGCCAAGGGCAAGGTCAGACCGGCCGCGGTAAGTGCCGCTACGGCGGCGGTGGCGGCGAGGGTGCGTACGCGCACGGTGGAACTCCCGTATTCGTAGGGGGAATTGAGGGGGAAAGGACACCCAGGGATCCGATCCCGGGATGGACCTCCAGAGGTGTGACTCATGTGGCGTACGAAGGGTTGTGCGGCGATGTCTTCCCGGTGAACACGAAGGGGAGTGCCGGGCAGGCGGTGGAATTGAGGTGACGGGAACGGCCGAGGCGCGCGACCATGGGGGTATGCCTGGTCCCCACGTCATCCGCGGTTCGGTCCTCCTGCCGGAGGCCGAGCTCCTGTGGCGCTTCTCCCGCTCCTCGGGCCCCGGCGGCCAGCACGTCAACACCTCTGACTCGCAAGTCGAGTTGAGGTTCGACCTGGCCAGGACGCAGGCGCTCCCGGAGGTCTGGAAGGCCCGCGCCCTGGAGCGCCTGGCGCCCCGCCTGGTCGACGGCGTCATCGCGGTACGGGCCTCGGAGCACCGTTCCCAGTGGCGCAACCGCGAGATGGCCGCGACCCGCCTGACCTCCCTCCTCGCCGAAGCCACGGCCCCACCACCACGCCCGCGCCGCGCCACGAAGATCCCCCGAGGCATCAACGAACGCCGCCTCCGCCAGAAGAAGGCCCGCTCGGAGACGAAGCGGGGGCGGTCGGGGCGGGAC
>NZ_JAAAHS010000233.1 GCF_009908195.1 Streptomyces boluensis | reverse complement strand
CTTCCGGGGAGCGCCGTGCGCGGGCACTCTGGTGGGAGTGAGGAGCCCGTTCCGTACCCCCACAAGGCGGTGACAGGCGCATGGCGGCAGCCGCGGCCACGTACGAGGACCGGTTCGACGCCGGGAGGAGCTGTCTCGATCTGCTCGCGACCGCGCACCCCGTGGAACACCTCGACGGCCCTGACGCGCTGCGGGCCTGGCTCGTCCACACCGGGCTCGTCCCCGCGGGCACCCCACTGGCCGCAGTCGGCCCCGACTGCGTCGCCGCCTTCCGTGAACTGCGCGCCGACATAGGGGCGTTGCTCCGCCCCGAACCGGCCGCCGCCGCGCTCGCCCGGGTCAACGAACGCGCCGCCGCCGCCCCGCCCGCCCCGCGCGCCGTCCGCACCGGCACCGGTGACCTGATACGCGCCCTGCACCCGGACCCGGAGGGAGCGGCGCTGCTCGCGGCGCTCGCGCGGGACGCGGTCGACCTCCTCACCGACCCGGCGGCGCGCGCCCGCGTACGCCGCTGCGAGGGCGACAACTGCCCGTTGATCTACCTCGACACCTCACGCGGCCGGCGCCGCCGCTGGTGCTCCAGCGAGCTGTGCGGCAACCGCGAACGAGTGGCACGGCACCGCCGCCGCAGCCTCGCCAAGTCCCTCTGACCACGGGCGCCGCGCATCTCACGGGGGACGCCCTGTGGAGGTCGGCAGGTAACTTCGCGTACGGTTGACGGCTGCCCAGTAACGAAGAAGGGGAACTCGGTGGCCGACGTCAACGGAGTCCTGCCGTCAGGCACACGAGACCGCGAGATCGGCGCCGAACAGGCCCATCTCGACCAGGTCTACCGGCGCCTCGAGGAGAAGATCCACGAGGCGGAGTTCCTCATGAACGACGCGGCCAAGCGCGGCCAGGTCGGCACACCCGGCGCGCTCGCCGAGCGGGACGCGCAGGTGTACCGCGCGGGCGTGCATCTCAACCGCCTCAACAACGAGTTCGAGGACTTCCTCTTCGGCCGTATCGACCTGCTGCTCGGCAAGGACGGCAAGAAGGGCCCGGACGGCGCGTACACGTCGGTCGACGCGGCGGACGACGCCGTGCGCCCCGACAACACGGCCGAGATCGCGGAGACGCTGCACATCGGCCGGATCGGCGTACTCGACGCGGACTACGCACCGCTGGTCATCGACTGGCGGGCCCCCGCCGCCGCGCCGTTCTACCGCTCCACCCCGGTCGACCCGGGCCGGGTCGTCCGCCGCCGCGTGATCCGCTCCAAGGGCCGCAAGGTGCTCGGCGTCGAGGACGACCTGATGCGCCCCGAGCTGACCGCGTACCTGGACGGCGAGCAGCTCCCGGTGCTCGGCGACGGCGCCCTGATGGCGGCGCTCGGCCAGGCCCGCTCGCACACGATGCGGGACATCGTGGCGTCCATCCAGGCCGAACAGGACCTGGTCATCCGGGCCCCCGCCGCCTCGGTGACGTACGTGGAGGGCGGCCCCGGCACCGGCAAGACGGCCGTCGCCCTGCACCGCGCCGCGTACCTGCTCTACCAGGACCGCAGGCGGTACGCGGGCGGCATCCTGATCGTCTCCCCGACACCACTCCTGGTCGCGTACACGGAGGGCGTCCTGCCGTCCCTCGGCGAGGAGGGCCAGGTCGCGATCCGCGCGGTCGGTTCGCTCGTCGACGGCGCGGAGGCCTCGCTGTACGACGAACCGGCGGTGGCCCGCGTCAAGGGTTCGTCCCGGATGCTGAAGGTGCTGCGCAAGGCGGCCCGCGGCGTACTGGAGAGCCCCGAGGCGCCCACCCGGCTGCGGGTCGTGGCCTTCGGCCGCCGCATCGAGCTGGGCGCCGACGAGCTCGACCGGATCCGGCACAACACCCTCGGCGGCACCGCCCCGGTGAACCTGCTGCGCCCGCGCGCCCGCAAGCTGCTCCTCGACGCCCTGTGGTCCCGCTCCGGCGCGGCCGGCCGGCACGCCGACCCGGAGCTCGCCGCCGAACTGCGGTCCTCCTTCGACGAGGACGTGCGCTCCGAGGACGAGTTCGTGGCGTTCCTCGACGCCTGGTGGCCGGAGATCACGCCCCGTCAGGTGCTCACGGCGATGGCCGAGGAGAAGCGCCTCGGCCGGTTCGCGCGCCGGGTCCTGAACCCGGGGGAGACCCGCCGGGTGGCCCGTTCGCTGCGCCGCGACGGCCTGACCGTGCACGATGTGGCGCTCCTCGACGAGCTGCAGACGCTGCTCGGCACTCCGGCCCGCCCGAAGAAGAAGCGCGAGTTGGACCCGCTGGACCAACTCACCGGCCTGGACGAGCTGATGCCGCAGCGCGAGGAGACCCAGCGCGAGCGCGCCGAGCGCCTCGCCCAGGAGCGGGTGGAGTACGCGCACGTCATCGTCGACGAGGCGCAGGACCTGACGCCCATGCAGTGGCGGATGGTGGGCCGCCGCGGCCGGCACGCGACCTGGACGGTGGTCGGCGACCCCGCGCAGTCCTCCTGGTCGGACCCGGACGAGGCGGCCGCGGCCCGCGACGAGGCGCTCGGCAGCAGGCCGCGGCGCCGCTTCGAACTGACCGTCAACTACCGCAATCCGTCCGAGATCGCGGACCTCGCGGCGAAGGTGCTCGCCCTTGCCATGCCGGGCAGCGAGTCCCCGAAGGCGGTCCGTTCGACCGGCGTCGAGCCGCGCTTCGCGGTGCTCCGCGACGGCGGCCTGGCCGCCTCGGTGCGGGCGGAGGCGGCGGAGCTCCTGGAGCGGGTCGACGGCACGGTGGGCGTGGTGGTCGCGATGCGCCGCCGCGCGGAGGCGGCGCGCTGGCTCGCGGACCTCGGCGACCGGGTGGTGGCCCTCGGCAGCCTGGAGGCGAAGGGCCTGGAGTACGACGCGACGGTGGTGGTCTCCCCGGCCGAGATCGCCGACGAGTCACCGGCGGGACTGCGGGTCCTGTACGTGGCGTTGACCCGTGCGACGCAGCAGCTCACGGTCGTCTCGGGCGAACGTGACGAGCCGGACGCGGCGGGCGTACCGGACCTTCTGCGGGACTGAAAGTCCCACCCCGCGCGGGAATTGCCTTCCCGGGATCCTTTGTTACCTTGGACGTGACACCGGCCCGATCCAAGCCCCCGGGCCCAACCTTCGTCGCTACGAGCGACCACTTGCCGCGAGGCGAGCATGGCGGGTCGGTGTCATCCAAGCCACACCAGAGGCCCGCGTCACCATCGGTGTCGCGGGCCTTTTTGTCGTTACCTCCAGGGTTCTTCCAGCGTTCAAGGAAAGTCTTCCAACGATCCGACAGTTCTCGTATGGTGGAAGATGTTTTCCGAAACCATTCGGTGAGCGTCCGACCTCTCCTCGGCAGCGGTGAGAACACAACGTTCTCAATCCGGGGCGGCTACCGCGTACCCAGCGGTAGGTGCGACGATCGGATGACGCAAGCGACATACAGGTGAAAGAGGAAGTCGGCATGGCTACGGCGCCCAGCGTCTCCTACTCGATGACGGTCAGGCTCGAGGTGCCTGCGAGCGGTACGGCCGTATCGCAGCTCACCACGGCCGTCGAGTCCCACGGAGGCTCGGTGACCGGCCTCGACGTGACGGCTTCCGGCCACGAGAAGCTCCGTATCGACGTCACGATCGCCGCGACCTCCACGGCTCACGCCGACGAGATCGTCGAGCAGCTCCGCACCATCGAGGGCGTGACGCTCGGGAAGGTCTCCGACCGTACGTTCCTGATGCACCTCGGCGGCAAGATCGAGATGCAGTCCAAGCACCCCATTCGCAACCGTGACGACCTCTCCATGGTCTACACGCCGGGCGTCGCCCGGGTCTGCATGGCCATCGCGGAGAACCCCGAGGACGCCCGCAGGCTGACCATCAAGCGCAACACCGTCGCGGTCGTCACCGACGGCTCCGCGGTGCTCGGCCTCGGCAACATCGGCCCGATGGCCGCCATGCCGGTCATGGAGGGCAAGGCGGCCCTCTTCAAGCGCTTCGCCGACATCGACGCCTGGCCGATCTGCCTGGACACCCAGGACACCGACGCCATCGTCGAGATCGTCAAGGCGATCGCCCCCGGCTTCGCGGGCATCAACCTGGAGGACATCTCCGCGCCGCGCTGCTTCGAGATCGAGGCCCGCCTGCGCGAGGCCCTCGACATCCCGGTCTTCCACGACGACCAGCACGGCACTGCCATCGTCGTACTCGCCGCCCTGACCAACGCGCTGCGCGTGGTGGGCAAGAACATCGGCGACGTACGCGTCGTCATGTCCGGTGCGGGCGCGGCCGGTACGGCCATCCTGAAGCTGCTCATCGCGGCCGGCGTCAAGCATGCCGTCGTGGCCGACATCCACGGCGTGGTGCACGCCCAGCGCGACGACCTCAAGGACGCGGCGGTGGACTCCCCGCTGCGCTGGATCGCGGACAACACCAACCCGGAGGGCGTCACCGGCACCCTCAAGGAGGCCGTGGTCGGCGCCGACGTGTTCATCGGTGTCTCGGCGCCCAACGTGCTCGGCGGCGACGATGTCGCGGCCATGGCGGACGACTCGATCGTCTTCGCGCTCGCGAACCCGGACCCGGAGGTCGACCCCTCGATCGCCCGTCGCACGGCGGGCGTCGTGGCCACCGGCCGCTCCGACTTCCCGAACCAGATCAACAACGTCCTGGTGTTCCCGGGCGTCTTCCGCGGCCTGCTCGACGCCCAGTCGCGCACCGTGAACACCGAGATGATGCTGGCCGCCGCCAGCGCCCTCGCGGACGTCGTCACCGAGGACGAGCTGAACCCGAACTACATCATCCCCAGCGTCTTCAACGACAAGGTCGCGGGCGCGGTCGCCGGAGCGGTGCGCAACGCCGCGAAGGCCGCGGGTGCCGGGGCGCCCACCGTCTGATGTGACGGTTCCCACGGCAGGTCCGGCGGCGCGTCGTGGAACGGGTGCCGCCGCCCTGCCCTCTAGGGTTGCGGACGGCGCGCCCTGAAATCCTGGGGGTCCGACGCCCGGAGCTGGACGGACCGTCGCCGACTTCGTCACCATTTCGACGATGTGGCGCTTTTCGTGTGACTCCGAAGGGTGCCGGATTGGCTTTCCCGCCATTTTTAGGGGCAGGATGCGTCTCTAGGCGGGAGGGTCCGACTTACGGACCCGGGTCCGGGGACCCACGAAGGACCCTGGCAGCATCGGCTTCGCTGAGCTGAACACGCGGCCCAGCCGCGTGGCACGCCTCAACGGCAAGAAGAACACGGGAGTACAAAAATGAACCGCAGTGAGCTGGTGGCCGCGCTGGCCGACCGCGCCGAGGTGACCCGCAAGGACGCCGACGCCGTGCTGGCCGCGTTCGCCGAGACGGTCGGCGAGATCGTCGCCAAGGGCGACGAGAAGGTCACCATCCCCGGCTTCCTGACCTTCGAGCGCACCCACCGTGCCGCTCGCACCGCCCGCAACCCGCAGACCGGCGAGCCGATCGACATCCCCGCCGGTTACAGCGTGAAGGTTTCGGCCGGTTCGAAGCTGAAGGAAGCGGCGAAGGGCAAGTAAGCCTTACGTCTTTGAGGGCGGTACCCGGGAAGCCCCGGGTACCGCCCTCTTTGCTTGCCGCGGGCCGACTAGAACTCGACCTCTTCGAGGCTCCGCACCAGCGTCGTACGAGGGCCCGGCTCTATGCCCGGCACCGAAGGGACCGCGAGGAGGCGGCAGCCCGCCGCGAGGGCGGCCGCCGCGCCCGTCGGGGTGTCCTCCACCGCCAGGCAGTCCTTCGGGGCCACGCCGAGCGTGGCGGCGGCCGTGAGGTACGGGTCGGGGTGCGGCTTGCCGCGGTCGGACTCGCCCGAGGTGACCGAGGTGTCGAAGCGGTGCCGCCCCAGGGTGTCGAGGACCAGGTCCGCCACGTGCCGCTCCGAGGCCGTCACGAGCGCCGTGGGGATGCCGAGCGTCCGGGCCCGGTCGAGCAGCCGCAGCGCGCCCGGCTGTACGGTCACGCCCGCCGCGACCCGGGCGGTGAAGGCCCGGTCCAGGATCTCGGCGCTCTCGGCGGCCGTCAGGGGCGTCAGACCGTGCCGTACGAGATGGTCCGCGGCGTCGGCCACCGCCGCGCCCGCGAACGGGGCGAGGGTCGGGCCGCCCGTCGGGGAGCCCTGCGCCCGCAGGAACTCCGCGACCGCGTCGAGCCAGGCGTGCTCGGTGTCGACGAGGGTGCCGTCCATGTCGCAGAGCAGGGCGGCGGGGCGGGCGAGAGCGATCGTCGCGGTGGGCGTCGGCGCCGGTTCCATGGCGGGAGTCCTCAAGGTGAAGTGCGGGTGGGCGCGGTGCGGGCCAGGGGGTTGGCCTGCACCGAGTTGCGGACGGTGAAGACCACCGTGCCGGGGCGGTAACGGTCGTCGGAGGTCTCCACCGGGCGGCCCTCCGTGGTGGTCGTGGTGCGGCGCACCCGGAGCAGTGGGGAGCCGCGGCGCACGGCCAGCTCCCGGGCGTCGACGGTGCCGGCGGCGACCGCGTCGAGGTGGTGCTCGCCGTGCGACATGACCAGGCCCACCGCCTCGTACAGGCTCTGGGTCACCGACTCGCAGTCGTCCGGCAGGCGTTCGACGGCCTCGGCGGTCCAGCCCGCGTACACGGTGCGTTCCAGGAGTACGGGTTCGCCGTCCAGGGTGCGGATCCGCAGGATGTGCAACACCTCGTCGCCGGGGGTGAGTTGGAGCTGTGCCGCCTCGGCCTCGGTGGCGGGGGCGCGGTGCGAGGAGAGGACCCGGCCGCCCGGGGTGCGGCCGCCGGACCTGGCCCACTGGGCGAAGCTGCGCAGTTCGGTGAAGCTCTGGCTGGGGGTGGCGGCGAGGACCACGCGCCGGGCGCCCTGCCGTGATCCGATCAGGCCCTCCGCCTGGAGCGTGCCGAAGGCCTGGCGGAGCGTGCCGCGGGAGACGCCGTGGGTGGCGGCGAGTTCGGACTCCGAGGGCAGCGCGGCGCCCACCGGGTAGCCGCCGTCGGCGATGGCGCGACGCAGCTCATCGGCGATTTCCTCGTGCCGTCGGGTCACTTCTCTCCTAGTGGGACCGTGCTTGCGGAGGTCACGATCATGTCATCCGGACCCCGGCCGCGCATCCCCCGGCTGTGCGCAGATGTGCACAGTGTGAGCGAGCGGGACTCTGCTTATATCCGCTGGTCAGGAGCGTAAACACTTCTCTTCATAACGCTTTTGACCTGCGGTTTTTCTCCACCGAAAGCTTTACCGGGCGGTCACTCGGCGGTTATCTTCATCCGGCTTACTGACGATGGCTTGTCCAGACAGGTGGCATGCCGAAGACCCAGGAGTATCCATCGTGAAGGCATATCGTCCCCGTGGTTCGAGGCGTGCCGCGACCATCGCCGTCTGCGCCGTCAGTGCACTCGCCGCCCTGGCCACCGGCTGTGGCGCCGCGCCGACCGCGGACGCGCAGAACAGCAAGGCGGGCAAGGCCGGTTCGGCCGCCGACCTCGGCGGCATGGACAAGCTGGTCGCCGCGGCCAAGAAGGAGGGCGAGCTGAACGTCTACGCCCTCGCGCCCGACTGGGCGAACTACGGCGAGATGATCGAGGCCTTCGAGAAGAAGTACGGGATTCAGGTCAACAACGAGAATCCCGGCGGCAGCAGCCAGCAGGCCCTCAACGCCGCCGCCAAGCGCAAGGGCCAGCCGCGCGCCGTCGACGCCCTCGACCTCGGCACCGCCTACATGCAGGACGCCAAGGCCAAGCAGCTCCTCACCCCGTACAAGGTGGCGGGCTGGGACGGGATAGCCGGCGGGCAGAAGCAGGCCGACGGGTCCTTCGCGGACAACTACGGCGGCTACATCTCCATCGGCTGTGACGCCGCAGCCGTGAAGACGTGCCCCGAGACGTTCAAGGAACTGCTCAAGCCGGAGTACAAGAACAAGGTCGCGCTCAACGGCAACCCGACCGAGTCCAGCTCCGCGCTCTCCGCCGTCTTCGCCGCGTCCCTCGCCAACGGCGGCTCGCTCGGCGACGTACAGGCCGGCCTCGACTTCTTCAAGGAGCTGAAGCAGAAGGGCAATTACGTGCCCGCCGAGTCGACGCTCGCCACCATCCAGAAGGGCGAGACGCCCATCTCGATCGACTGGGACTACCTGAACCTCGGCTACGGCGACAAGCTCAAGCCCAAGGGCGTCGACTGGCAGGTGAACGTCCCCGAGGACGGGCAGTACTCGCTCTACTACAACCAGGGCGTCAACAAGTACGCCCCGCACCCCGCCGCCGCCCGCCTCTGGCTGGAGTTCGTCTACAGCGACGAGGGCCAGAACATCTGGCTGAAGGGCTACTCGCGGCCCGCGCTCCTCGACAAGCTGGAGAAGGACGGCACCGTCGACAAGGTCGCCTCCGCCAAGCTCCCCGAGGTCACCGGCACCCCGAAGTCCGCCAGCCCCGAGCAGGAGGCCGCGGCCAAGGAGAAGGTCGTCCAGGGCTGGGGCAAGGCGGTCGGGTGACCATGGCGGAACAGGTTCTGCAGAAGGCGGCGGCCGAGGCACCGGCCGCCGCCCCGCCGGCGCGGAAACCCGCGCGTCGCCGCCGCCGGGCCCCCTGGCTCGCCGTCGTCCCGTTCTTCGCGTTCCTCGCCGTCGGCTTCGGGCTGCCCGCCGGGACCATGGCGTACGGCGCGTTCACCGCGACCGACCCGGCGACCGGCGCCACCCGGTTCACCACCGAGAACGTCACCGGCGCACTCTCCGGGGTGTACGCCGACGGCCTCGCCGGAAGCGTTCAACTCTCCCTGGTCACCGCCCTGTTGGCGACCCTCGTCGGCGCCGTGGTCGCCCAGGCCCTTGTCGCGTCGGAGCGGCCCGCGCTGCGCAAGGCCGTGGTGGCCGCCTGCGGTGTGTTCGCCAACTTCTCCGGCGCACCCCTGGCCTTCGCGTTCATCGCCACCCTCGGCACCACCGGCACCCTGACCCGGATGCTGTCCCTGGAGTCCACCGGCTTCAGCGTCTACACCTTCACCGGGCTCGTCCTCGCGTACCTCTACTTCATGGTGCCGCTGATGGTCGTCACCGTGCTCCCCGCCTTCGACGGGCTGCGCGGCCAGTGGCGGGAGGCGGCCGCGTCCTGCGGGGCCACCCGCGGCCAGTTCTGGCGGCACATCGGCATCCCGGTGCTCACGCCCTCGCTGCTCGGCGGCGCGGTGCTGATGTTCGGCACCGCCTTCGCCTCGCACGCCACCGCGGCCGTACTCGTCGGCGGATCCGTGCAGTTGATCACCATTCAGATCGCCAACGCCCTCAACGGCAACGTGCTCGCCGGGCAGGAGAACCTGGCGCTCGCGATGAGCCTCAACATGGTCCTGGTCGCGCTGCTCGTCATGGCCGTACAGATCCCGCTGCAGCGCAGGAGTGCCCGATGGCTCGGATGACGTCGCGCGGCCCCGTACTGGGCATCGCCGCGCTCTACTTCCTGGTGCCCGTCGCGGCCTCGCTGTGGTTCACCATCGACAGCGCCGACGGCATCAGCTTCGACGTGTACAGCAAGGGACTCGGCTCGGAAGGCCTCACCACGAGTCTGCTGAGGTCCGTCTCCGTCGGCCTCGTCACCGTGCTGCTCGGGCTGCTCCTCATGGTGCCGACCACGGTCGCCGTCGCCCTGCGCCTGCCGAAGCTGCGCCGGGTCGTCGAGATCCTCTGCATGATGCCGCTCGTCGTCCCGCCGATCGCCCTGGTCGCCGGTGTCGCCACGGTCCTCTCCTGGCAGCAGGACCTCGCCGCTACCCCGCTGTACGGCACCTTCCAGGCCCTGATCGACCGCGACTTCCCGCTGATCCTGGTGATCGTCTACACGGTGATGTCGCTGCCGTTCCTGTACCGCTCCCTCGACGCGGGCCTGCGCGCCGTCGACCTGCGCACCCTCGTCGAGGCAGCCCGCAGCCTCGGCGCGTCCCGCACCCAGACGCTGCTCCAGGTGATCGCGCCCAACCTGCGCCAGGCCGTCACCGGCGGCGCCGTGCTCAGCCTCGCCATGGTGCTCGGCGAGTACTCGGTCGCCTCCGTACTCGGCTTCGAGCCCTTCGCCGTATGGATGGTGAACGTCGGCGACAGCGAGGCCCAACTCTCCGTCGCCGCCGCGATGTTGAGCCTGCTGTTCACCTGGGGGCTGCTGCTTCTGCTCACGGCTCTGGCCGGTGGCCGTACCCGCTCCCGCAAGCAAAGGAAGACCGCATGACCGTCCCCGTGCAACTCAAGCGCCTGCGCCGGGAGTTCGGCCCCACCGTGGCCCTTGACGGCCTCGACCTGGACATCGCGCCCGGTGAACTCGTCGCCCTGCTCGGCCCGTCCGGCTGCGGCAAGACGACCGCTCTGCGCATCATCGCGGGCTTCGAGTCGGCCGACAGCGGCGAGCTGCTGATGGACGGCCAGGACATCACGTCCGTGCCCGCCCACCGCCGCGACATCGGCATGGTCTTCCAGTCGTACTCCCTCTTCCCGAACATGACGGCCGCCGAGAACGTCGCGTACGGACTTCGGGTACGGGGCGTCTCCTCCGGTGAACGGGCCTCGCGGGCCGCGGAGTTGCTGGACCTCGTCGGCCTGCCGGGGCGCGGCGGGCACTACCCGCACCAGCTCTCCGGCGGCCAGCAGCAGCGCGTCGCGCTGGCCCGCGCGCTCGCGATCCGGCCGCGCGTGCTGCTCCTCGACGAGCCGCTCTCCGCCCTCGACGCCAAGGTGCGGCTCACGCTGCGCGAGGAGATCCGCCGAATCCAGCTGGAGCTCGGCATCACCACGGTCTTCGTCACGCACGACCAGGAGGAGGCCCTGTCCATGGCCGACCGGGTCGCCGTGATGAAGGACGGCCGCCTCGAACAGTGCGCGGCCCCCGCCGAGTTGTACGACCGCCCGGCCACGCCCTTCGTCGCGGAGTTCGTCGGCACGATGAACCGGGTGCCGGGGGTCGTACGGGACGGGGGCGTCGTCGAGCTGTTCGGGCGCCGCCTTCCGGTGCACGGGGAGTCCGCCTTCGGCGCCGGTACGGAGGTCGACGTCCTGCTCCGCCCCGAGGGCATGGCCGTCGGGGACGAGGGCGAGCCCGCGACCGTACGCGTGGCGACCTTCCTCGGCGCGACCACCCGGCTGCACGTCACCACCGACGCCGGGGTCCCGCTCAAGGCCGACCTGCCCAGCTGGGAGGCGGCCGAGCTGACCCCGGGAGCACGCTGCACGATCACCCCGCACGACAACCCTGTGCTCGTCGCCGAGCGCACTGTCCACAAGGAGTGACCCACCTCGTGACTGTCACACGGCGCATCACCCTGGCCCTGGCGGCGACCGCCGTCGCCGCGGCCGTCACCACCGCGACGGCCCTGGCCGGGCCGGCCGAGGAGAGAGCGAAGCCGAAGGCCGCCGGCGAACTGCGCGTCCTGTCGATGAACCTCTGGCACGGCGGCGCGCAGGTCGACGACGGACTGACCAAGCAGCTCGCCGTCATCGAGAAGCACCGCCCCGACGTCGTCGGCTTCCAGGAGACCTCCGGCCACGCCGCCAAGGACCTTGCGGCGAAGCTCGGTTGGGAGCACTGGCAGTCCAGCGGCAGCCTCGGCATCATCAGCCGCTTCCCGATCACCTCGAAGGCGGAGACGATCAGCGGCGGGGCGGGCGCGGGCGTCCGCATCCGCGTCGACGAGTCGACCGGCCAGGAGATCGAGCTGTGGACGGCCCACCTCGGCTACACGCCGTACGGGCCCTACGACGCCTGCTTCGACCAGATGCCGGTCGACCAGATCATGAAGCGCGAGGCGGAGTCGGGGCGTACGGGCCAGGCGACCGAGCTGGCCGCCGCGCTCAAGTCCAAGATCGCGAACGCGGACGAGACGCCGGTCCTGGTCGTCGGCGACTTCAACTCGCCCTCGCACCTGGACTGGACGGACGCCAACCAGCACTGCGGATACGGGAAGGTGGACTGGCCCGCGACGAAGATCGTGGCGGAAGCGGGGCTGAAGGACTCGTACCGGGAGGTGCATCCGGATCCCGCGTCGGATCCGGCCACGACGTGGTCGCCGGTGTATCCGAAGCACGACGGTTCCACGGGGGAGCCCGAGCCCCAGGACCGGATCGACTTCGTCCATTACGCGGGCGGGAAGCTGTCGGTGCGGGATTCTTCGGTGATCGTGGAGGGCTCGCCCTCGCCGTACCCCGATCACGCGGGGAACGCGTGGCCTACGGATCATGCGGCGGTGCTGACGACGTTCGGGCTGGGCTAGTCCCCAGTCCCGCCCCTTCCCGAACTGGGGCTCCGCCCCAGAC
>NZ_JAAAHS010000232.1 GCF_009908195.1 Streptomyces boluensis | reverse complement strand
GAGTACTGCCGTCGGGGGCGGCGGGGCGGCTGTCTCCATGGGCGGGTTCGGCTCGCTCTCGCTCATTTCAGGCCCCTGTTCCCGGTTTGACTGTTCCCGGTATGCGGTATTTGCGGCAGCTTTTCCCAGCCTCGCACTCCGTCGCCCTGGCTGCGCCCGGAGCCCGTTGCCCGGTAGGCTTTCCGTGTGATCTTCAAGCGCATCGGAAACGGCCGGCCGTACCCCGACCACGGCCGGGAAAGCACCCGGCAGTGGGCGGACGTGGCGCCGCGCCCGGTCCGCCTCGATCAGCTCGTCACGACCAAGCAGCAGCTCGACCTCGAAACGCTGCTCGCCGAGGACTCGACCTTCTACGGCGACCTCTTCGCCCATGTCGTGAAGTGGCAGGGCGACCTCTATCTGGAGGACGGACTGCACCGCGCCGTGCGCGCCGCGCTGCAACAGCGCCAGGTCCTGCACGCCCGCGTCCTCGAACTGGGCTGACGCCGCACGGCACTCGCCCCGCTCCACCCCGTATTGGCCCTTTCGGGTCGGTTCGCCCGACTGCCATTGATCATTTAGTAGGCATCGCGGCCCGGCCGCATTACGCTGCGCCCATGAGCATGCTCACACCCCCCGGCATGGGCGGCCAGTACCGCATCACGGGGGACAAGTACCCGCGCATGCGCCGCAGTCGGCGCCGCCGGATCGTGCTCGCTGTGATCGCCTCGGCCGCGGGCGTCGGCCTGGTCGGCTACGGCGTGCTGCAGCTGGTCGACGTCTTCTCCGGCGACCAGAAGCGCACCGTCGCGGCGGGACGCCCCGACTGCAAGCCGACGCCGAGCCCCTCCGTATCCGCCGCACCGCTGCCGAAGCCCGGCCAGATCACGGTGAACGTCCTCAACGCCACGCCCCGCAGCGGCCTCGCCAAGCAGACCGCCGACGAGCTGAAGAAGCGCGGCTTCGCCATCGGCGAGGTGGGCAACGCGACCAAGGAGTACGACAAGAAGGTCGACGGCGCCGGACTGCTGCTCGGCGCGAAGGCCACGTCGGACAACGGATTCCGGGTGCTCGGCACCCAACTCGCGGGCGCCCAGCGCAAGACGGACGACCGCAAGGGCAAGGAGCTCGACCTCATCATCGGCAAGGACTTCAAGGCCCTGACGAAGAAGGAGGACGCCGTGAAGGCCCTGACCGCGCTGGCCGAGCCGTCCCCGACGCCCTCCGAGGGCCGCGGCAAGTGCTGACCGCACCCGCCCCGGCCTGACAACTTCCGCGGTTACTCCGCGGAGCCGTACATCCGGTCACCGGCGTCGCCGAGGCCCGGCACGATGTAGCCCTGCTCGTTGAGCTGCTCGTCGACCGCGGCCGTGAGCACGGTCACCGGCGCGCCCGCGAGCTCACGCTCCATCACCTCGACGCCCTCGGGCGCCGCGAGCAGCACGACCGCGGTCACGTCGTCGGCGCCGCGCTTGATCAGCTCCTGGATCGCCGCGACCAGGGTGCCGCCGGTCGCGAGCATCGGGTCCACCACGTACACCTGGCGCCCGGACAGGTCCTCCGGCATGCGCGTCGCGTACGTGGAGGCCTCCAGCGTCTCCTCGTTCCGCACCATGCCGAGGAAGCCGACCTCGGCGGTGGGGAGCAGGCGCACCATGCCGTCCAGCATGCCGAGACCGGCGCGCAGGATCGGCACGACCAGCGGCCGGGGGCGGGCCAGCTTCACGCCGGTGGTCGGGCCGACCGGGGTCTCGATGTCGACCTGCTCGGTGCGCACGTCGCGCGTGGCCTCGTAGGCGAGCAGGGTGACCAGCTCGTCGGCGAGGCGGCGGAAGGTCGGGGAGTCGGTGCGCTTGTCGCGCAGCGTGGTGAGTTTGTGGGCCACCAGCGGGTGGTCGACGACGTGCAGCCGCACGATGTCCTCCAGAAATGGGCCTGATCTGCAACAACGGCCGCAGGAGCGACCCGCCCTTCAGGCTACCGGGGCCCACCGCCGTCACGCCCGCCCCGCTCCCGTACGCCTCAGTCGCATCAAACCCGCCGACCGAGGGAAAGTGGAAGGGACGGATCGACCCCGAAGACCCACTGGGCAGGCGCTGGGCAGGGTGGTGGAGCCAGATGGCGAACGGCGAAGCGGAGCCGGCGAGGGCGGAGAGCGACACGGAACGGCGCCGCCGCCGCGCCCAGTTCCTGCGCGAGCTGCACGAGGCGAAGGAGCTGCGCGCCCGTGTCCAGCCCCGCAAGGCGCGCGCGGCGCGGATGCGTCAGGCGATGCGCATGCGCACCTTCCGCTGGTAGTCCGGTAGCGGTCAGGCGGCGCGCGTCTGCGGCTCGCCGTAGACACAGCGGGCCGAAGAGACCTCGCGGAGCCTCGGTTTCTGCCACGATTCCGATGGGCGGGCGCACTTAGCGACTGCGCGCCCGCCGACATCCGCCGGGGGGAACCCCGACCGGCACGCCTCTGACCAGTGGGAGAGTCACGGTGTACTTCGCCGCACTGCTCGCGCGCACCGAAGACGGGTGGGAAGCGAGCGATACAGAGCTCGACGATGTGGAGACCCTGTCGGATCTCGCCGACCTGGCCCGCGAGGCCACGTCTGGCGGGTACGACGACGAAACAGTGCTCGTTTTCATCGAGCAGGAAGGTGCCTGGTTCGGCATCGTCCGCGTGGACGGCGAGGACGACCCTCGTATCTACGTCTCGGACGGGGCCGCAGCGGCCCGCAGCAGTTACGGCGAGATCCTGGTCACGGACGAGCTCCTAGGCCGCGAACCCGGATCGTCGGACGACTCGGCGCACCTCGAAGGGCTCGTCGACCTCGACGGCACCGAGGACGGCGAGCCGGAGCAGGACACGGACGACGACGGCACCGCCGACGACGACACCGTGCCCGCGGGCCCGCTCGGGGACCAGACGATCCTCGCCGACCTCGGCCTGTCCCGTACCCAACTCCTGTCCCTGTCCACCGACGCCCTGGGCGAGATCGCCGAGGCCCTCGGCGCTTCCGACGTCCTGGAGGCGGTCCGCTAGTGAACGAGCAGCGCCACCGGTGAATGATCCCGTACGAGACCGCTGGCAGGCGCCGATGCGGATCGCCCTCGAGGAGGCCGAGCGGGCCGCCCTCGGGGGCGATGTGCCGGTCGGCGCCGTACTCCTCTCCCCGGACGGCGAGACCCTCGCGACCGGGCACAACGAACGCGAGGCCACCCACGACCCCACCGCGCACGCCGAGGTCCTCGCGCTGCGCCGGGCCGCCCGGCGGCTCGGCGCGTGGCGGCTGACGGGCTGCACGCTCGTCGTGACGCTCGAACCCTGCACGATGTGCGCGGGCGCGCTCGTGCAGTCCCGCGTCGAGCGGGTGGTCTACGGCGCCAGGGACGAGAAGGCCGGAGCGGCCGGATCGCTCTGGGACCTGGTGCGCGACCGCCGGCTCAACCACCGCCCGGAGGTGATCGAGGGCGTGCTCGGCGCAGACTGCGCCGAGCAGCTCACCCGCTTCTTCCGGGACCGCTGAACCCGCCAGAGACGGCCTCGCGGATACGGATTTCGGCGCACGGGCACCTTTGGGCTAGGATCTCTCTCGGTAGCGTGTCCGAGCGGCCGAAGGAGCTCGCCTCGAAAGCGAGTGTGGCGTAACCCGTCACCGTGGGTTCAAATCCCACCGCTACCGCTCTTACGAGAAGGGCCCCGACTTCGGTCGGGGCCCTTCTCGTGTGTCCGGGCCCGCTCAACGAACGCCCGCTCCACAACTCCCGTGCGGCATCTGCCTCGTACGACGACCTCGTACGGCTACCTCGTACGACGAGAGCCCCGGCGCCGTGACGGTGCCGGGGCTCTCGTGCTCGAAGAGGCCGGGGGAAGCGGCATCGGGGGGACAAGCCGCTTCCCCCGATGAGGACCGGGCTCTCAAGTCCACGTCGCAGTCAGGGGGAAGCTCGCGACGTGGACCCCGCAGTAGAGCCGGGTCCCGGGCCCTGCGGATTCCTGCCAGATCCGCCGGGCTCACCACCCATCCTGCTCCGCCGACGGGTGCCCGCGGGACGGCAAAGGACCTGGACGGCCGGGCCGTTGGTCCCTAAAGACCGCGTGAGCCCCGTGCGGCCCCTGTGGCACACGGCCACTGGCGTGATCCACGCTCCGGGATACACTCACCCGACTGCACGCGGGGACAGCTGGGACAGGCAGGGGAGGCCGGAGCGTGGTGCAAGCCAAGAAGATCGCCCTCTACGTGGTGATCGTCTTCGTCTTCTACACGATCATCAACTCCCCCGGACGGGCAGCGGACCTCGTCCAGGTGGGCTTCGAAGGGATATCCGACGCCGCTCAGGGCGTCGGCGACTTCATGACCCAACTCGTCAATTAGGCAACACCCGTACGACCTCTCGCCGGAACTGGTGAGGGGTCTTTTGCATGTTTACTCTCAACTTGCCCCTCAACACGGCGTTATCGGGTGCTTGCACACAGTGCACATGTCTTGTGATGCTATGACCGCTTTTGACGGATGAGTTGAACGGTTCGATCAGAACGGTTCGTTTCGAAAAGGGGTGGCGTTGACCGTGCCGGCCAGTACTGCGCCTCAAGTGCCGCCCCAGGACGCCTCGCAGGGCGAACCGACGAGCCCGGCGGCCGGGGCTGCGCCCGAGATGAGTCCCGCCAAGAAGCGGGGCGCGGACACCCGGGCCCTGACCCAGGTGCTGTTCGGTCAGCTCAAGGACCTCGTACCGGGCACCCCGGAGCACGGGCGGGTGCGGGCGGCGCTGATCGAGGCCAACCTGCCGCTGGTGCGGTACGCGGCGGCGCGGTTCCGCAGCCGCAACGAGCCGATGGAGGACGTCATCCAGGTCGGCACCATCGGCCTGATCAACGCCATCGACCGCTTCGACCCGGAACGCGGCGTGCAGTTCCCGACGTTCGCGATGCCCACGGTCGTCGGCGAGATCAAGCGGTACTTCCGCGACAACGTGCGCACCGTGCACGTACCGCGTCGGCTGCACGAGCTGTGGGTGCAGGTGACCGGCGCGACCGAGGACCTCACCACCGCCTTCGGCCGCTCGCCCACGACGGCGGAGATCGCCGAGCGGCTGCGCATCGGCGAGGACGAGGTGCTGGCCTGCATCGAGGCCGGACGCTCTTACCACGCAACGTCGTTGGAGGCCGCGCAGGAGGGCGACGGACTGCCGGGGCTGCTCGACCGGCTCGGCTACGAGGACCCCGCGCTCGACGGCGTGGAGCACCGCGACCTCGTCCGCCACCTGCTGGTCCAACTGCCCGAGCGGGAGCAGCGGATCCTGCTGCTCCGCTACTACAACAACCTGACGCAGTCGCAGATCAGCGCCGAACTCGGGGTCTCCCAGATGCATGTGTCGCGGCTGCTCGCACGCAGCTTCGCGCGGCTGCGGTCCGCGAACCGCATCGACGCCTGACGTACGGCCGCGGTCCGGCCCCTCCGGGTCCGGCCGACCACTCGCCGCCCCCGCCCCCTCGTGACTCCCACGCGAGCGGCCGGGGGCTTCCTCGTGCGCCGGTCGTGCGTCCCTCGTGCGCCCCTCGTACCCCCTCACGGGTCCCCCGAGTGCACGGCATACTCCGGCTACTTGCGCAGATCGGGGTTCCGTACACGGGAGCGACGCGCCACCGTATCGGGTGGAGCGGCATCCCGGTGCTTGCCGACAGAAAAGCCGCAGACCCGCCTTTTCCTGCGCAGATATGTCGACTTGGCGCTACAGCGTGTTGCCGACATGTGACATTCTGCGGGAACCGCGTTTGCCGCGGCCCCACGACCGGTATTCAGGTGGAGGCTGCGTTCCTGACCGACGGGAGCGGCCCACCGCGACCGTCCGCGACCTCAAGGGGGTGGCATGTCCGTAGAACAGGGCAGCTCGAAGGTGCTCACGCTCACGAAGAGCGACCCCGGTGCACCCGTCGTGCTCAGTCAGACCGCCTCGACAGCCATCGACACCCGCACCCTGTCCCGCTCCCTGTTCCTGCGCCTTGCCGCGCTGGACGAGAACAGCCCGGAGCGCGCCTACGTACGAGACACGCTCATCGAGCTCAATCTGCCGCTGGTGCGGTACGCGGCGGCGCGGTTCCGCAGCCGCAACGAGCCGATGGAGGACATTGTCCAGGTCGGCACCATCGGCCTGATCAAGGCGATCGACCGCTTCGACTGCGAACGGGGCGTGGAATTCCCGACGTTCGCGATGCCGACCGTCGTCGGTGAGATCAAGCGGTTCTTCCGGGACACCAGTTGGTCGGTGCGGGTGCCGCGCCGGCTCCAGGAGCTCCGGCTCGCGCTCACCAAGGCGAGCGACGAGCTGGCGCAGAAGCTGGACCGCTCGCCCACCGTGCCCGAACTCGCCGCCGTACTGGGCGTGTCCGAGGAGGACGTGGTCGACGGTCTCGCCGTCGGCAACGCGTACACCGCGTCGTCGCTCGACTCGCCCGCGCCCGAGGACGACGGCGGCGAGGGCTCGCTCGCCGACCGGCTCGGGTACGAGGACAGCGCGCTCGAAGGCGTGGAGTACCGCGAGTCGCTGAAGCCGCTGCTGGCCAAACTCCCGCCCAGGGAACGGCAGATCATCATGCTCCGCTTCTTCGCGAACATGACGCAGTCGCAGATCGGCGAGGAGGTCGGCATCTCGCAGATGCACGTCTCCCGCCTGCTGACCCGTACGCTCGCGCAGCTCCGTGAGGGTCTGATCTCGGACTGAGTACCCGTCAATAGGGTTTGTCCCGCCGGGTGTTGTCCGTCGCCGGTCCGTGAGGGTTCTCAATTGACGGACCGTCAGACACACTGGCGCGATGACACGAGCCGGTAGCGCTTGGATCCGCAGCCGCCGAGGTGCCGTGGCAACGGCCTCGGCGGCCGCGGTGTGCCTGGGGACCCTGCTCGCCGCGTGCGGCAGCGAGTCCCCCGAGGACGACGGTTACGTAGCGGTCGGCGCTGTCGGCGCCTCCCCCGAGAGAACTCCGGGGCGGACGGTCGCGCCCACGGGCGACGTGGAGCTGGTGCCGCTCGATGAGGACGACGAGAGTGGCGGGGGCCGCGAGGGCGGCGAGGGTGGTGGCTCGCGTTCGTCCTCGGCCGGTGGGGGTGGGGAGGAGTCCGGTTCCGATGCCGACTCCGGTTCTGGGGCCGGTGCTTCGGGGTCCGGTTCGGGTGGCGCGGGCGGTTCGGAGCAGGGCTCGGACGGTTCGGCGGCGCCCGGTGGCGGGAACTCCGGTTCCGGTACGGGGAGTTCGGACGAGCCCTCCGCGCCGGCCGACGGGTCGGAGGCGCCCTCGGGGCCTGCCGTACTCAAGGTGGGGGAGCCCGTACGCAAGGCCCTCGAGGACCGCTGGTGCGAGAAGGTGACCGTGAAGTTCCGTAACTCCGGTGCGGAGCCGGTGCGTTCAGGGACCGTCACCTTCGGCACACATGTGATCGGCGGGCTCGGCATCGACTGGGCGACCGTCGAGACGGAGCGGAAGCTTCCGGTGCCGATCGCGCCGGGCGAGGCCGTGACCGAGTCCTGGGACCTCTGCGTGGACGCCTGGCGGGTGCCGCTCGGCATGCATATCGAGACCCAGGACGTCTCGGTCAAGTGGCAGTGAGCCGTCCGGGCCGGTCACCGGCTCCGGGGGCCCTAGGGAGTGTCTCTCCGATCTTTGCGGATCAGGCTGCGGCGTCTGGTGCGTGCTCTCGGCGTGCGCCCGGATTGCCCTCGTACTGGACGTACTTGGGTGATTCGGGCGTGCGGCGAGAGTGCGTGCCAGGCGTCGTGGACCCGCAAAGATCGGGGAGACACTCCCTAGCCCCGGAGGCGATCAGAAGATCGTCCAGGGCCGGTTCGGCATCGAGAGGAACGCGAACACCAGGAGCAGGACGACGACGCCTGCGATGACCCCGGCCTTCTTGCCGGTGGACCAGCCGGTGCGCGCGGCCGGCTGGGAAGAGGTCTGCTCCCCCTCCTCTACGAAGGCGCGGAACATCTGGGTGCTGCCCGCCGGGTCGTTGCTGCCCTGAGGGCCCTGCGGGGCGTGGGGGTTGTTTGCCATGGGGCAGGACCCTAGCGAATCCGGGGTGCCCGCCCAACCCCTGGGCGAGCGGCCTCCGGGCCGGTGCGGCGGGGCCGTTCTCTTTGCCCGAGCATTGCCAGTTTTTTAGAGCCTAAAGTCCCTTTTCAATTTGCCTTCGGCAACCAACTGCTTCTATCGTTGCCCTAAGCAACAAACAGTGTGGAAGGGTGGCCATGGCCGCACAGCCTCGGTACGAGGAACTCGGTCGTCAGCTGAGCGCCATCGGCGCCGTCAAGCGGGAACTCTCCCGGACGCTGCCGGCCGACTGTCCGGCAGGATCGGCCGTCGTACTGGCCCTTCTCGACAAATACGGCGAGATGCGGATGAGCCGGCTCGCGGAGCTGCTCGCGGTCGACATGTCGGTGACCAGCCGCCATGTCGCGCACGCCGCGGACCGCGGCTGGATCGACAGGTCCCCCGACCCCGACGACCGGCGCTCCCGCATCCTGCGCGTCACGCCGGTGGGCTCGGAGCAGCTCCAGGAACTCTCCCGGCGCTACACGGACGCACTGGCCCACTACCTCCGGGACTGGTCCGACGACGACGTGCTGCAGCTCAGCACACTGCTCGCCCGGCTGCGCGCCGACTTCGGCGACTGCCGGCAGTCCCGCACCCATACGTCACCCACCCGAACACCCGCGTAAAGAAGTAAGAAAAGGAAGTCCATGGCAACGACCACACCGGCCGGTGTGCGGGGCAGTCATGCCAAGCATGGAGGTCACGGCGGTCAGGCCGACGGATCCCCCATGACGCACCGGCAGATCATGGAGGCTCTGTCGGGCCTGCTGCTCGGCATGTTCGTCGCGATCCTCTCGTCGACGATCGTCTCCAACGCCCTGCCCGAGATCATCTCCGACCTCGGCGGCGGCCAGTCCGCGTACACCTGGGTGGTGACGGCCTCGCTGCTCGCGATGACCGCGACCACACCGCTGTGGGGCAAGCTCGCCGACCTGTTCAGCAAGAAGCTGCTCGTCCAGATATCGCTCGTCATCTTCATGGCGGGATCGATCGTCGCGGGCCTGTCGCAGGACCCGGGCATGCTGATCGCCTGCCGCGTCGTGCAGGGCATCGGCGTCGGCGGTCTCTCCGCCCTCGCGCAGATCGTGATGGCCGCGATGATCTCGCCGCGCGAGCGCGGCCGGTACAGCGGCTACCTCGGCGCCACCTTCGCCGTCGCGACGGTCGGCGGCCCACTGCTCGGTGGTCTCATCACCGACCACTGGGGCTGGCGCTGGTGCTTCTACGTCGGCGTGCCCTTCGCCGTCGTCGCGCTGATCGTGCTGCAGAAGACCCTGAAGCTCCCCGTCGTGAAGCGTGAGGTCAAGGTCGACTGGGGCGGCGCGTTCTTCATCTCCGCCGCGGTCTCCCTGCTCCTGGTCTGGGTGACCTTCGCCGGCGACAAGTACGACTGGCTGTCGTGGCAGTCGTACGCCATGGTCGGTGGCTCGGTGGCGCTCGCGCTGATCTTCATGTTCATCGAGACCAAGGCCAGCGAGCCGATCATTCCGCTGCGCCTCTTCCGCAACAAGACGATCACTCTGGCCTCGCTCGCCTCGCTCTTCGTCGGTATCGCGATGTTCAGCGGCACCGTGTTCTTCAGCCAGTACTTCCAGCTGGCGCGGGACAAGTCGCCGACGATGTCCGGCGTCATGACCATCCCGATGATCGGTGGCCTGTTCATCTCCTCGACCGTCTCCGGTCAGGTGATCACCAAGACGGGCAAGTGGAAGGCGTGGCTGGTCAGCGGTGGTCTGCTGGTGACGGCGGGCATGGGCCTGCTCGGCACGATGCGGTACGACACCGAGTACTGGCACATCGCGATCTTCATGGCCCTGATGGGTCTCGGCATCGGCATGATGATGCAGAACCTCGTGCTCTGCACCCAGAACCAGGTCGACCCGAAGGACCTCGGCGCGGCCAGCTCCGTCGTCACCTTCTTCCGGTCCCTCGGTGGCGCCATGGGCGTCTCGGCGCTCGGCGCCGTGATGGCCACCCGCGTCACCGACTACGTCAAGGACGGCATCGCCGAGCTCGGCCCGAAGGCCGCGAACGCGGCCGCGCACGGCGGCACCGGCGGGGGCGGCATCCCCGACCTGGACAAGATCCCGGAGCCGCTGCGCACCGTGATGGAGAGCGCGTACGGACACGGTGTCGCCGATGTCTTCCTGTTCGCGGCGCCCGCGGCGCTGCTCGCCTTCCTGCTGACGCTGTTCATCAAGGAGGTCCCGCTGAAGACCAAGGGCGCGATGGCGGCGGCCACTTCGGGTGACACCGCCGAGGTCCCCGCGATCTCCGACGCTCCGGTCCCCGCCGCCGTCACCGGCACCCCGGTCGCCGACACCCCGGTCACCGGCACCCCGGTCGCCACCGCTGCGGCCGTCACCGACAAGGCCGAGGAGGCGCAGACGATCGTGCAGGGTACGGCGGGCATCCAGGTACGCGGCGTGGTCCGCGGCGGCGACGGCGCCGGCGTCCCGAGGGCGGCGGTCACGCTGATCTCGCTCGGCGGACGGCAGCTGGGCCGCACCATCGCCCAGACCGACGGCGGCTACGGCCTGGACGCTCCCGGCGCCGGCAGCTACGTACTGATCGCCTCGGCGGACGGCTTCCAGCCGCAGGCCTCCACCGTCGTCGTCGGCACCGAGCCGCTCGCGTACGACGTGCTGCTCAGCGGCACCAGCGGCCTGGCCGGTGTGGTGCACACGGCGGACGGCGCCAAGCCGGTGGTCGGCGCGATGGTCGTCGTCACCGATGTGCGCGGCGACGTGCTCGCCACCGGACAGACCGGTGAGCAGGGCGAGTTCACCTTCGGTGAGCTGGTCCCCGGTCCCGTGACCCTGGCCGTGAACGCCGAGGGCCACCGCCCGCTCGCGCTGCCCGTCGACGTGGCGGGCCAGGGCGTCACCCGCGTCGAGGTGGCGCTGCAGGCCGGCGCCCGGGTCCAGGGCACCGTGCTCGCGGCGGGCGGACCGCTGCGGGACGCCCGGGTCACCCTGGTCGACGCCGCCGGGAACGTGGTCTCCACCGCGACCACCGGTGAGGACGGCGCGTACGCCTTCACCGACCTGGACAGCGGCGAGTACACGGTGATGGCGACCGGCTACCCGCCGGCGGCGATGGCCCTGACGGTCCGCGGCAACGACGCGGACGGTCACGACATCGAACTCGCGCACCCGGACGCGTAGTTCGGACGTGTAGTTCGGACGCGCAGTTCGGACGTGTAACTCACGACTCCGGTTTCGGAGTTCATGACTCCGGTCGCCGTGTCCGCTCCGAGCGGAGGCGGGCACGGCGAGCGGTGGGTGAGAGGGCCCGGCGGGCAGGGGACGGCCCGCCGGGCCCCAATTTTTAGGCAACGCACGTAGTTTGCGGGGTTTTACCCCGACCTTTGGCGAGGAGTGGAACGTGGGACTCAGCGCACGGATTCGTACGCGTGACGGGTGGGCCGTGCAGCACGCCGTCGTCACCCTGACCGATATGCGCGGCACGCAGGTGCTGCGCGCCGAGGCCGACGAGGAGGGCGTCGTACGCGGCGACTCGCTCGCGCCCGGCCCCTACACGGCGATCATCACGGCGATCGGTTACGCCCCGACGGCCGCCACCGCGCTGGTCTCGGCGAGCGGCCGGGCCGACCTCGGCACCGTGACCCTGACCCGGCAGGGCGGCGCCGAACTGCCGCCGCCCGGTGTCTGGACCCTGGACCCGGCGCACTCCTCGGTCGGCGCGGTCGCCCGGCACCTGGGCATCTCCAGCGTGCACGGCCGGTTCACCGAGTTCGGCGGGCGCATCGAGGTCGCCGAGGACCCGCTGGCCTCGCGGGTGGACGCGGTGATCTCCGCCGCGTCCATCGACACCGGCAACGGGATGCGGGACAAGCACCTGGTCTCGCCGGACTTCCTGGACGTGGAGCAGCACCCGGAGATCCGGTACCGCAGCACGTCCGTGAGCGCCGCGGGCCCCGACCGCTGGACCGTGCACGGCGAGCTGTCGCTGCACGGCGTGGTCCGCCCGGTCGACCTTGACCTGGCCTACCTGGGCACCGGCGCCGACCCGTGGGGCGGACTGCGAGCGGCCTTCCACGCCACGGCCGAGCTGCGCCGCGAGGACTTCGCGATGAATTACAACCAGGTGGTGCAGGCGGGGATCTCGGCCATCGGCGCGACGTTGAGGGTGGAGCTGGACATCCAGGCTGTTCGGGGGGAGTCGTTGCCGGGGGCGGGGTAGG
>NZ_JAAAHS010000231.1 GCF_009908195.1 Streptomyces boluensis | reverse complement strand
GCCCCGAACCGATGTGCTCGGTTCGGGGCCGACCCCTGACTGCGTACTGCCTGCGGCGGCTCAGCCCTTGCTCAGGTCCGGGCCGGATCCCGCGGACTCCACCGGAGGAACATCCGGCAGCGTCGACTTCTCTTCGCCGCGGAAGGTGAAGGTCTGCTGCTCGCCCTCGCCCTCCGTGTCGACGACCACGATGTGACCGGGGCGCAGCTCACCGAAGAGGATCTTCTCCGACAGGCTGTCCTCGACCTCGCGCTGGATCGTGCGACGCAGCGGCCGCGCGCCCAGGACCGGGTCGTAACCCTTCTTGGCGAGGAGCTCCTTCGCGGACTGGGAGAGCTCGATGCCCATGTCCCGGTCCTTGAGGCGCTCGTCGACCTTGTCGATCATCAGGTCGACGATCCGCAGGATGTCGGCCTGGCTGAGCTGCGGGAAGACGACGACGTCGTCGACACGGTTGAGGAACTCGGGCCGGAAGTGCTGCTTCAGCTCGTCCGAGACCTTGTTCTTCATGCGCTCGTAGTTGGTCTTCGTGTCGCCCTGCGCCGCGAAGCCCAGGTTGAAGCCCTTGGAGATGTCCCGGGTGCCGAGGTTGGTCGTCATGATGATGACCGTGTTCTTGAAGTCGACGACCCGGCCCTGGGAGTCGGTCAGACGACCGTCCTCCAGGATCTGCAGGAGCGAGTTGAAGATGTCCGGGTGGGCCTTCTCGACCTCGTCGAAGAGGACCACGGAGAACGGCTTGCGGCGCACCTTCTCGGTGAGCTGACCGCCCTCTTCGTACCCGACGTAGCCGGGAGGCGAGCCGAAGAGGCGCGAGACGGTGTGCTTCTCGCTGAACTCCGACATGTCGAGGGAGATCATCGCGTCCTCGTCGCCGAAGAGGAACTCGGCGAGCGCCTTGGACAGCTCGGTCTTACCGACACCGGACGGACCGGCGAAGATGAACGAGCCACCGGGACGCTTCGGGTCCTTCAGACCGGCACGCGTACGACGGATGGCCTTGGAGAGCGCCTTGACCGCGTCGGTCTGCCCGATGACGCGCTTGTGGAGCTCGTCCTCCATGCGCAGCAGACGCGAGGACTCCTCCTCGGTGAGCTTGAAGACCGGGATGCCGGTGGCGGTCGCGAGGACCTCGGCGATCAGATCGCCGTCGACCTCCGCGACGACGTCCATGTCGCCGGCCTTCCACTCCTTCTCCCGCTTGGCCTTCGCGGCGAGGAGCTGCTTCTCCTTGTCGCGCAGCGAAGCGGCCTTCTCGAAGTCCTGCGAGTCGATCGCGGACTCCTTGTCCCGGCGGACGCCGGCGATCTTCTCGTCGAACTCGCGGAGGTCCGGCGGCGCGGTCATCCGGCGGATGCGCATCCGGGAGCCGGCCTCGTCGATCAGGTCGATCGCCTTGTCCGGAAGGAAGCGGTCCGAGATGTACCGGTCGGCCAGGGTGGCGGCCTGGACCAGCGCTTCGTCGGTGATGGAGACGCGGTGATGCGCCTCGTACCGGTCGCGCAGGCCCTTGAGGATCTCGATGGTGTGCGGCAGCGACGGCTCCGCGACCTGGATGGGCTGGAAGCGGCGCTCGAGCGCGGCGTCCTTCTCCAGGTACTTGCGGTACTCGTCGAGCGTGGTGGCGCCGATGGTCTGGAGCTCACCGCGGGCCAGCATCGGCTTCAGGATCGAAGCGGCGTCGATGGCGCCCTCGGCGGCACCCGCACCCACGAGCGTGTGCAGCTCGTCGATGAACAGGATGATGTCGCCGCGGGTGCGGATCTCCTTGAGGACCTTCTTCAGGCGCTCCTCGAAGTCACCGCGGTAGCGGGAACCGGCGACGAGGGCACCGAGGTCGAGGGTGTAGAGGTGCTTGTCCTTGAGGGTCTCGGGCACCTCGCCCTTGACGATGGCCTGAGCGAGGCCCTCGACGACGGCGGTCTTGCCGACGCCGGGCTCACCGATCAGGACCGGGTTGTTCTTGGTGCGGCGCGACAGGACCTGCATCACGCGCTCGATCTCCTTCTCGCGCCCGATGACCGGGTCGAGCTTGGACTCACGAGCGGCCTGCGTCAGGTTGCGGCCGAACTGGTCGAGGACCAGGGACGTGGAGGGCGTGCCCTCGGCAGGACCGCCGGCGGTGGCGGTCTCCTTGCCCTGGTAGCCGGAGAGCAGCTGGATGACCTGCTGCCGCACCCGGTTGAGATCGGCACCCAGCTTCACGAGGACCTGGGCGGCGACGCCCTCGCCCTCGCGGATCAGGCCGAGCAGGATGTGCTCCGTGCCGATGTAGTTGTGGCCCAGCTGAAGGGCCTCGCGGAGCGAGAGCTCCAGGACCTTCTTGGCACGGGGGGTGAAGGGGATGTGCCCGGACGGAGCCTGCTGGCCCTGACCGATGATCTCCTCCACCTGCTGGCGGACCGCCTCGAGCGAAATCCCGAGGCTCTCCAGGGCCTTAGCGGCGACACCCTCACCCTCGTGGATCAGGCCCAGGAGGATGTGCTCGGTGCCGATGTAATTGTGGTTGAGCATCCGGGCTTCTTCCTGAGCCAGGACGACAACCCGCCGCGCGCGGTCGGTGAACCTCTCGAACATCGTTAATCGCTCCTCAGAGCGGTCAGGCAGTAAAGGGGTCGGTCCCCTCCCTGTCCTTCCGCAGCTTAGTCCCGCAAGCGGGGACCGCTCATTCCAACTGCCGACACCCGGCCCTACTTCCCGGGGGATCTCCTGCCTCGAACGCCGACATCCTCTCCAACCCGATGGTGCGAGACGATGTTCCCGCAGGCCAGGCAGTTACCCCCATCGCCAGTACGCCGATGGCGAACGTGAGACGCCCGAGCCCTGCGTGTCGCCCCTCCCCACTAGGAATGTCTTACCCGTACGGACTGACACTCCATGCGGCGCGCACCGGTTCCCTCCGCTACGGGCGAACACCCTTGCGCCTCAGAAGACTCCCGTACGCCCCCAATTCGGGCACTCCCCGCAGTCATGAGCACACGCTCCGTAACCCCGGACTTCCGGGGGGAGTTGCTCTGAGCATGTCGCCTACGGTTCCGCTCCCGCGCAAGCCGGTCGTCTCCACCGACCCGCTGCAGCAGTGGTACGAGAACGAGCTCGGCTGGGCGACCGCGAGCGGGCCCCCGGCTCAGTTGCTGACGGGGCTGCGCTTCGATGTCCTCGAGCTCCCCGCCGACGCGGGCTTCGCCGTGCTGCGGCGGCTCGGAACCGCGGTGCCCACCGGTCCGGTGGCACTGGCGGGGGACATCGTGCGACTGCTGGTCGCCGCGGGCAGCGCGGACGAACTGCCCGGACTGCTCGAGTGGCTCGAATGGGGCGGCCTCGCCCACGACCTGCGGGCCCTGGGGGCGGGCGGGCGGATCCCCGCGCCGCTGCCGCCCGGCTGGTCCGGCCCCCGGGAAGCCGCCGTGTGGCTGCGACCCCCCGGGCCGGGGTGCGAGGTGGAGCCGACCCTGCCGACCCTGTCGGCCCTCGCCGGTATCGGGAAGCGCTCGACAGCGTCCGACAGCGGCTGCGCCGTGGGCCCCGATCTCGTACGACTCGTGGAGTCGGCGGCTACCGAGTGCCACCGGCTCCGGTTGCTGCGCGCGAGCGCTCAGCCGTTGGCCTTCTCGTAGGCCTCACGGATCGAGGCGGGGACGCGGCCGCGGTCGTTGACCTCGTAGCCGTTCTCCTTGGCCCACGCGCGGATCTGCGCGGTGTTCTCGCTGCCACCGCCGGAAGCGGCGCGCGCCTTGCCACGACCGCCGGCAGCCCGGCCTCCGGTACGACGACCGCCCTTTACGTAGGCCTCGAGGAGACCCCGGAGCTTGTCCGCGTTGGCGGTGGTGAGGTCAATCTCGTACTGCTTGCCGTCCAGAGCGAACGTGACGGTCTCGTCCGCCTCGCCGCCGTCGAGGTCATCGACAAGAAGGACCTGAACCTTCTGTGCCACCGGATTTCCTTTCATCGATAACTTCAGGGACCGCTCTCCACGGCGCGCCCGCCGTTGTTTCCCGGACCCCGGTTATATGGAGTACGTCGAAAGCAAACCGCTTTCGCCGGAAAAACACAAACCCCCGGGGAGAGGTAGAGACCGCAAGAGCCCTTGAAACATGCGCGTTTCGGACATAGCAACCGCCCTGTCCAGCAACTGCGACGTACTGCCGGAAAAACTCGCGGCCCGGTCAGAGGTGCAGAAGCATCCGGCTGTTGCCCAAGGTGTTCGGTTTCACTCGTTCGAGACCGAGGAACTCCGCGACGCCTTCGTCATAGGACCGAAGCAGCTCGCTGTAGACATCTGTGTCGACCGGAGTCTCACCGATCTCGACGAACCCGTGCTTGGCGAAGAAGTCGACTTCGAAGGTGAGGCAGAAAACCCTGCGCACTCCGAGCCAGCGGGCGGTCTGGATCAACTTGCCGAGCAGTTGATGTCCCACTCCGGAACCCTTGACCTCGGAGTTCACCGCGAGAGTGCGGACTTCGGCGAGGTCTTCCCACATCACGTGCAGCGCCCCGCATCCGACGACCTGTGCGTTGTCGTCGCGTTCCGCCACCCAGAACTCCTGGATGTCCTCGTAAAGCGTCACCGTGGCTTTGTCGAGGAGGATCCGGTCGCCTGTGTACGAGTCGAGGAGGCTGCGCACCGTCGGGACATCGCTGGTTCGTGCCCGGCGGATGGTGACGGGTTTTGCTGGCGCTTCGGGATACGCGGGGATCTCTGCTGGCATGTCCGGACGCTATCGCCCTGTGCCACTCTCAGGCGCGCCGGGGTTCTCGGGTCCCTGGACCATGCGTACGGCGTCGTTGAGTGCTTCGCGTTGTTCCGGCGACATCATGCCGAAGAAGGCGACGAGTGCGGCTGCCGGGTTGTCGCTCTGGGACCAGGCGTCGTTCATCAGGGCGGCTGAGTAGGCGGCACGTGTGGAGACCGCCTCATATCGATAGGCGCGGCCTTCCGCTTCTCGCCGGACCCAGCCCTTCTGATGGAGATTGTCCAATACGGTCATGACCGTCGTGTAGGCGATGGACCGTTCCTGCTGGAGGTCTTCCAGGACTTCTCGAACCGTGACCGGGCGGTTCCACTTCCAAACCCTGGTCATGACGGCGTCTTCGAGTTCTCCCAAGGGGCGAGGCACACCAGAACAATAGTGGGAGTTGTCCCGATTTCGGGAACAAAAAGGGCGTACGGCTCGAAAATAAGTGAGCCGTACGCACCGGTTGAAGCTTCGGGAGGGTCAGGCGCCGCTGGTCTCCGGGGAGTTCTGCTGCGACTGCCGCACGTTCTCCGCGCGGGCCATCGCCGCGTCCACGGCGCCGTCTTCCTTGGCCTTGTTGGCGCCGCCCTGTGTCTTGACGATCGTGACGATCAGGGCGGTGAAGAAGGCCGCCATCACTACGGGGGGCAGGAGCGCGGAGACGTAGTCCATGCCCCCCAGAGTAGCTATCCGGCGGCGAGCTTCTGCGGCGGGGCGGCCGGATCGTCCGTACCGCCCGGCCCGGCCGGGCGGCGCTTCGGCGGGAAGACCTCCGCCGGCGTCGGCACCGGGCGGGACGGGGCCGGCCGCTGCGGCGCCGGTTTCTTCGGGTCCGCGGCCGGGTCGGCGTTCGCGGTGCGGCCGCCGGGCAGGGCAAGCAGGTGCGTGCGCGAGGCGGGTACGTGCCGGGTCACGGGCTTGGCTCGTACGTCCTGTTCGGCGAGGGCGCGGCAGCGGTCCAGGAGGGCCGCTGCGGCCGGGTTGCCGCGCAGCGCGCGCAGTGCGGCCAGGTCGTCCACCTCGGGGCGGTGGCCGGCGGCGAGGGCGTCGGCCAGGAGCCGCAGATAGCCGGCGGTCGTGCCCGGCAGTGCGGCGCGGTAGCGGCCGAGGTCGTCGAGGAGGAACTCGCGCAGGCGCTCGCTCTCGCTCACCGCCTCGTCGATGCCGTCGGCGAGGTCGAGGCAGTTCTGCACGTCCTCGGCGGTGGCCTTGCTGGGGTGGAGGGCGACGGCAAGGGCACGTCGGAGCACACGCAGCTCGTCTGCGCCGAACGCCATGCCGCCACGGGATCCGTATGGCGTGGGCATGGGCCGACGATACGCGCTAATCGGACAAAATCGACTAAACGCCATCGGGGCGGGCGCGGCGCCTCGCGGGGGCGGGCCCCGCTCGGGGCCCTGTCTTGCGTCCGGGGGCGGGCTGATTCTGCCCCGGGGCCGACATGTGGCCGGTCCCGGGGCAGGTGAGCGCTAGCTGCGCGAGACGTTGCGCTCGTGGACCAGGCGCAGGCCGATGAGGGTCAGCCAGGGCTCGTGCTCGTCGATCACCGTGGACTCGCCGAGGACCATTGGGGCGAGGCCGCCGGTGGCGATCACGGTGACGTCGTCGGGGTCGTCGGCCAGCTCGCGGGCCATGCGGTTGACCACGCCGTCGACCTGGCCCGCGAAGCCGTAGAGGATGCCGGACTGCATGGCCTCGACGGTGTTCTTGCCGATCACGCTGCGCGGGCGGGCCAGCTCGATCTTGCGGAGCTGGGCGCCGCGCACACCGAGGGCGTCGACGGAGATCTCGATGCCGGGTGCGATGGCGCCGCCCGCGTACTCACCGCGCGCGGAGACCGCGTCGAAGGTGGTCGCCGTGCCGAAGTCGACCACGATGGCCGGGCCGCCGTAGAGCTCGACGGCGGCGACCGCGTTGATGATGCGGTCGGCGCCGACCTCCTTGGGGTTGTCCATCAGGATCGGTACGCCGGTCTTGATGCCCGGTTCGACGAGTACCGCCGGGACGTCGCCGTAGTAGCGGCGGGTGACCTCGCGGAGCTCGTGCAGGACGGACGGGACCGTGGCGCAGATCGCGATGCCGTCGATGCCGTCACCGAGCTCCTCACCGAGCAGCGGGTGCATGCCCATCAGGCCGTTGAGCAGCACGGCGAGCTCGTCCGCGGTGCGACGGGCGTCGGTGGAGATGCGCCAGTGCTCGACGATCTCCTCGCCGTCGAACAGGCCGAGGACGGTGTGGGTGTTGCCCACATCGATGGTCAGCAGCATCAGACGGCCCCCGCCGCACCGCTGTCGGTCTCGCTGCCGGCCTCGCGCAGGTCGAGGCCGATGTCGAGGATGCGGGAGGAGTGCGTCAGGGCGCCCACGGCCAGGTAGTCGACGCCCGTCTCCGCGTACGCGCGCGCGTTGTGCAGGGCCAGGCGGCCGGAGGACTCCAGGATCGCGCGGCCGTCCACCAGCGCGACGGCCTCCTCGGTCTCGGCGGGCGTGAAGTTGTCCAGGAGGATCAGGTCGGCGCCCGCGTCGAGCACCTCGCGCAGCTGGTGCAGGGTGTCGACCTCCACCTCGATCGGTACGTCGGGGAAGCGGATCCGTACCGCCGCGAAGGCCTCGGCCACGCCGCCGGCCGCCACCACGTGGTTGTCCTTGACCAGGGCGGCGTCCGACAGGGACATGCGGTGGTTCACGCCGCCGCCGCAGCGCACCGCGTACTTCTCCAGGGCGCGCAGGCCCGGGGTGGTCTTGCGGGTGTCGCGGACCTTGGCCTTGGTGCCGTCCAGAACGTCCGCCCACGCGCGCGTGGCGGTGGCGATGCCGGAGAGGCGGCACAGGATGTTCAGGGCGCTGCGCTCGCCGGTGAGCAGGTCGCGGGTGCGCGTGGTGACGCTGAGCAGCTGCTGTCCCGCGCTCACGCGGTCGCCGTCCTCGACGTGCCGCTCCACCTCGAACGCGTCGGTGCAGACCACCGACAGGACCGCCTCGGCGACCCGCAGGCCCGCGACGACGCCGTCCTCGCGGGCGGTGAAGTCGGCGGTGGCCACGGCCCGTTCGGGGATCGTCGCGACCGTGGTGACGTCCACGCCGCCGTCGAGGTCCTCGGCGATGGCCATGTGCGCGATGTCCTCGACCAGGACCGGGTCGAGGCCCGCCGCGGCGAGCAGTTCGGCGAGCGCGGGGTCGAGGCCGCACTCCATGACGGACTCGTCGGCGTCGGCCGAACAGCCGCAGCCGTCGCCGCAGCCGCCGGATGCGGCGAGGGGAAGGTCGGGGGTGCTCACGTCGGTCACTGCTCCTGGGGAGGGGTCATGGGCGGCCGGGTCGGCGGGAAGTCCGCGGTCTCGGTGGGGTGCACCGCGAGGGTGCGGTCGGGTCGGAGGCGTACGACGAGGTGGCGGCGCCAGTGCTCGTCGTCGCGGTCGGCGTGGTCCTCGCGCCAGTGGCAGCCGCGGGTCTCCTCGCGGCGCAGGGCGGCGGCGACCAGTACGCGCGCGACGCACAGGAGGTTGCTGGCCTCCCAGGTGTCGGTGCCCGGTTCGGCGGTCTTGCCGTGCTCGTCGAGGTCCTCGCGCGCGGCCGCGTGGACGGCGTCGAGCGCCTCGGCGGCCCGGGTGAGGCTGGCGGCGGAACGCAGCACTCCGGCGCCCTCGGTCATGATCCGCTGGACGGCGAGGCGGGCCTCGGCGGGCAGCAGCGGGTGCGCCGGGGTCTCGGGGTGCGCCACCGGGGCGGGTTCGCGGCGCGCGGGGGTGTGGCGGGCGATGTCGTCGGCGATGCGCTCCGCGTAGACCAGGCCCTCCAGAAGGGAGTTGGAGGCCAGCCGGTTGGCGCCGTGGACGCCGGTGCAGGCGACCTCGCCGCAGGCGTAGAGCCCCGGCACCGTGGTGCGGCCGTGCCGGTCGGTGCGGATGCCGCCGGAGGCGTAGTGCGCGGCCGGGGCGACCGGGATGGGCTCGGTGACCGGGTCGATGCCGTGCGTGCGGCAGGCGGCGAGGATCGTCGGGAACCGGCTCGCCCACATCTCCGCGCCGAAGTGCCGGGCGTCCAGGTACATGTGTTCGGTGCCGTGCTCCAGCATGCGGCGCGTGATGCCCTTGGCCACGATGTCGCGCGGCGCCAGCTCGGCCAGTTCGTGCTGCCCCACCATGAAGCGCGTGCCGTCCGCGTCCACCAGGTGGGCGCCCTCGCCCCGTACCGCCTCGGAGACCAGGGGCTGTTGGCCCTCCGCGTCCGCGCCGAGGAACAGCACCGTGGGGTGGAACTGGACGAACTCCAGGTCGCTGACCTCGGCGCCCGCGCGCAGGGCCAGGGCCACACCGTCGCCGGTCGACACCGGGGGGTTGGTGGTCGCCGAGAAGACCTGGCCCATGCCGCCGGTGGCGAGCACCACCGCGCGCGCGTGGACGGCGCCCACGCCGTCGTGCTGGCCCTCGCCCATGACGTGCAGGGTGACGCCCGCGGCGCGGCCCTCGGCGTCCGTCAACAGGTCCAGTACGAGGGCGTTCTCGATGGTTTCGATGCCCCGCGCGCGTACCGCCTCGACCAGGGCCCGGGAGATCTCCGCGCCGGTGGCGTCGCCGCCCGCGTGCGCGATGCGGCGGCGGTGGTGGCCGCCCTCGCGGGTCAGCTCGATCTCGCCGCTGTCGGCGGTGTCGAAGTGGGCGCCCGTCGCGATCAGCCGGCGGACCGCGTCCGGCCCCTCGGTGACGAGGATGCGCACGGCCTCCTCGTCACACAGGCCCGCGCCTGCCACCAGGGTGTCGTCCAGGTGCTGTTCAGGGGTGTCGCCCTCGCCGAGCGCGGCCGCGATGCCGCCCTGCGCCCAGCGCGTGGAGCCGTCGTCCAGGCGCGCCTTGGTGACGACGACGGTACGCAGACCGCTCGCCGCGCAGCGCAGCGCCGCCGTAAGGCCGGCCACGCCGGAGCCGACCACGATCACGTCGGCCTCGCGGGCCCAGCCGGGGGCGGGGGCGTGCAGCCGTATGCCGGTGGGTGCGGTGGCGGTGTCGGTGGCGGTCATAGGGCTGCTCCGGGGGTGTGTCCGGGGGTGTACTGGTGCGTGCCCGACGTGCCCGACGTGGCGGACGCGTCAGGCGCTACGGGTCCGTCGGGCGCCGTGGTGGCGGGCTGGACGAAGGTCAGCGGGACGTTGTCGATCAGGCGGGTCGTGCCCACGCGGGCCGCGACCGCGAGCACCGCGTCGCCCGTGAAGCCGTCCGGGAGTTCGGTGAAGTCGCTCGGGTCGAGCAGCGCCAGGTAGTCCAGGGCGAGCGGAGGGTTCAGCCGGGCCGCGTCGTCGAGCACCGCGCGGGCGGCGGCGCGCACCGCGGCCGGGCAGCCGAGCGCCGCCTGGGACGCGGCGTGCGCGTCGGCGGCGGCGCGGGCCTCACCGAGCGCGGTCAGGGCCTCGACGCGCGCGCGTGAGGCGGGTGCCTGCTGTGCGCGCGCGTGCAGGGCCTGTTGGGCGGTGAGCCGGTCCGCGCCCGCGAACAGCGCGGTGGACAGGGCGAGCGCGGTCTGCCGCTCCGCCGCCGAGAGGTAGCGGTTGCGACTGGACAGGGCCAGGCCGTCGGACTCGCGCACGGTCGGTACGCCGACGATCTCGACCGGGAAGTTCAGATCGCGCACCATGCGCCGGATCAGGGCCAGTTGCTGGGCGTCCTTCTCGCCGTAGAGCGCGAGATCGGGGCGGGTGAGGTGCAGCAGCTTGGCGACGACGGTGAGCATGCCGTCGAAGTGGCCGGGGCGCACGGCGCCTTCCAGGCGCTCGCCCATCGGGCCCGCGCTGATCCGCACCTGCGGTTCGCCGCCCGGGTAGACCTCGTCGGCCGAGGGGGCGAACACCGCGTCCGCGCCCGCCTGTTCGGCCACCTTCAGGTCGGCTTCCAGGGTGCGCGGGTAGCGGTCGAGGTCTTCTCCGGCGCCGAACTGGAGGGGGTTCACGAAGACCGTGACGACCACCTGTCCTGCCGGTCCCGCCAGCTCGCGGGCGCGGCGGACCAGGGTGGCGTGGCCCTCGTGCAGGGCGCCCATCGTCATGACCACGGCGCGCTGACCGTCGTAGGACAGCTCCCGTAGTTCCTGTGCCGTGTGCAGCAGGCGTGTCGGCCGCGTCATCGTCCGCTCCCCTCCGTGCCGCCCTGCTGTCCGGTGCCGCCCTGCTGGGCCGCGCCGCTCGCCAGCACCCCGAGGAGGTCCTCCGCGAGCTCCGGCTTGAGCAGGCCGTGCGCCAGGGCGCGGTCGGCGGTGGCGCGGGCCATCGCCAGGTACCCGGCGACGGTGCCGGGGGCGTGCTTGCGGAGCTCCGCCACGTGCGCCGCGACCGTGCCCGCGTCACCGCGGGCCACCGGGCCCGTGAGCGCCGCGTCACCGGACCGCAGGGCGTTGTCGAGGGCCGCGCCGAGGAGCGGGCCGAGCATCCGGTCAGGGGCCGATACGCCCGCCTGGTGCAGCAGTTCCATGGCCTCGGCGACCAGGGTGACCAGGTGGTTCGCGCCCAGGGCGAGGGCCGCGTGGTAGAGCGGACGGTCCGATTCCGCGATCCACTCGGGCTCGCCGCCCATCTCGATGACCAGGGCCTCCGCGGCGAGCCGCAGCTCCTCTGGCGCCGTCACCCCGAACGAGCACCCGGCGAGCCGCTGCACGTCCACCGGGGTGCCGGTGAACGTCATCGCGGGGTGCAGCGCGAGCGGCAGCCCGCCGGCGCGCAGGGCGGGTTCGAGCACCCCCACGCCGTACCGCCCCGAGGTGTGCACGATGAGCTGGCCGGGGCGGAACGCGCCCGTCTCCGCGAGGCCTTCGACCAGGCCGGGCAGGGCGTCGTCGGGCACCGTCAGGAGGACGAGCTCGGCGCGCGCGAGGACCTCGGCGGGCGGCACGATCGGCACGTCGGGGAGGAGTGTCGTGGCCCTGCGCACCGAGGCGTCGGAGACGCCGGAGACGGCCACCGGGCGGTGTCCGGCGAGCTGCAGCGAGGCCGCGAGCGCGGGTCCGACCCGGCCCGCTCCGACCACGCCGACGGCCAGCCTGGCCGGTCGGTCCTTAGGGTCCGCTTGCGGTGTGTTCACTCGACGAGCGCCTTCCGTTCCAGTCCGCACGGGGTACCGGACGATTTCTCGTCATGCTAACGCGAGGGGGTCGCGCGGTCTCCAGCTGTCCACAGGCTGTGCGGTACGCGCGGGGCCCGCCGAACAGGTTGTCCACAGGCCGACGGTTGTCCACAGGCTGGGGAGCTCCGGATGCCCGTACGAGCCGGGTGCGGCCCGATCTGTGCAAAGCGTTCCGGCACGTACGTCAGTGCGCCGCCCTGCCCGCACCCGAGAAGCGGGCGATGAACCGGGCGAGGGCGAGGCGCAGGCGGCCGTGGGACGGGCGCTCGTGGACGACCGCGTCGAAGCGGCGGAAGTCGCGCAGCTCGCGCACCGCCTGCCAGTCGTTCCGGCCGGGAGCGGGCGGCTGGGCGGTGCCGTGCTGGGCTGCGCGGTAGGAGTCGAGCAGGTACTGCTGGGTGACGCTCATGACAGGTGGCCTCTCGGAACGTGGTGCGAAGGGGTGGGTGAGCAGGAAGGGGTG
>NZ_JAAAHS010000230.1 GCF_009908195.1 Streptomyces boluensis | reverse complement strand
GCACCATCCCCACCGCCACCGGAGCCGAGACCGGCACCGCGATCAGCACCGCCGTACGCCCCTCCAGGAGCCCGCCGAAGCCGACCATCGACAGGCCGAGCACGCCGAACAGGCAGAGCGTGACGCCGACGGCCGCCAGCGGGCCCGAGCCGGTGTGTGCCGTAGGGGCCGCGGCCGGGCGTTCGAAGCGGCGGAAGGCCGCGACGAGGAGGGCCGTGACCAGCGCCGCCGCGGCAAGACGCACCGGCACCTGCGCCCACCACCCCCCACTCGCAGGCGCCGGCAGCCGTACGTCGAGGGCGAGCAGCGCTCCGTACACGCCGAGCATCGCCGTGAGGTGCCACAGGAAGGCCGTCATGGCGATGCCGCTCGCGGCGATCACGCCGCGCCAGACGCGGGGCCGCTGGAGCCACCCGGTGACCGGCCGCCGGACCAGCTCGACCGCGCCGACCAGCCACAGGCCGTGGCAGAGGAGGGCGAAGGTGGGCGGGGCCATGTTGGAGACGCGCTCGCCCGGCATGCCGACCATCGACAGCGGATACGGGCCGTACGTCACAAGGGCCACCGCACCGGCGAGGCCGCAGGCGGCGAGGGCGGCGGGCACACCGCGCACCCGCAGCCGGCCGTCGGCGCGCAGGAAGCCGAGTTGGTGCACGGCGAGCCAGACGAAGGCGAAGTTGAGGAACTCGACGTACGGGACGCCGAGAGCGAAGCGCAGCAGATCCACCGTGCCGGCCGCGCCGACGAGCGCGCCGAACACGCCCCAGCCCCACCGCTCGTGCGCCTTCAACAGGGGCGGGGTGAACGCCACCATCGCGAGGTAGATCCCGATGAACCACAGCGGCTGGGCGACGAGCCGCAGCGCCACGTCGAGCAACCCCCCGCCCGCGCCGAGGAGTTGGAGTGCGAGTGCGGCCGCGCCCCAGAGCAGCACGAAGGCGATCGTGGGGCGCAGGAGGCGCTGCAGCCGGGCGCGCAGGAACGCCGGGTACAGCTGGCCGGAGTCGGTCCTGGCGCGCAGCGAGCGGTACGACAGGGCGTGCGCGAAGCCGCCGACGAAGAAGAACACCGGCATGATCTGCAGGGCCCAGGTGAGCAGTTGGAGTTCGGGGACGACGGCGAGCAGGTTGCCGACCTCGACCTGTCCGTCCGCACCGGTTCCGTCCGCGCCGGTGCTGACGGCGGCCATCAGCCAGTGGCCGAGGACGACCGTGCCGAGGGACGCGACGCGCAGCAGGTCGACGTAGCGGTCCCGGCCGGCCGGGGTGGCCTCGGCGAGCTGCCGGACGCGTCCGGACGTGGCGGTGGTTTCCATGCCTGCACGGTCCCGGCCGGAGCCGGGGCCGCGTCAGGGTTCAGGTACTCAAACCCCGGCCTGAGTACGTACGCCCGGTGGAGCTCAGAGCAGCGTGGCGCCCGGCGCCGGGGACGCGGCGACGCGGGCCGCGCGGCAGGTGCCGGAGGCGCGCAGCGCGTCGGCGAGCGAGTGCGCGGACTCGGCGTCCTTCGCGAGGAACGCGGTGGTCGGGCCCGAGCCGGAGACCAGGGCGGCGAGGGCGCCGCCCGCCTCGCCCGCGGCGAGGGTCGCGCGCAGCGAGGGGAACAGCGAAAGCGCCGCGGGCTGCAGGTCGTTGGTGACGGTGGCCGCGAGGGCGGCCGCGTCGCCGGTGCGCAGCGCGTCGACGAGCGCGGGCGACGCCTCGGGCACCGGCACGTCGCGGCCCTCCCAGAGGCGGTCGAACTCGCGGTACACGGCGGGCGTGGAGAGGCCGCCGTCGGCGAGGGCGAACACCCAGTGGAACGCGCCGCCCACCTCGAGCGGGGTGAGGAGTTCACCGCGCCCGGTACCGAGGGCCGCGCCGCCGACCAGGCTGAACGGCACGTCGCTGCCCAACTCGGCGCAGATGTCGAGGAGTTCGGCGCGGCTGGCACCGGTGCCCCAGAGCGCGTCGCAGGCGAGCAGCGCACCCGCCGCGTCCGCGCTACCGCCGGCCATGCCGCCCGCGACCGGGATGTCCTTGGCGATGTGCAGATGTACGTCGGCAGTGCGGCCGTGGCGTTCGGCGAGGGCGAGGGCCGCGCGGGCCGCGAGGTTGCTGTGGTCGAGCGGGACCTGGTGGGCGTCGGGGCCCGCGCAGGTCACCGTGAGCCCGTCGGCGGGCGCCGCGGTGACCTCGTCGTACAGGCCGACCGCGAGGAAGACGTTGGCCAGGTCGTGGAAGCCGTCGGGGCGGGCGCCGCCGACGGCGAGCTGGACGTTGACCTTGGCGGGTACGCGGACCGTCACACTCACTTACGCCACTTCCCGGTTCTCGGCGATCTTCGCGAACTGCTCGACGGTGAGGGACTCGCCGCGCGCCTGCGGCGAGACACCGGCCGCGACGAGGGCGGCCTCGGCGGCGGGCGCCGAACCGGCCCAGCCGGACAGCGCGGCCCGCAGCGTCTTGCGGCGCTGCGCGAACGCGGCGTCCACACAGGCGAAGACCTGCTCGCGGGTGGCGGTGGTGTCGACCGGTTCGGTGCGCCGGACCAGGGAGACCAGTCCGCTGTCGACGTTCGGCGCGGGCCAGAAGACGTTACGGCCGATGGAACCGGCGCGCTTGACCCGCGCGTACCAGTTGGCCTTCACGGACGGCACTCCGTACACCTTCGAGCCGGGCGCGGCCGCGAGCCGGTCGGCGACCTCGGCCTGCACCATCACGAGGGTGCGGTCGATGGTCGGGAAGGTGGCGAGCATGTGCAGCAGCACGGGCACCGCGACGTTGTACGGCAGGTTCGCGACGAGCGCGGTGGGCGCGGGGCCCGGCAGCGTGTCCACGAGCATCGCGTCGGAGTGCACGAGCGCGAAGCGGTCGGCGCGCTGCGGCAGCCGGGCCTCGACGGTGGCGGGCAGCGCGGCGGCGAGCACATCGTCGATCTCGACGGCGGTGACCCGGTCAGCGGTCTCCAGGAGCGCGAGGGTCAGCGAGCCGAGTCCGGGCCCGACCTCCACGACCACGTCGTCGGCCCGCACTTCGGCGGTACGGACGATCCGGCGGACGGTGTTGGCGTCGATGACGAAGTTCTGGCCGCGCTGCTTGGTGGGGCGTACGCCCAGGGCAGCGGCCAGTTCGCGGATGTCGGCCGGACCGAGGAGGGCGTCGGGGCTCGCGCTGTTGCTCACGGGTCAAGGGTAAGCGGCGCTTTTGGACGCCTTGACCGGTGCTCTCGGCTCGGTGACCTACAACCGCCCGCCGCAATGCGGCCAAGGGCTCGCCCCCCGCTGCACGTACAGCCGCTTCGCCCGGAACGTCTGTTCCTCGGCCGGTGCGTCCTGGGGACGGCCGGTGCCGCCGAGCGCCTGCCAGGTGCCGGTGTCGAACTGGTAGAGCCCGCCGTACGTGCCGGAGGGGTCGACGGCGTCGGGGCGGCCGCCGGACTCGCACTGCGCGAGCCCGTTCCAGTTGAGGTGGTCGGCGCCCTGCACGGTGGTCGGCAGCGGCCGGGTGCCGACCTTGACGAGCTGCTCCTGCGGGGCCCGCACCACTTCGGAGCCGAGCATGCGGGGCCTCTGCCGGACCCCGTTGACGGTGCGCAGGGCGTACATGACGCGGCGCGAGCCCTGCCGTCCGGCCCGTTCGACGACCTCGGTGCCGTGGTAGAGCGTGGCGTCCTCGGTGCGCCGCACCTCGAACGGGATGGGTTCCTCGCGCACTTCCCTGGTGCCGGTGATCCGCATGACGGTGACGGTCTGGCCGTCGCGCGGGAAGGAGTCCGGCGGTACGGAGGTGGTGTCCTGGCCGCGCAGCGCCACCCCGGCCGCGGCGACGGCTTCGCGGACGGTCGCCGCGTTGGTGCGGACGGTGCGCTCGCGGCCGTCGGCCATGACGGTCACGGTGCGTTCGGTGCGTACGTCGATGGCGAACCCGTCCCGGTCGATCCGCCGGGAGCGGGAGGCGGACAGGTGCGCGCCCTCCGCGCGCACCCCGAGCTGGTGCAGCGCGCCGTCGACGGTGTGCGCCGTGGTCCACACCTGGCGGCGCTCCCCGTCGAGGGTCAGGTGGACGAGCCGGCCGTAGCGCACGACGACCTCGTCGCCGTTGGCGAGCGGGGTGCCGGGTGCGGGCGCGACGACATCGTGGGCGCCCACGGCGAGGCCCTCGTCGGCGATGAGGTCGCCGACGTCGTCCGCGAAGGTGTGCAGGGTGCGGGGCTTGCCGTCGACGGAGAGCCGGACGGCCTTGTCCTCGGCGAGGAACGCGGTGGTACCCCCGGCGAGAAACGCGACGACGAGGGCCTGCGGCAGCAGGCGACGCAGCGCTTCGGGCCGTTCGGCGACCTGCTTACGCCGCGCGGCCCGTCGCGCTGCGGCCCGGTTGCCCGTCGGCGCGGCCGGCAAATTCGGCGGCGCCGGCAGATTCGTCGGGACCGGCAAATCCAGCCCCTCCGGCGTTTGAGGAGCAGGGTCCGGGGCGGAGCCCCGTGGCGGTGCGACGGTCGAGTCGCGCCAATCAACGGTCGACCCTCGCCAATCAACGTTCACGACCAAGCGCTCCAGGGACGGTCCAACTTCGGGCGAGCAGAACCTAGCGGAGCGTTCGTCACTCTCCAAAGCCGTACGGTCACCCGGTGTCGCGATGTCACCGTGCGTCGCGGCCCTGCCCCGAGCTGTCGGGCCTCGCGCGTTATCGGTCAGTAATCAAATGCGCGCGCCGTGTTGTCACGTACCGCCTCCGCCAGCGCGTCCTCGTCGAGGCCCTTCACCTTGGCCATCGCCCGTAGCGTGACCGGAATGAGATAGGGCGCGTTAGGCCGACCGCGGTAGGGCGCGGGGGTCAGGAACGGGGCGTCGGTCTCGACCAGGACGAGTTCCACGGGCGCGACCTCGAGGGCGTCCCGCAGCGGTTGGGCGTTCTTGAAGGTGACGTTGCCGGCGAAGGACATGAACCACCCCTGCTCGGCGCAGATCCGGGCCATCGCCGCGTCGCCGGAGTAGCAGTGGAAGACGGTGCGCTCGGGGGCGCCCTCCTCCTTCAGGACCCGCAGCACGTCGGCGTGCGCCTCGCGGTCGTGGATGACGAGGGCCTTGCCGTGCCGCTTCGCCATCTCGATGTGCGCGCGGAACGACCGCTCCTGCGCGTCCTTGCCCTCGGGCCCGGTACGGAAGTGGTCGAGCCCGGTCTCGCCGACGCCCTTGACCTGGGGCAGCGCGGCGAGCCTGTCGATCTCGGCGAGCGCCTCGTCGAGCGCGGCGTCACCGCCGGGCTGCCGTGCCCCCTGCCGGGACCAGCCGTCGGGGTCACCGAGGACGATCCGCGGCGCCTCGTTGGGGTGCAGGGCGACCGTGGCGTGCACCGCCTCGTACGCGGCCGCTGTCTCGGCGGCCCAGCGGGAGCCCGCGAGGTCGCAGCCGACCTGGACCACGGTCGTCACGCCGACCGCCGCGGCGTCGGCGAGGCTCTCGGCGACCGTGGCCGACTGCATGTCGAGGTGGGTGTGCGAATCCGCGACCGGAACCCGCAGGGGTTCCGGCAGCGGCGGCGGTGCGTCTTTGGCGTCCTTCGGGCTCATGCACCCGATCCTACGAACCTGCCTACAGCTGCTTCTTCTCGTGGTGGTGCCGGAAGGGGTGCAGCAGATCGGAGAGGTGCCAGTGGTGCTCCGACTTGGGAGCGATGTCCGCACCGGACGACTCGGGCGCCACGTCCTCCTCGGCTACTGCCGCGGACTGACCGCCGTACTCGAAGGGCTGCCCGTAGGGGATCTTCTGGACGGAGGACACCTGCCCGGCCCGCATGATCCGTACGACGTGGCCGCCGCAGTTCGTGCAGGTCGGCCGGGTCAGCGGGGACGGCACCCGATGGCCGTCGACCACGTACATCACGAATTCGGCGCCTGAGCCGTCGACGAAGTGCTCGATGTCGTACGACTGCTCCCAGCCGTGCCCGCAGCGCATGCAGGCGAAGGCGTACGACTCCTGAACAGTGGCTATGGCCTCGTGCGGCATACCCGTGGCGATGCGGCCGGTGGTCTCACTCATGCCAGCTCCTCTTGTCCGCTGGACAAGCACGTACCGGGACCGGGCTTGCGTCCCTTCACATCCAGTGGACGCCCGCTCGCGGTGGGAGCGCATCAGGCCTGTCGAGATATTGGAGCGTTCTTGGCCTTCTCCAAGGAAAAACCGCCTGGTGCGCGGCCTGGGCTTTGCCTTTCACGATAGTCCTTTGCCGTCCTGTGGCGCGCTGCGAGCCGCATTCTTTGCCGCGACCACCGCATCGAAGACCTCGCGCTTGGGTAGCCCCGCGTTGGCCGCCACCGCGGCGATGGCGTCCTTGCGCCGCTCCCCCGCCTCCTCCCGCACCTGCACCCTGCGTACCAGCTCGTCCGCGTCGAGCTCCTCGGTGGACTCCGGGGCGCCCTCGACGACGACGGTGATCTCGCCGCGTACCCCTTCGGCGGCCCAGGCGGCGAGCTCGCCGAGCGGGCCGCGCTTCACTTCCTCGTACGTCTTGGTCAGCTCGCGGCAGACGGCCGCGCGGCGCTCGGCGCCGAAGGCCTCGGCCATCGCGGCGAGGGTGTCGTCGAGGCGGTGCGGGGCCTCGAAGTAGACGAGGGTGCGGCGCTCGTCGGCGACCTCGGTGAGACGCGTGCGGCGCTCGCCCGCCTTGCGGGGCAGGAAGCCCTCGAAGCAGAAACGGTCCACCGGGAGCCCGGACAGCGCGAGCGCGGTGAGCACGGCGGACGGCCCCGGCACGGCGGTGACCTTGATGTCCCGCTCGACGGCGGCCGCGACGAGCCGGTACCCGGGGTCGGACACGGACGGCATGCCCGCGTCGGTGACGAGCAGCACCCGCGCCCCGCCCGCGAGCGCCTCGACCAGCTCGGGCGTACGCGCCGCCTCGTTGCCCTCGAAGTACGAGACGACCCGGCCGGCCGGCTGCACACCGAGCGCCTGGGTGAGGCGGCGGAGCCGGCGGGTGTCCTCGGCGGCCACGATGTCCGCCGACTCCAGCTCGGTGGCGAGCCGGGGCGGGGCGTCGGAGGTGTCGCCGATGGGGGTGCCTGCGAGTACGAGAGTTCCTGCTGTCACGCGCCCATCCTCGCAGGGAAAAAGGGACGGCCCCGCCCGGGAGGCGAGTACCCCGGCCCGCGCACAGCGGCGTTCCCTACGATGGCGCGGTGACCAGTGCAGCGTCCACCACGGACTCCACCGACGCGGAACCCGACGCGGAGCAGGGCCCGGCCACCGAGGCGGCCGAGCGGCCGCAGCCGGCCTGGCAGCGGCGGCTGCGCCGATTCGGCTACTCCGCCCCGCCCAGGACCGGGGTCGAGGAACGCCTGGTCCCGCCCTACACCGGACCCGGCCCGCGGGTGTGGGACGCGCTGCGGGTGCCCGCGCACCGGGTGGCGCCGCTGAACCGGCTGCTCGCCTGGGCCGGCCCGCTACTCGTCGCGCTCGTCGCCGGGGCCCTGCGGTTCTGGAACCTGGGGCGCCCGGACAAGGTGATATTCGACGAGACGTACTACGCCAAGGACGCCTGGGCGCTGCTGCACCGCGGCTACGAGGTGAACTGGCCCAAGGACTACAACGACGAGGTCATCCGGCTCGGCTCGGACGTGCCGCTCGGCACCGACGCCGCGTACGTGGTGCATCCGCCGATCGGCAAGTGGGTCATCGCGCTCGGCGAGTGGATGCACGGCTTCACCCCGTTCGGCTGGCGGTTCATGACCGCGCTGCTCGGCACGCTGTCGGTGCTGCTGCTCTGCCGGATCGGGCGGCGCCTGTTCCGCTCCACGTTCCTCGGCTGCCTGGCGGGCGGGCTGCTCGCGGTGGACGGCCTGCACTTTGTGATGAGCAGGACCGCGCTGCTCGACCTGGTCCTGATGTTCTTCGTGCTCGCCGCGTTCGGCTGCCTGGTGGTGGACCGGGACTGGTCACGGGCGCGGCTGCTCGCGATGCTTCCGGTGGACGACGGGCTCGTACGGCCGGACGCGGAGGTCGCCGAGACCGCCCGCCTCGGCTGGCGGCCGTGGCGGATCGCCGCCGGGGTCTGCCTCGGCCTGGCCTTCGCCACGAAGTGGAACGGCCTGTACATCCTGGCCGCGTTCGCCCTGATGTCGGTCCTGTGGGACGTCGGCGCCCGCCGCGTCGCGGGCGCGGGCCGCCCGTATCTGTCGGTCCTGAAGCGGGACGTGTTCCCGGCGTTCGTCTCGACGGTGCCGGTGGCGATCGGTACGTACGTGGCGTCCTGGGCGGGCTGGATCGCCAGCGACAACGGCTACTTCCGGAACTGGGCGAACACCGAGGGCAAGGACAGCGCCTGGTCGTTCCTGCCGGACTGGCTGCGCTCCCTTTGGCACTACGAGTACGAGGTCTACCAGTTCCACATCGGCCTGACCTCCGGCCACACCTACGACTCCAACCCGTGGAGCTGGCTGGTCCTCGGCCGCCCCGTCTCCTACTACTACGAGTCGCCCGCGCCCGGGAAGGACGGCTGCCCCGTCGACGCGGGCGACAAGTGCGCGGCGGAGGTCCTCGCCCTGGGCACCCCGCTGCTGTGGTGGGCGGCGTGCTTCGCGGTGGCGTACGCGCTGTGGCGCTGGGCGCTGCGCCGGGACTGGCGGGCGGGCGCGATCCTGTGCGGTATCGCGGCCGGGTACCTGCCGTGGTTCATGTACCAGCAGCGCACGATCTTCTACTTCTACGCCGTGGTCTTCGTGCCGTTCCTGTGCCTGGCCGTGGCCATGATGGTCGGCGCGATTCTCGGGCCCCCGGGCTCCACGGAGCGCCGCCGCATCGGCGGCGCGGTGACGGCGGGCGTCCTGGTCCTGCTGATCGTCTGGAACTTCATCTATTTCTGGCCCATTTACACGGGCACCCCGATTCCGGTGGATTCGTGGCGGGCCCGGATGTGGTTCGACACATGGGTCTAGGCAGCGGCGTCCCGTTGGTCCCGTTCGTATAACGGCGGGCTGTTCCTTCATGTGTGCCGCGTACGCTCCGCTCGACTGCGTCGGTCGCCGCGACCGTCAAGTAGGGGGAGCGGGCCGGTACATGCCCCTCGGGCACCCGGCCGGTACGACACGTCATCTGACACCTATAGGGTGCCCATTCGGCCGGTCAGGTCTGAGCGCACGGGGCATCTGCGGAGGAACAAGCTGTGGTCATGAGAGAGCCCATGGAACCCCAGGACGGGGCGGGCGCCGGAGCGGTGAGCTCCGCGAAGGGGATGCGCAAGGAAGTCAGGATCGCCCTGATCGGCGGCGCCGTCGCCGTGGTCGCGGCGGGCGCGGGGTTCACCGCGTACGCCCTGACCGGCAGCGAGGACAAGAGCGGCGGGCAGGCGGTCGAGCAGCAGGCCGCCGGTGACCGCCCCGAGGTCGAGCAGGGCCCGCCGAGCGCGGCCGAAGTCCGCACCACCACCGGCGAGTTCCTCGCCGCGTGGGCGAAGGGCGACGCGGCCGGAGCGGCGAAGCGCACCGATGACGCGACGGCCGCGAAGACCGCCCTGACCGGATTCCGCAAGGACGCCCACCTCACCGACGTGAAGCTGGAGCCGGGCACCGCGAAGGGCGCGACGGTGCCGTTCTCGGTGGCGGCCGTGGCCTCGTACGAGGGAACGAGCAAGCCCTTCGCGTACAAGTCCGAACTCACCGTCGTACGCGACAAGGAGAGCGGCAAGCCGGTCGTGCGCTGGCAGCCGTCGGTGGTCCACCCGGAGCTGCGCGAGGGCGACTCGCTGCGCGCCGACGAGTCCGGGAAGCCGCCGATCAAGGCCGTGGACCGGGACGGCACGGAGCTGACCGTCGCGAAGTACCCCTCGCTCGGCACGGTGCTCGACTCGCTGCGCGAGAAGTACGGCGCCACGTCCGGCGGCAAGCCGGGCGTCGAACTCCGCATCGTGCGCAAGGGATCGGCCACCGAGAAGCAGGACGGCGGCGACGGCAAGGCGCTGCCCGACAAGACGCTGCTCACGCTCGCCAAGGGCACGCCCGGCACGGTCGAGACCACCCTCAGCGCCACCGCGCAGGCCAACGCCGAGGCCCAGGTGGCGAAGCGGCAGCGGGCGTCCGTGGTCCTCCTGAAGCCGTCCACCGGCGAGGTGCTCGCGGCCGCGAACTCCAACGCGTCCGGCATGAACATCGCGCTGCAGGGCTCGCTCGCGCCCGGTTCCACGATGAAGATCGTGACCGCGTCGATGCTCCTGGAGAAGGGCCTCGCGGGCATCGACAAGCCGCACCCATGCCCCAAGTACCAGGAGTACGGCGGCTGGAAGTTCCAGAACGTCGAGAAGTTCGAGATCAAGAACGGCACGTTCCGCTCCAGCTTCGCGGCGTCCTGCAACACGGCCTTCATCTCGCAGGCGGAGAAGCTGAAGAACGACGACCTGACCAAGCAGGCCCAGCAGGTCTTCGGCCTCGGCCGTGGCAACTGGACCAGCGGCGTCTCCACCTTCGACGGCGCCGTCCCGGTCCAGGCCGACGCACAGATGGCCGCCTCGCTGATCGGGCAGGGCGGTGTACGGATGAGCCCGCTGAACGTCGCCTCGGTCATCGCGACCGCCAAGACCGGCACGTTCCGGCAGCCGTACCTCGTCTCCCCCGACGTGGACGACCGCACCCTCGCCACCGCGCCGCGCACCCTGGACCCGTCCGCGCAGGCCCAGTTGAAGGAACTCCTCACCTACACGGCCACGTCCGGCTCGGCCGCCGAGGCGATGGCGGGCCTCGGCCCCGACATCGGCGGCAAGACCGGCTCGGCCGAGGTCGACGGCCAGAAGAAGCCCAACGGCTGGTTCACCGCCTGGCGCGGAGATCTCGCCGCGGCGGCGGTCATGCTGGAGGGCGGCCGCGGCGGCTCGTCGTCCGGTCCGCTGGTGGCGGCGGTGCTGAAGGGCGGGGCGTAGGGCTTACGCGTCCCGGCCAAGGGCCGATACCTGGTCGCATGCCCCGTACACGTACAGCTAGCGTGCGGGGCATGAACACAGCCCACCCCCGCTCCGCCGAGCGGTCCGCGTGACGCCCCTGGTCGCGGCGGCCGTGGTCCTGGCCGCCGTCACGCACGCCAGCTGGAACGCGCTGGCGCACCGCATCAAGGACCAGTTGCTCGCGTTCACCCTGATATCCGGGGGCGGCGCCCTGATCGGCGCCGCCCTCGCCTGCTTCGCCCCGCTCCCGGCGGCGGGCGCCTGGCCCGCGCTGATCGCCTCGGCGGTGCTGCACGTGGGCTACCAGGCCCTGCTGATGCGGTCGTTCAGCCTCGGCGACTTCGGCCAGATGTATCCGATCGCCCGCGGTACGGCGCCGCTCGTCGTGACCGTCGCGGCCGCCGTCTTCGTCGGGGAGCGCATCGACGGCTGGCAGCTGACCGGTGTGGCCGTGGCCTGTGCGGGACTCGTCGGTCTCGCCGTGTGGGGCATCCGCGGCTCCGGGGCCCGCCCGCACTGGCCGGCGATCGTCGCGGCGCTCGCGACCGGCCTGTCCATCGCCGCGTACACGGTCGTCGACGGCGTGGGCGTACGCGCCTCGGGCACCCCGCTCGGCTACATCGCCTGGCTGATGATCCTGGAGGGCCTGGCGATCCCCGCGTACGCGCTCTACCGGCACCGCTCCGAACTGCCGTCCCTGCTGCGCCCGTACGCGATCCGCGGCCTGGTCGGGGCGGGCCTCTCGGTGGCGGCGTACGGGCTCGTGCTTTGGGCCCAGACCCGGGCGGCGCTCGCCCCGATCGCGGCGCTGCGGGAGTCGTCGATCATCGTGGGGGCGGCGATCGGCGCGGTGTTCTTCAAGGAGCGCTTCGGGGTACCGCGGATCGCGGCGGCGGGCCTGATGGTGGTCGGCATCGGCCTGATGCTGCACACCGGCTGAACGTCACACCAGGGACGCGCGGACCGTCACGCCAAGGACGCCCGCACGGCCCGTACCAGCGACTGGGCGCGCGGGTCCGCCGTGACGTTGCTCTGCAGGCCGTTGGTCACGTACCCGAAGCCGATGCCGGACTCGGGGTCGGCGAAGGCCAGCGGGCCGCCGCGCCCCGGGTGCCCGAAGGAGCCCGTGGCGAGCAGCGGGGACGAGGGGCCGTGCAGCATGTAGCCCGGCCCGAAGCGGGTGTTCACGACGAGCACCCGGTCCGGGCCCGCCGACTCCTCGGTCCGCGCGAGGGCGACCGTGGCGGGCGCGAACAGCCGTGCCCGGCCGTCGACTTCACCGATCAGGGCGGCGTAGAGCCGGGCCAGGGAGCGGGCCGTGGCGATGCCGTTGGAGGCGGGCAGCTCGGCGGCGCGGTACTCGGGGGCGTTCTCGTCGACGGCCGCGAGGGCGCCGAAGGCCCGCCGGGTCAGCGACTCGGGGTCGGCGTACGCCTCGGCCACGTTCCGCTTCGGTCGCAGCCGGGGGCCGCTG
>NZ_JAAAHS010000023.1 GCF_009908195.1 Streptomyces boluensis | reverse complement strand
CCTCGGGCTCGGCGCCCTGCGCGGGTGCCTCGGGCGCGGTGGCGGGCTCGGTGTTGATCTCGTTCTCGGCTTCCGCTTCGGGCACTTGCTGGGGGATCTCGGCGGCGGCGACCGGCCCTTCGGGCTCACCCTCGCGGGGAGCGGGAACGGTGACGGCGGCCTCGTCGGCGTCGGCGTCGGCCGGAGCGGCGGGCTCGACCACGAGGGCTTCGGGGGCGTCGGGGGCGTCCGAGGCGTCGGCGGTCACGGGTGCTTCCGGGGCGACGGCAGTTGCGGGGGCCTCGGGCTCGGGCACCTCGACAGCCTCCACCGCTTCCGCTTCCGCTTCCACTACGACCGCTTCCGTCTCCACTTCGGCTTCCGCTACCGCGGGTTCGGCCTGCGCCTCGGGTTCCACGGCCGCGGCCACGGTCTCGCTCGCGTCCGGCTCCGGAGCCGTATCGACAACGGGCTCCGCGGGGAGCTCTGCCGGGAGTTCGGCGGGAGCGGCCTGCTCGGGCTGTCCGGACTCGGGCTGCTCCACCGGCTGTTGCTCCGCCACGGGCAGCTCCACCGGCTGCTCCGCCTCGGGCTGCTGCTCGGGCTCGGGCGCCTCCGCGGCCGGAGCCGGGGCCTGGGCGGGAGCCGGGGCCTCCATATGCTCCTGCGGGATGCGCAGCGGCTGCGGCGGGGTCGGGGCCAGGTGCGGGGTGGACGGAATCTGGCCCTCCACCGGGACGAACTGACCCACGGGCTGCTCGGCCACCACAGCCTCGACGGGCTGCGGCTGCTGCTGGGGCTGCGCGGCCTCGACCTCAGCCTCGACGGGCAGCGCGACCGGCACCGCGTACGCCTCGGCCTGCGCCGGTACGGGCTCCTGCGGAGGCTGCTGGACGGCCTCCGGAACCTGCGGGGCCTGCGGGGTCTGTGGGGCGTCCGGGACGACCGTTTCTGCAACGGCTTCCGTGACGGCGGGCTGCGGGCCGCCCTGGCCCGGCTGCGGTTCCGGGGTCCACGGCACGGCGCCCTGGAGCGGGATCTCGCCGAGCTGCTGGCCCTGCGGTACGCCGTGGTCGGCGCGCGGCACGTCCAGGTACTCAGGACCCACCGTCGCCGGGCCGTTCTCCGGCGCCGGGCCGCGGTCGGCGAGGGACCTGACCGGGCTCGCGCCCGTACCCGAGGAGGGCGGGCCCATGTGCAGCGGGCGGCGCCCGGCCCCGTTGGACCGGTCATCGACCGCGTACTGACCGGAGCCGGCGTGCGGCGTGGCCGCGGCGCCCGGCAGCCGGACCTCACCGAGGTCCACGGAACCGCTGTCCCGGCCCGCGGCCTCGTGCGGTCCGGGCTCATGCGGCACGGCCTGGTGCTGGACGGCCTGGTGCTGGACGGCCTGGTGCTGGACGGCCTGGTGCTGGACGGACTCGTACTGCGGAGCCTGCCGCGGGTCGGCGGGTACCTCTTCGACGCCGACCGGTGCGTACCCGTTCTGCGGGGCCTGCTCGTACGCCACCGACTCGGCGGGTACCGCGGCCTGTTCGTACCCGGCGACGGGCTGTGCGTGGGCCGGGGTCGGCTGGCCCTCGATCCAGGCGCCCTGGGGGCCCGGCATGAACAGCAGGTCGTCCTCTTCGGACGCTGAGGCGACGGCGGGGTCGAGGTAGGTGTACGCGCCGGGAGCGGGAACGCCCGGCTGGTCCACCACGCCTGCGTTCGCCGGCAGTTCCTCGCCCGGAACCTGGCCGGTGTCGGTCATGCGTACCCCTCGCCCATCGGTATTTCTCCTTCGGCCGGCTCGCCCGTGGCGGCAGCAACCGCCCATGGACAAGAACGAGCGTGCGCGCCGCGCGGCACGGAACGGCCGCGTACCCACCCTGGCGTCATGACGCCAGTGGCATTCTCGCGGCCGGACCACCGCCGTGTCGCCTGGATCCGCCACGGCCCGCTGTGGACTGCGCCACGTCGCGCGTCCTCCGATCCCCGCCGTACCGCACACACCCCAAACCGGGCACGTCCACCGGACATTGACGTACGAACCGACGAACGTCCCGGAGCAGTACAACGATCGGCCAGCCTACCGCGCGCGGGGGCGCCGCAGGGTCACGGGGCGAGATACCACCTGGTACCCGTCGTCATCGGGACGACTCGCCGCGTCCTTCCAGTTCGCCGCAGATCAGGAAGGCGACCGCGCGTTCGCGTTCCGTCCAGGCGCGCGTATCGAGTTCGACGGTCTGGAGGAGGGCGCACTCGACCGCGTAGCCGTGCTCGGTGAGGTCGCGGCCGATGAGTTCGGCCTCGTCGCGGGTGGACGCGTGGGTCACGATCCGTTCCGGCCTGCGGTCCGCGACTGCCGAGACGACGGCCGCTCCGCCGCCCCCGACGCGTACGACATCGGGTTCGGGCAGGTCCTCGAGTACGTGCGGGGCGGTGCCGCGCAGGATCTGGAGTTCGGCGCCGAAGCGGCGGGCGGCCTCGTCGGTGCGGGCGCAGGCGGCGATGTCCTGGTCGACGGCGATGACGGCGGCGCCGAAGCGGGCCGCCTCGACGGCGAGGGCGCCGCTGCCGCAGCCGATGTCCCAGACGAGGTCCCCCACGCGCGGTCCCAGGCGGGCGAGTTGGGCGGCGCGCAGCCGGTCGTTCTCGGCCTCGGTGAAGGGTTCACGGCCGTACGCGGAGGCGGGCAGGGCCCAGCCGCGCGGCCGGGCGGCGGGGTCGCGGCCGGCGATCCAGCCGGTGTCGCGGGCCGCGGGTCCGCCGATCACGATGACGACGTTGGGGTCGCGCCAGGCGTGGTCGGCGGCCTTGTCGGAGGTGAGGACGGTGACGCGCTCGCGGTCGGTGCCGAGTTCCTCGCAGATGACGAAGGTGCGGTGCACGCCCGCCAGGAGCAGCGCGAGTTCGGCGGGGCCCGCGCCCGGCGAGGTGAGCACGGCGACCTTGGTGTGGGCGCGGCAGACGTTCACGGCGCGGCGCAGGGTGCGGCTGTGGGCGACCACGACCTGGGCGTCGTCCCAGGGCATCCCGGCGCGGGCGAAGGCCTGGGCGACGGAGGAGACGGCGGGCACGACCTCGACCTCGAGGCCGTGTTCCGGGGCGCGCAGGGTGCGTACGACGCCGAAGAAGCCGGGGTCTCCGTCGGCGAGTACAACGGCGGTGCCGCGGTGTCCGGCGATGCGGCGGGCGGCGAGCGAGACGCTGCCGAGCCGGATGCGTTCGGCGCCCGCGGGGACCTCGGGCAGCGCCAGGTGGTGGGCGGCGCCCGCGACCAGCGTGGCGGCGGCGAGTGCGGAGCGGGCCGCGTCTGTCAGCGGGGAACCGTCCCAGCCGATCACCGTGACCCGGTCGGCCATCGTCGTCAGTCTCCTGGGGGTTCGTGCAGGTCGTCAGTGAAGGGCGGCCGCCGGTAGTGAAGGAATCGGGCGGGCATCGTGAGCGTACCTGGTGGAGCCGTGGGGGTACGGATCGGTGTTCGGGCGGGCACCGGAGCCGTGCTCGCCGGGCAGGGCCGCCGGGTCAGCTCCACTCGGAGAAGGCCGTGTAGCCGGAGGCCTCCGCGAGCTGGTCGGCGACGCCGTCGAGGTCCTCGGGCAGCAGGCTCCACACGATGAGGTCGGTGCGGCCCTCGCTCCATCCGCCGCGCTCGTCCCGCGTACGCGCTATGCAGGCGCCGCGCAGGATGCCCTCGCTGATGCAGCCGATCTTCTGGGCGACCTGCTGGGCTGCGACGTTGTCGGCGGCGGTGCGCAGTTCCAGGCGTTCGAAGCGCTGGTCGCGGAAGATCCACTGGGTGACGGCGAGCGCGGCCTCGGAGGCGTACCCCTCACCGCGGGCCCAGGGGGCGATGACGTACATGATCTCGGTGGCGCGGACCCGCCAGTCGGTGTGCCGCAGGTGCACGATGCCGACGAGGCGCTGGGTGAGGAACTCGGTGACGGCGAAGACGATGCCGCGGCCCGAGGTGCGCTCGGCGGGGGCGAGCCGGGTGACCCAGGCGCGGGCGTCGGCCTCGGCGTACGGCTGGGGGGCGGTGGTCCAGGAGATGACGTGCTCGTCGTTCATCATCTCGACGAGGGCCATGACGTCCGCTTCCTCGAACGGGCGCAGCACGAGGCGCTCCGTGCTGATGGAGATGTCCGGGAACATCGAGTTGGCCGTCGTCATCGCGCCGCTCCGTCACTACTGGTCTGCCGCCGAACCACTGCTGGTCTGCTGCCGATCCTTGCTGCCGAAGTGCCCAGCATGCAGCATGCGACGGGCGAACTGCACCACGGGGCCCGCACCTTGGCAGGTGCGGGCCCCGTGGTACGTGAGGGTGAGTCAGTTCCCGGTGACCGGCAGGACCGAGCCCTGGTACTTGTCCTCGATGAACTTCTTCACCTCGGGCGAAGTGAGCAGCTCGGCAAGCTTCTTGACCCTGGGATCGTCCTCGTCGCCCTTCTTGACGGCGAGGACGTTGTTGTACGGGTTGTCCTCTGCGGACTCCAGGAGGACGGCGTCCTTCTTCGGGCTGAGCCCGGCGTCGAGCGCGTAGTTGTTGTTGATGACCGCCGCGTCGACGTCGCCCAGGGAGCGCGGCAGTTGCGCCGGTTCGATCTCCTTGAACGTGAGCCGCTTCGGGTTCTTCGCGATGTCCTCGGGACTCGCTTCGGCGCCCGCGTCCTTCTTGAGCTCGATCAGGCCCTGGGAGGCGAGGAGTTCGAGTGCCCGGCCCTCGTTGGTGGTGTCGTTGGGCAGGGCCACGGTCGCACCGCCACGGAGCTCGCGGACGTCCTCGACCTTCTCGGAGTAGACACCCATGGGCGGCAGGTACACCTCGGTGACCGCGCTCAGGGTGGTGCCCTTGGACTCGTTGAAGTCCTCCAGGTAGGGCTTGTGCTGGTACAGGTTGGCGCCGAGGGTGCCGTCCTGGAGGGCGGTGTTCGGCAGGACGTAGTCCGTGAACTCCTTGATCTCCAGGTCGAGTCCGGCCTTCTCCGCCAGGTTGTCCTTCACATACGTGAGGACTTCGCCGGCCGGGGTCGGGGTGGCGCCGACGAGGAGCGGACCGCTCTTGTCGTCGGCGCCGGAGCCCGAGCCACCGGCACCGCAGGCCGTCAGGCCGAGCGCGAGGGCCACGGCGACGGCGGGCACGGTGTACGTACGCATCGGATTCTCAGACCTCGGAATCTCTGAGCCCTTGAGCCGTGGCTCAGAAGGAGGGGAGGACGGAGCCGGCGTACTTGTCCTCGATGAACTTCTTCACCTCGGGCGACGTGAGCAGCTTGGCGAGCTTCTTCACGCGCGGGTCGTCCTCATTGCCTTCCTTCACGGCGAGGACGTTGTTGTACTCGTTCTTCTCGGTGGACTCCAGGAACAGCGCGTCCTTGGCGGGCTTGAGGCCGGCGCCGATGGCGTAGTTGCCGTTGACGACCGCGGCGTCGACGTCCTTCAGGGAGCGCGCGGTCTGGGCCGCCTCGACCTCCTTGAACTCCAGGCCCTTCGGGTTCTTCGCGATGTCCTGCGGGGTCGCGGTGGCCTCGGAGCCCTTCTTCAGGGTGATGAGGTCGTTGGCGGCGAGGAAGCGGAGCGCGCGGCTCTCGTTGTCGGCGTCGTTCGGAAGGGCGACGGTGGCGCCCTTCTTCAGGTCGTCGGCCTTCTTGGCCTTCTCGGAGTAGAGGCCGAGCGGCTCGAGGTGGACGGTGGCGACGGACGCGAGGTGCGTGCCGTTCTTCTTGTTGAAGTCCTCCAGGTACGGCTGGGTCTGGAAGTAGTTGGCGTCTACGGAGCCGTCCTCGGTGGCGTTGTTCGGCTGGACGTAGTCCGTGAACTCCTTGACCTCGAGGTTGAGGCCTTCCTTCTTCGCCAGGTCCTTCTTGATGTACTCGAGGATCTCGGCGTGCGGCACGGGGGTGGCCGCGACGACCAGCGGGTCGGACGCCTTGGGCTTGTCGTCCTCGCCGGAGCCGCAGGCGGTCAGGCCCAGGGTGAGGGCGCCGGTGGCGAGGACAGCAGCGGTGATCTTGGTGGTGTTACGCACGAAAAGTGCCTTTCTCCATGGTGGTACTGGGCTGTGCACCCCGTCGGTGGCGCGGGGAAGCAGAGGTGAAGCAGGAACGGATCAGCCGGACTTGGCCGAGGACCCGGCGGTGGCGGTCGACTCGGAGGCGACCGGACCACCCGGCAGCAGGCCGGTGAAGGCGCGGAAGCGGAGCGGTTCGCCGCCCTTGCCCGCACGGCGGTGCAGGACCCGGGCGCCGCTGTCACCGGCGAACTGGATGAGCGAGATGACGACGGCGAGCACCGCGACGGTGATCCACATGAGGCTGGACTCGAAGCGCTGGTAGCCGTACCGGATGGCGATGTCGCCGAGGCCGCCCGCGCCGACCGTGCCGGCCATCGCGGAGTAGCCGATGAGGGCGACGATCGTGGTGGTGGTCGCCGAGATCAGCGACGGCAGCGACTCGGGGACGAGGACCTTGCGGACCACGGTCCAGGTGTTGCCGCCCATCGACTGCACGGCCTCGACGAGCCCGCCGTCGACCTCGCGTACCGCCGTCTCGACGAGGCGCGCGAAGAACGGGATGGCGCCGACGGCGAGCGGCACGATCGCGGCCTCCACGCCGATGGTGGTGCCGACGATGGCGCGGGTGAAGCCCATCAGGGCGACCATCAGGATGATGAACGGCATCGAGCGGGCGATGTTCACGATCTGCCCGATGACCTTGTTCGCCACGACGTTCTGCAGCAGGCCGCCGCGGTCCGTGAGGACCAGGAGCAGGCCGAGCGGCAGGCCGCCGACGACGGCGATCAGCGTGGACCAGGCCACCATGTAGAAGGTGTCCCAACACGCCTGGGACAACAGGGGCTGCATCTCCGACCAGGTCACTTCGCGACACCTTCCTTCACGAGCTGCGGGGCGCCGTCGGCGAGTTCCTCGCGTCCGGCCACATCGACCTGGAGGCCCTGCTCGCGCAGGAAGCCGATCGGTACGACGTTCTCCTCGAAGCGGCCGGGCAGCTCGATGCGCATCCGGCCGACCTGGCGGCCCGCGACGGTGTCCATCGCGGCGCCCAGGATCGAGATGTCGATGTTGTACGTACGGGAGAGCTGCGAGATGACCGGCTGGGTGGCGGCCTCGCCGTGGAAGGTGACGTCCACGACGGTGCGGTCCTCGCCGGAGGCCTCGCCGCTGACCGGGAAGAGGGCGGCGGCCAGTTCGGAGCCGGGGGTGGCGAGCAGTTCGGAGACGGTGCCGGACTCGACGATCTGTCCGCGCTCCATCAGGGCGGCCGAGTCGCAGACGGTCTTGACGACGTCCATCTCGTGCGTGATCAGCAGGACGGTGAGGCCGAGCTGCCGGTTGAGGTCGCGCAGGAGCTGGAGGATCGAGCGGGTGGTCTCCGGGTCGAGGGCGCTGGTGGCCTCGTCGGAGAGCAGCACCTTCGGGTCGCCGGCCAGAGCACGGGCGATGCCGACGCGCTGCTTCTGGCCGCCGGAGAGCTGGCTCGGGTAGCTCTTGGCCTTGTCGGAGAGGCCGACGAGGTCGAGGAGTTCGAGGGCCTTGCGGGAGCGCTCGCGTCCGGTGACGCCGAGGATCTCCAGGGGCAGTTCGACGTTGTCCTGCACGGTGCGCGAGGACAGCAGGTTGAAGTGCTGGAAGACCATTCCGATACGGCTGCGGGCCTGGCGCAGTTCCTTGCCAGCGCGCCGGCCGCCGCCGCCGAGTGCGGTGAGGTCGACGCCGTCGACCGTCACGGTGCCGGAGGTGGGGCGCTCCAGGAGGTTGACGCATCGGATCAGCGAGGACTTGCCCGCGCCGGACTGGCCGATGACGCCGTACACCTCCCCCTCGCGCACATGCAGATCGACGCCGTCGAGTGCTGATACTTCACGACCGCGTGAGCGGTAGACCTTGGTCAGGCCGGAAGTGGTGATCACTGGGGTTCCGTCACTGTCGAGTGCGGGGCGCGGGGTGCGCGCCGGGCACGGGGCATTCATTTTCGGAAGCCGGGCACGGCTGTCTCACGGGCAGGTTGGAACCGGGAGGGCAACGCGTGCGCGGGGCGTGCTCGGTCCGCTCGGGATGGTGCGCGGACACGGCTCAGCGGTCTCGCTTCGGGGCGCGAGGATGGCGGTCCCCCTGGTTCCGGAACACAGGTGACACTCGTGACCGAATCCGTGGGGAGGCTGCGGGGGCCCTCAGAAGGCGCACATTCGACACATACAACGAGCACCGGGCGTCGTCGTCGCCTCGGTCGCAGGGGTGCGGTTGCTCGTCGTGGTCATGGGCCCAAGTAAAGCAGACAGGCATACTGGCCGATCAGCGCTGTCCGTATAGCGGACCGGATACGGCCACTGACCGGACACCGCCGAGGGTGCTCAGTCCCCCGCGACGATCTCCACGCCACCCTCGATGGCCTGCACGGACACCGCTGAGAGGTCGGTCACGACGACATCGGCGGTGAGCTCGTCGGCGGTGTGTGTTGTGGTCAACGCCACGGTCTTCATTCCGGCCGCGCGACCCGACGCCAGGCCCGCCGGAGCGTCCTCGAAGACCACGCAGCGGGCCGGGTCGACGCCCAGCTTCGCGGCGGCGAGCAGGAAGGGCTCGGGGTCGGGCTTGCCGCGGGTGATGTCGTCGGCGGCGACCATCGCCGGGAAGTCGACGCCGACCTCGTGCAGCCGGGCCTCGGCGAGCGGCCGGGTGGCGGAGGTGACGACGGCCCAGCGCTCCAGGGGCAGCGCGGAGAGCAGCTCCTTGGTGCCGGGCAGCAGCACGACGCCACCGGCCACGTCCTCCACCTCCAGCTGCTCGATCCGCTTCAGGGCGCCGGGGATCCGCTCCGCGGGCAGCAGGTCGGCGATGATCTCGACGGCGGGGCGGCCATGCAGCTCGACCCGCTCGAAGGCCTCGGCGGTGATGCCGTACTCCTCGGCCCAGCGGCGCCAGCAGCGGTACACCGAGTCCATGGAGGAGATCAGCGTGCCGTCGTTGTCGAACAGGAGGGCCTCGGCCTGGATCTTCATGGCATCGAGCGTAAGCGGGACATCCGGCGGGAGGCACGGGGCCCCCGGGGGCGGGACCCCGGGCCGGGCGCGGGAGGACTTTCGTCCCGTAATAGGGTCTCGGCATGCTCATCGCCCTGACGGTCGCGACCGCCGTGGCCGCCCTGCTGCTCGCCCTGTGGTGCGGCTTCGCCGCCTACCGCGACCAGCCCACGAAGGACTGGCACTTCATCGGCATGGCCGCGGTCACCCTGCTCGCCGTGGTCCAACTCGTCGTGGGTGTCGTGCAGTTGGCGCGCGGCGAGCGGCCCGAGCAGGGCACGACGATCTTCGTGGCGTATCTGATCGGCGCGGCCGCGTGCGTACCGGCGGCCGGTTTCCTCTCGCTCGCCGAGCGCACCCGCTGGGGCTCGATCACGGTGGCGGCGGCGGGTGTGGTGCTCGCGGTGCTGCAGGTGCGGGTCTATGACATCTGGGGAGGCTGAGATGACCAGCGAGACCGAGGCGGCCGGAACGGCCGACGGGACCGGCGCGGCGGCCGAACGAAAGGGCACGACGACCGGGGGTCGCACCCGGCTCATCAAGGGCCCGGGGCTGCTGCTCGTCTGGCTGTACGGGGTGATGGTGGTCGGCGCGCTGTCGCGCTCGGTCTACCAGATCTCCACGGAGTTCGGCCACGCCCCGCTCGCCTACTCCCTCTCGCTGCTCGCCGCGCTCGTCTACGCCTTCATCACGTACACGCTGGTACGCGGCGGGGAGACGGCCCGCCGGGCGGCCCTCGCCTGCTGCGCGGCCGAGTTGGCCGGTGTCGTGGTCGTCGGGGCGTGGACGCTCATCGAGCCGTCGGCGTTCCCGGACACGACGGTGTGGTCCGGCTTCGGCCGGGGCTATCTGTTCATCCCGGTCCTGCTGCCGGTGACCGCGCTGTTCTGGCTGCGCCGCTCGCGTACGGAGCAGCCAGCGGCCTGAGCCGCCGAAGTCCCGTACTGATCGGGGGCCTTCGACGGCTCGGCCGGCCTCGGCTCAGGCGCTGGTGGTGTACGCCGCCGGGTCGGTGGCGTCCTTGGCGAGGGTCACCAGGGTCAGCCGGTCGTTGACCTGCTGAGTGCCGACCCGGGCGTAACCGTGCTTGCGGTACAGCTGGAGGTTGTTCTCGCTGCGGTGCCCGGTGAACAGCTGGAAGCTCGTGACCGCGCCCGCGAGCGTGAGCCGCTCCTCGATCGCGAGCAGCAGCCGGCCGCCCAGGCCGTGGCGCTGCATCCGCGGGTGCACGATGAGTTTGTCGATACGGGCCGTGCCCTCGGCGTCGACGCCGCCGCGCACCGAGGCCACCACCTCGTCGCCGAGCCGGGCCACCAGCACGCATCCCGTGGCCAGTTCGGCCCTGAGGGAGTCGAGGGACTGGGTGAGCGGCTCGATGGAGTAGTCGCCGTACAGCTCTGCCTCGCTCTGGTAGCAGAGGTACTGGAGTTTCAGTATGTGCTCGGCGTCCTGTGTCTCCGCCGCCGAGATGGTCACGCTCATGCCCATGCGCGCATGCCTCCCGCTCACCTGTCCGCCGGTTGCCTTCCCCGCACCTTTGCCCGCGGTCCGGGTGGGGCAACCTCCGCCGGGAGCATTCTGCGCAGGCATCCCAGGCAACGGGAACGCTCCGGCCCCAAACTGCCTTGTGACATACCCAACTCCCCTGCGATTTCCCGGTAGGTGAGGTCCCGCGGGGAGGTGAACGCGGTCAGCACCGGGGCGCAGCGACCGGGCAGCCGCCGCACCACGGCCCGCACCGCCCGGCGGTGCTCGGCGCGCAACAGGGCACGCTCGGGCCACGCCTGTGCGGCGGTACGGTCCACGCCGTACCAGCGATCGAGGCCGCGCACCCGGCGTGCCCGGCTCGCCTCCAGGTGCACGTGGTCGCGCAGCCAGCGCTCGGGGGTGGCGGGCGGGCCGCTGCGGTCGAGCCGTTCCAACAGCCGTAACCACACGGCCTGTTGCAGGTCGTCCTGCTCCAGGCCACCGTCGGCTGCCTCGGCGGCGGCCTCGGCGGTGAGCAGCGGGTCCAGGTCGGCGAGCAGGGCTTCCGCGGTGCTTTCGGTGGTGCTTTCGGTGGTGCTGTCGATGGCGCTTTCGATCATGTAGTCGACGACGAACGGCCGGCCCGCCGAGTTGCGGCGCCGGTCCGCGCTCACCCGGAATGGGGGCGCGCGGACCGCCACTTGACCCGCTGTGACGCGGCGCGACTACTCAGTCCTTCGCGAAGTCCGCCGCCGCGAGCAGTGCCGTGTCCGGGTTGTCGGAGAAGATGCCGTCGATGCCGGTCGCGAAGTACGCCTTGAACGCGCCGAAGACGTCGCCGTACGCGTTGGGGTCCGTGCCCTTGCGGAAGTCGAGCGGCAGGAAGCTGTTCTCGTTGCGCATCGTGTACGGGTGCAGGACCAGGTCCTCGGCGTGGGCGTCGCGGACCAGGGTCGTGGGCTGGGTGAGGCGGCCCTCCGCGTCGCGCGGGATGACCAGGTCGAGGGTGGGGCCGATGCCCTGCGCGTACGAGGCGATCCACTTCAGGCCCTCGGGCTTGACCAGGTCGGCGACGGTGCGCGGGTCACCCGACTCGACGAAGTCCCACGGGCGGCTGGAGGCGTTGGAGAGCAGCACCACGCGGGGCGCGGCGATCAGCTTGCCGATCCGTTCCATGCTGCTCGGCTCGAAGGACTGCACGAAGTTCGGGGAGTCCTTCTCGTGCCGCCCGTACGCGCGCAGCAGCTTCGCGAGCGGCTCCTCGAGGCCGAGGCCGAGGCCCCGGAAGTACGTGGGGTGCTTGGTCTCTATGTGCAGCCAGACCGGGCGGCCGCGGCGGCGGCCCTCCTTCTCGGCCCAGCGCAGCACCTCCTCCAGGGTGGGGATCTCCCAGCGGCCGTCGTAGACGGTGTTCTCCTGCCGGGACTTGGGGATCCGCTCCTTGGCGCGCAGCGTCTTCAGCTCGGCCAGCGTGAAGTCCTCGGTGAACCAGCCGGTCAGGGACACCCCGTCGACCGACTTGGTGGTCTTGCGGTCGGCGAACTCGGCGATGTCCGCGACATCGGTGGTCGCGGTGATGTCGTTCTCGTGACGGCATACGAGTTGGCCGTCCTTGGTGGGCACGAGGTCCTGCTCGATGACGTGCGCGCCCATGTCGAGGGCGAGCTGGTACGAGCCGAGGGTGTGCTCGGGGCGGTAGCCGCTCGCGCCGCGGTGGGCGACGACGGTCGGCACCGGCAGCGAGTCGATGCCGCCGCCGCGCGCCGCGCCCGTACGGTCGTCCGCTCTGGCCGCGCCGGGCAGCCCGAGCGCCGCTCCGCCCGCGCCGAGGACCGCGGCCCCCAGCAACGCGCGCCGGCCGGGCCCGCTGCCCGGCCGCGTCTGCCTGGTGCTGTCCTGCATGCCCTGGGTCATGGGAGCTCCTCGCGCTCTTGGTGTCCCGCACCTGTCAAACCGACGGGCAGATGCTAGGGCCAGGGACATGACGGGAGGGAGCCCCTGACACCAAGGAACGGCCAACTCAGTGCTAACGCGGATCAACACTGCGTATCCACTCCGTGAACGCCGATGTGCATTCCGGACGTGCCCGCGAGTATCGTCCTCACCTGCACAGACCGTTCAGTACCTTGTCACCGGAGGAACCGTTGTCCCGCTTCGCGTTCATCAAGGCAGTGCTCGGACCGGTCATGCGGCTGATGTTCCGGCCACGGGTCGAGGGCGCGGAGAACATTCCCGGCGACGGCCCGGTGATCCTCGCGGGCAACCACCTCACGTTCATCGACTCGATGATCCTTCCGCTGGTCTGCGACCGGCAGGTGTTCTTCATCGGCAAGGACGAGTACGTCACCGGCAAGAGCCTCAAGGGCCGTCTGATGGCCTGGTTCTTCACCGGCACCGGCATGATCCCGGTGGACCGCGACGGCGGCCGTGGCGGTGTCGCCGCGCTGATGACCGGGCGCCGCGTCCTCGACGAGGGCAAGGTCTTCGGGATCTACCCGGAGGGCACCCGGTCCCCCGACGGGCGCCTGTACCGGGGCCGTACGGGTATCGCCCGGCTGACCCTGATGACCGGCGCGCCCGTCGTCCCGTTCGCGATGATCGGCACCGACAAGCTGCAGCCGGGCGGCGCGGGCGTCCCCCGCCCCGGCCGGGTCACGGTCCGCTTCGGCGAGCCGATGGAGTTCTCCCGCTACGACGGCATGGGCCGCGACCGTTATGTGCTGCGGGCCGTGACGGACTCCGTGATGGCGGAGGTCATGGCCCTCTCGGGCCAGGAGTACGTGGACATGTACGCCACGAAGGCGAAGGCGGCGTAGCCTCCGGGGGCGGTTCTCCTGGGTACCCGGCACCGGGGCTCGGGTCGATCGCCCTCCGGGCTCGTCCTCAAGCGCCGGACGGGCTGGATTTACCCCAACCGTTGCCCGCGCAGCATGAACCATGCCGTCACCGCCGTGGCGAAGAGAACCGTCGCCGCCACGCCCGCCGCCGTCTCGAAGCCGTGGGTGAAGGACGACTGGGCCGCTTGGAGCAGCGCGGCGCCCTGTTCCGCGGGCAGGGACTTCGCCACTTCGGACGCTCCGCCCAGTGAGTCCTGAGCCGCGGTGACCGCTTCGGCGGGTACGCCGTCGGGGACCGTGAAGCCGCGGTAGATACCGGTGACCACGGAGCCGAGCAGGGCGATACCGAGGGCCGAGCCCAGTTCGTACGCCGTCTCGGAGACCGCCGAGGCCGCGCCCGCCTGTTCCTTGGGGACGGTGGAGAGGATGACGTCCGCCGTCACCGTGAAGGCGAGGCCCGCGCCCGCGCCGCCGACGAACAGGGCGGAGCACATCAGCAGCACCGAGGTGTCCGCGTCGAGCGCGGTGCACGCGGCCAGGGCGAGGCCGAGCGCGGTGAGGCCGCCGGTGACGGCGATCCGTACCGAGGTCCTGCGGGCGATCACCCCGGCGACCAGGCCGGTGGCGACCGCGCCGATGGCGGCGGGGAGTTCGATGAGTCCGGCCCCCAACGGCGTGCGCATCTGCACCAGTTGGAGGAACTGGGAGAGGAAGAACACCAGACCGGCGAGGCCGAGGATGGTGAACAGGTCGGCGAGGACCGCGCCGGAGAAGCCCCGGTGCTGGAACAGCCGCATGTCGAGCAGGGGCGAGTCGAGGGTCAACTGCCGTCGTGCGAACCAGATCAGACCGGCGACGCCGACGACGGCGGCGAGGCTGATGTCCCAGCGGATGCCGTGTACGGCGGCCTCCTTCACCGCGTACACCACCGCGACCATGCCGACGAGGGACAGGACGACGCTGAGCAGGTCCCACGGGCCGGGGCTCGGGTCGCGGGACTCGGGCAGCAGCTTCATGCCGACGAGCACCAGGACCGCCATCACCGGCAGGTTGATCAGGAAGACCGAGCCCCACCAGAAGTGGTTGAGCAGGACACCGCCGACGAGCGGGCCGACCGCCGCACCGGCCGAGGCTGCGGCGCCCCAGATGCCGACCGCGATGCTGCGTTCCCTGGGGTCGTGGAAGATGTTCCGGATCAGCGCGAGGGTCGAGGGCATCAGGGTCGCGCCCGCGACGCCGAGCAGCGCCCGCGCCAGGATCATCATCTCGGGGGTGGTCGCGTACGCGTTGAGGACCGAGACGGCACCGAAGGCGACGGCGCCGGTGAGCAGCAGCTTCTTGCGGCCGATGCGGTCGCCGAGGCTGCCCATGGAGACGAGCAGGCCCGCGATCACGAACGAGTAGACGTCGCCGATCCACAGCAGTTGGGTGCCGGACGGCTTGAGGTCCTCGCTGAGGAACGGTGTCGCGAGGCCGAGTACGGTCGCGTCCACGGCGACGAGCAGGACCGCGAGGACGAGTACGGCGAGGGCCAGCCAGCGCCCCGGCTGGCGCCCTTCCCGCTCCGTCTTCACTTGCTGTGCTGTGCTGGTCATCGCTCCACGCTCCGCCGGGCACCGCCGAGCAGCAACTCGACGATCATGTACTGGAAGTCCTTGGCGGCCACCCGCCCGTCCTGCACGGACCACGCCGCGGACCCCACGAGCCCGTAGAGGGCCTCGGTGAGCCAGGCGGGGGTCAGGTCGATACGGAAGACGCCCTGTTCCTGTCCGCGCCTGAACAGCTGGGAGACGCGGGCGTCGAGCCGGGCCCAGCCCTCGTTCTGCTGGTCGCCCTCGAAAAGCTGGTTCTCACTGACGAGGAGGGCGAGCAGCGGGGCGAGGGGCTCTATTCCGGCGACGAGCCGGCGTACGGCCTCGTCGGCGGGGCCCTCGTCGAGCGCCGCCGTGTCGATGGCGGCCTCCAGCTCCTGGAGGCCCATCTCCTCCAACGCCCTGACCAGCGCTTCCCGCCCGGCGAAGTGCCGGTGCAGGGTGGCGCGGCCGATGCCCGCGGCCCGTGCGACCTCGTCCATGGTGGCGGTCGATTTCCGGGAAAGGAGGGCTGCGGCGCTGCGGAGCACCTGGGTGCGGTCGACTGACATGAGACGACCATACACCGAATGAGACACAGATGTCTCACGTGATAATTCGACGCCTCAGCGGCCTGGCGGAGGGAAGGCTGTGCGGATGACGAAGACGGCGAAGCCCTTGCTGCTGATAGACGTCGACGGACCGCTGAACCCGTACGCGGCCAAGCCCGAGCGCCGCCCGCCGGGATACACCACACACCGGATGCGCCCCGACGGCTGGGACGGCGACAAGCCCTTACGCGTCTGGCTCGACCCCGCGCACGGGCGCGAACTGCTCGTCCTCGCCGAGTGGTTCGAGCTGGTCTGGGCGACCACGTGGAAAGGGCAGGCCAACGAGTGGATCGGGCCCCGGATCGGGCTGCCGGAGCTGCCGTTCGTCGACTGGCCCACGATGCACGGGCGGGCGCCGTCCGGAACGTTCTGGAAGACGCCGTACGTCCTGGAGTACGCGGCCGGGCGGCCGTTCGCCTGGGTCGACGACGACCTCACCCGGCACGACCAGGCGTACGTCGAGGCACACCACAGCGCCGCCGCCCTGCTCCGCTACGTCGACCCCCGGCTCGGACTGCTCCGGCGGGACTTCGACGCGCTCGCGGAGTGGGCGGCGGCGCTGTAGGTGGTGCGGGGCGGGGTCAGTGCTTGGCCGTGGCCCAGGCCCGCTGGATCACCAAGTCGGCCTTGACCTCGGTGAGTTGGGTGGCCACCGCCGAAGGCGCCGTACCGCCACGGCCGTTGCGGGAGGCGAGGGCGCCCGGCACGTTGAGGACGGTGCGCACCTCGGGGGTCAGGTGGGCGGAGATCTTCGCGAACTGCTCGTCCGTGAGCTCGTCCAGCTCCTTGCCCTCGGCCTCGGCGACCTTGACGCACTCGCCCGCGACCTCGTGCGCGACCCGGAACGGAACGCCCTGCTTGACCAGCCACTCGGCGATGTCCGTGGCGAGCGAGAAGCCGGCCGGAGCGAGCTCCTCCATGCGTTCCCGGTTGACCGTGAGGGTGGCCATCATGCCGGTGAACGCCGGGAGCAGCACCTCCAGTTGGTCGCAGGAGTCGAAGACCGGCTCCTTGTCCTCCTGGAGGTCGCGGTTGTACGCGAGCGGCAGCGCCTTGAGGGTCGCGAGCAGGCCGGTCAGGTTGCCGATGAGGCGGCCGGACTTGCCGCGCGCCAGCTCCGCGATGTCCGGGTTCTTCTTCTGCGGCATGATCGACGAGCCGGTGGAGAAGGCGTCGTGGAGCGTGACGAAGGAGAACTCCTTCGTGTTCCAGACGATGATCTCCTCCGCGATGCGGGAGAGGTTCACCCCGATCATCGCCGTGATGAAGGCGAACTCGGCGACGAAGTCACGGGACGCCGTGCCGTCGATGGAGTTGGCGACGGAGCCGTGCTCGAAGCCGAGGTCCTTGGCCACCGCCTCCGGGTCGAGCCCGAGCGAGGACCCGGCCAGCGCGCCGGAGCCGTACGGGGAGACCGCCGTGCGCACGTCCCACTGCCGCAGCCGCTCCGCGTCCCGGGACAGGGACTGGACGTGCGCCAGGACGTGGTGCGCGAAAAGCACCGGCTGAGCGTGCTGAAGGTGCGTACGGCCGGGCATCGCCACGTCCGGGTGCGCCTCCGCGAGGCCGACGAGGGCCTCCTGGAGCTCGGTGATCAGACCGCCGACGATCCGGGCGTGGTCGCGCAGGTACATCCGGAAGAGCGTCGCCACCTGGTCGTTGCGGGACCGGCCGGCGCGCAGCTTGCCGCCCAGGTCCGGGCCGAGGCGCTCCAACAGGCCGCGTTCCAGGGCGGTGTGCACGTCCTCGTCGGCGATGGTGCCGGTGAACTCGCCGCTCGCGACGTCCTGTTCGAGCAGGTCGAGCCCGGCGATCATGCGCTCCAGCTCGTCCGCCGTAAGGAGCCCCGCCTTGTGCAGCACGCGCGCGTGGGCACGGGAACCGGCGATGTCGTACGGCGCCAGGCGCCAGTCGAAGTGGACGGAGGCCGACAACTTGGCGAGTGCCTCGGCCGGACCGTCGGCGAAGCGGCCGCCCCAGAGGCGGACATCACCGGTGTTGCTGCTCACGGTTGCTCCTTGGTGTGCGACGGGCGGGGCAGGTTTCCCTGCCCCGCCCATTTCTAGCGTGTACGGAGGCCGTGGGACCTCAGGCCAGGTCCCGCTTCGCGGCGATCTTCTGCGAGAGGCCGAAGATGTCGATGAAGCCCTGCGCCTTGGACTGGTCGAAGGTGTCGCCCGAGTCGTAGGTGGCGAGGTTGAAGTCGTACAGCGACTCCTCGGACTTCCGGCCGGTGACGACGGCGCGGCCGCCGTGCAGGGTCATCCGGATGTCGCCGGAGACGTGCTGGTTGGCCTCGTTGATGAAGCCGTCCAGGGCGCGCTTGAGCGGCGAGAACCACAGGCCGTCGTAGACCAGCTCGCCCCAGCGCTGCTCGACCTGCCGCTTGTAGCGGGCGAGTTCACGCTCGACCGTGACGTTCTCCAGCTCCTGGTGGGCGGTGATCAGGGCGATGGCGCCCGGAGCCTCGTACACCTCACGGGACTTGATGCCCACGAGCCGGTCCTCGACCATGTCGATCCGGCCGATGCCCTGGTCGCCCGCGCGCTTGTTCAGCTCCTGTACGGCCTGGAGCACGGTGACGGGCTTGCCGTCGATGGCGACCGGGACGCCCTCCTTGAAGGAGATGACGACCTCGTCGGCCTCGCGCTGCACGGCCGGGTTCTGGGTGTACTCGTAGATGTCCTCGATCGGACCGTTCCAGATGTCCTCAAGGAAGCCGGTCTCGACGGCCCGCCCGAAGACGTTCTGGTCGATGGAGTACGGCGACTTCTTGGTGGTCGCGATCGGGAGGTTCTTCTCCTCGCAGAAGGCGATCGCCTTGTCCCGGGTCATCGCGTAGTCACGGACCGGGGCGATGCACTTCAGGTCGGGGGCGAGGGCGACGATGCCCGCCTCGAACCGCACCTGGTCGTTGCCCTTGCCGGTGCAGCCGTGGGCGACCGTGGTGGCGCCGTGCTTCTGCGCGGCGGCCACGAGGTGCTTGACGATGGCCGGCCGGGAGAGCGCCGAGACCAGCGGGTACCGGTCCATGTAGAGGGCGTTGGCCTTGATCGCCGGGAGGCAGTAGTCGTCGGCGAACTCGTCCTTCGCGTCGGCCACTTCGGCCTCCACGGCACCGCAGGCGAGGGCGCGCTCGCGGATGACGTCCAGGTCCTCGCCGTCCTGGCCGACGTCCACGGCAACGGCGATGACCTCGGCGCCCGTCTCCTCGGCGATCCAGCCGATGGCGACGGAGGTGTCCAGGCCGCCCGAGTAGGCGAGTACGACGCGCTCGGTCACGGGTTTCTCCTTACAGTGCATTCGCTGACATGCATGAGTATGCAGCACTCTGCATGAATCGTCAATCCGGCTCTTGCGCGAGGCGATCCCGGGTGCGGCAATCCCGTGAAGTCGTTAGACAGTCGAAGGATCTCGACGGATAATCCCTGGCATGGGAAAGAGCTACGAACGCATAGACGGCCGGCTGCGCACCTTCATCGAGGCGCAGCCGATGTTCTTCACGGCGACCGCGCCGCTCACCGGCGACGGCACCATCAACCTCTCCCCCAAGGGCCTCACCGGTTCCTTCGCGGTCCTCGATGAGCAGCGGGTGGCCTACCTGGACTTCGCGGGCAGCACCGCGGAGACCATCGCCCACCTGCGCGAGAACGGGCGTATCACGCTCATGTGGTGCGCCTTCCAGGGTCCGCCGAACATCGTCCGGGTGCACGGCAGCGGCGAGCCCGTCTTCCGTGACGACCCCCGGTTCGCCGGGCTGCTCGCACACTTCCCCGACATCGACCCCAGCCGGCACGGGCTGCGCGCGATCATCGTCGTCACCGCCGAACACATCCGCGACAGCTGCGGATACGGGGTGCCCTTCATGAAGTACGACGAGGACCGCGATCTGCACGGCAAGCGGTTCGCGCGCGAGGACGACGAATCGCTGAGCGCGTACTTCGCCAAGAAGGAGCACATCGCGCAGAGCATGGACGGGCTTCCCGGGCTGCCGCTCCCGCTGCCGCCCAGTAGCGTCTGAGCGACTCGCCCCTTCTCCCCCGGGAGCCGCCGTGGCCGCCCTGCGCACCGGACTCGCGCTCTGCGCCGTCCTGTTCACCACCGCCGGTGCGCCGGTGGCGCCGCCGCTCCCGGCGCGGCTCGCGGACACCGGTGGCGGCAGCCAGCTGATCACCGCCGTCGCCCCCGACACCCGCTCCACCACCGGCACGGTGACCTGGTGGGAGCGGCGCGACGGCCGCTGGCACCGGGCCGGTTCCGCGCCCGCCCGCTTCGGCGCGAAGGGTCTGGCCGATGGCGCCCGGCGCGAACAGGGCACGGACACCACACCGACCGGCCTGTACGAGCTGCCGTACGCCTTCGGCACCCGCCCCGCGCCGCCCGGCACCCGCACCCCGTACCGCCGGGTGAACCGCGACTCGTGGTGGTGCCAGGACAACCGCTCGCGCGTCTACAACCGCTGGAGCGAGCCCCTCGCGGCGGACTGCCGGGCCCGCGAGTCCGAGCACCTGGAGGAGTACGGCAGGCAGTACGCGCACGCCCTCGTCGTCGGCTTCAACTACGAGCGGCCCGTGCGCGGCCGCGGCGCCGGGATCTTCCTGCACGTCAACGGGCGCGGGGCGACGGCCGGTTGTGTCTCCGTACCGGCCGCGGCCATGGCCCGCATCCTCGCCTGGGCGGACCCGGCGGCCACCCCGCACATCGCCATCGGCACCCGCTCGGGGGCCACGGCGATCACCCGGTACTGAGGCCGGTACCGAGGCAGGTACCAAGGCCGATACTGAGGCCGGTACCCAGACCGGTACCGAGACCCGTGTAGCGACCACATATCGAGACGCGATTGCGGCAGCGGTGCGGCACGGCGTTGCATCGCGCCGTGGAAACCGAACAGATACCGACCCCCGCTGACCGGGGCGAGGACAAGGGCACCGACAAGGGCACCGACACCGGCGACCGGGCGGCCCGCCGTGCCGTCACCGTCTTCCCCGTCCTGGTCCTGGTCGCGGGCGCCCTCGGCCTTGCCCTGCCCGGCGCGTTCGCCGAGTGGAAGACCTCGGTGCCGTACCTCCTCGGCATCGTGATGTTCTGCATGGGCCTGACGATGACGCCGCTCGACTTCAAGGGCGTCGCGAAGCGGCCGTGGGCCGTGGCGCTCGGCCTGGTCGCGCACTACGTGATCATGCCGGGGCTGGGCTGGCTGATCGCCCACGCGCTCGGCCTGCCCCCGCAGTTGGCGGCCGGTGTGATCCTGGTCGGCTGCGCGCCCAGCGGTACCGCCTCCAACGTCGTCACCTACCTGGCGCGCGGCGACGTGGCCCTCTCGGTGTCCGTGGCGACCGTGTCCACGGTGCTCGCCCCGCTGGTGACGCCGCCCCTGACGCTGCTGCTCGCGGGCGAGTACCTGCCCGTCGACGCCGGTTCGATGGTCACCGACATCCTCAAGACGGTGCTGCTCCCGGTCCTCGCCGGGCTGCTGCTCCGGCTCTGCGCGGGCCGGGTGATCGACCGGGTGCTCGGCGCCCTGCCGTGGCTGTCGGCCGTCACCATCTCGGTGATCGTGGCCGTGGTCGTGGCGGGCAGCGCCTCGGCCATCAAGTCGGCGGCCGCGCTCGTGCTGCTCGCCGTGGTGCTGCACAACGGCCTCGGCCTCGCGCTCGGTTACGCGGCCGGCAAGGTCTCCGGCCTCGGGAAACCTGCCAGCCGCGCCATGGCCTTCGAGGTCGGCATGCAGAACTCCGGCCTCGCCGCGTCCCTCGCCACCGCCCACTTCAGCCCGCTCGCCGCGCTGCCCGCCGCGGTGTTCTCGGTCTGGCACAACGTCTCCGGGGCGCTCGTCGCGGCCTGGATGGCGCGCCGCTCCCGCAAGGCCTGAGCCGTCCCCGTACGTACGAAGGCCCCCGCCGTCCGAGGACTGCGGGGGCCTTCGCGCGCGTACGACTGCTACTACTGCCTACCGCTCAGCGGGCGTTCTGCGCGAGCCCGAGGAGGTGGTCCGCGAGGGCCTGGCCGCCCGTCGGGTCGCGGCTGATCAGCATGAGGGTGTCGTCACCGGCGATGGTGCCGAGGATGTCGTGCAGTTCGGCCTGGTCGATCGCGGAGGCGAGGAACTGCGCGGCGCCCGGCGGGGTGCGGAGCACCACGAGGTTGGCGGAGGCCTCGGCGGAGATCAGCAACTCCCCGGAGAGGCGGCGCATCCGCTCCTCCTTCGCGGACTCCCCGAGCGGTGCGCGCGGGGTACGGAATCCGCCCTCGCTCGGCACCGCGTAGATCAGGTCCCCGTCGTTGTTGCGGATCTTGACGGCGTTGAGCTCGTCGAGGTCGCGGGAGAGCGTCGCCTGCGTGACGGACAGGCCGTCGTCCGCGAGCAGCTTCGCCAACTGGCTCTGGGAGCGCACCGGTTGGCGGTTGAGGATGTCCACGATCCGGCGGTGCCGGGCGGTCCGCGTCTGCGGTACCGCCGGGCCGCTCTCGTTCTCCTGCAGGCTCATCGTCGTCTCATTCCCCGGATCGTCCGTCCCCGTGCGCCGCGCCGGCCCGGTCCAGGATGCCGGGCAGGGCCTGGAGGAACGTGTCCGTCTCGGCGTCCGACAGGGTCAGCGCCGGCATCAGGCGGACCACGTCGGGGGCGGGCGCGTTCACCAAGTATCCGGCGTCCTGGGCGGCCTGCTGCACCTGGGGTGCGAGCGGCTCGGTGAGCACGATACCGAGCAGCAGTCCGGCGCCTCTGACGTGGCTGACGAGCGCATGGCCACCACCTTCGATTCCGTCGCGGAGGCGCTCGCTCTGCCGCTTCACGTTGTCGAGCAGCCCGTCGTCCGCGACGGTGTCCAGTACGGCGACTCCGGCCGCGCACGCCACCGGGTTGCCGCCGAACGTCGTGCCGTGCTGGCCGGGCCTGAGCAGCTCGGCCGCGGCACCGAACGCGACGGTCGCGCCGATCGGAAGGCCGCCGCCGAGGCCCTTGGCGAGGGTCACGATGTCGGGCTCGACGCCCTCCTCGGCCTGGTACGCGAACCAGTGGCCGGTGCGCCCGATGCCGGTCTGCACCTCGTCGAGGACGAGCAGCGTGCCGGTGGCGGCGGTGATCTCGCGGGCCGCCCTGAGGTAGCCGGCCGGGGGCACGACCACGCCGTTCTCGCCCTGGATCGGCTCGATCACGACGAGCGCGGTGTCCTCGGTGACGGCCGCCCGCAGCGCCTCCACATCGCCGTACGGCACGTGTGTGACATCGCCGGGCAGCGGCGCGAACGGCGCCTGCTTCGCGGGCTGTCCGGTGAGCGCGAGGGCGCCCATGGTGCGGCCGTGGAAGCCGCCCTGGGTGGCGACCATGTGCGAACGCCCGGTCAGGCGGCCGATCTTGAAGGCCGCCTCGATCGCCTCCGTACCGGAGTTGCAGAAGAAGACCCGGCCGGTGCGGCCGAAGTGCTGGAGCAGCTTCTCGGCGAGCGTGACCGTCGGCTCGGCGATGAAGAAGTTGGAGACCTGGCCGAGCGTGGCGACCTGGTCGCTGACCGCGCGGACCACCGCGGGGTGGGCGTGGCCGAGCGCGTTGACGGCGATGCCGCCGACGAAGTCCACGTACTCGGTGCCGTCCGCGTCCCAGACCTTGAGGCCCTCGCCGCGCACCAACGGCATCCGCGGGGTGCCGTAGTTGTCCATCAGCGCGCCCTGCCAGCGCTGGACGTACTCCTGGTTGCTGCCGCCGGTCACTGTGCTCCCCCTTCGGGCTCGTCGGGCACGACCATCGTGCCGATGCCTTCATCCGTAAAGATCTCGAGGAGGATCGAGTGCTGGACCCTCCCGTCGATGACGCGGGCGGTGTGCACTCCGTTGCGCACGGCGTGCAGGCAGCCCTCCATCTTCGGCACCATGCCGCTGGCCAGGTCGGGCAGCAGCGTCTCCAGCTCCTTGGCGGTGAGGCGGCTGATCACCTCGTCGCTGTTCGGCCAGTCCTCGTAGAGGCCCTCGACATCGGTGAGGACCATCAGCGTCTCGGCGTCGAGCGCCGCGGCGAGCGCGGCGGCCGCCGTGTCGGCGTTGACGTTGTAGACGTGGTGGTCGTCGGCGGAGCGGGCGATCGAGGAGACGACCGGGATACGGCCGTCGGCGAGCAGCGCCTCGATGGCGCCGGTGTCGATCTCGGTGATCTCACCGACCCGGCCGATGTCGACCAACTCGCCCTCGATCCGCGGCTGGTGCTTGGTCGCGGTGATGGTGTGCGCGTCCTCGCCGGTGAGGCCGACGGCGAGCGGCCCGTGCTGGTTGAGCAGGCCGACCAGCTCGCGCTGCACCTGTCCGGCGAGCACCATCCGTACGACGTCCATGGCGTCCTCGGTGGTGACGCGCAGGCCCGCCTTGAACTCGCTGACGATGCCGTGCCGGTCGAGGGCCTTGCTGATCTGCGGGCCGCCACCGTGCACGACGACGGGCTTGAGCCCGGCGTGGTGCAGGAAGACGACGTCCTGCGCGAAGGCGGCCTTCAGCTCCTCGTCCACCATGGCGTTGCCGCCGAACTTGATGACGACGGTCTTGCCGTGGTGCCGGGTCAGCCAGGGCAGCGCCTCGACGAGGATCTGCGCCTTGGGCAGTGCGGTGTGTTTACGAGTGCTCATGACTCTGTTCCAGGTCCCCGGTTCGTCGTACGTGGTCAGGAGGAGTAGGCGCTGTTCTCGTGCACGTAGTCGGCGGTCAGGTCGTTGGCCCAGATCACCACGGGCTCGGCGGTGCCCGCGGCCAGGTCGGCGGTGATCGCGACCTCGCGGTAGCGCATGTCGACCAGGTCCCGGTCCTCGCCCACGGAGCCGTTCCTGCAGACCCAGACGCCGTTGATGGCGACGTTCAGCTGGTTCGGGTCGAAGGCGGCGGAGGTGGTGCCGATGGCGGAGAGCACCCGGCCCCAGTTGGGGTCCTCGCCGTGGATGGCGCACTTGAGGAGGTTGTTACGGGCGATGGAGCGGCCCACCTCGACGGCGTCGTCCTCGCTCGCCGCGTTGATCACCTCGATCCGGATGTCCTTGCTGGCACCCTCGGCGTCGCCGATCAGCTGCCGCGCGAGGTCGGCGCAGACCGCGCGGACGGCCTCGGCGAACTCGTCGTATCCCGGGGCGACTTGGGACGCGCCGGAGGCGAGGAGCAGCACCGTGTCGTTGGTGGACATGCAGCCGTCGGAGTCGACCCGGTCGAAGGTCGTACGGGTCGCGTCGCGCAGCGCCTTGTCGAGCGCGGCGGAGTCCAGGTCGGCGTCGGTGGTGAGGACGACGAGCATGGTGGCGAGGCCGGGGGCGAGCATGCCCGCGCCCTTCGCCATACCGCCGACGGTCCAGCCGTTCTCGCTGCTGACGACCGCGGTCTTGTGCACGCTGTCGGTGGTCTTGATGGCGATGGCGGCCTTCTCGCCGCCGTGCTCGGAGAGCTCGCCCGCGGCCTGCTCGACACCGGGCAGCAGCTTGTCCATCGGCAGGGTCACACCGATGAGACCGGTCGACGCGACGGCGACCTCGCCCGCGTTCAGGCCCAGCGTCTCGGCGACCTTCTCGGCGGTGGCGTGGGTGTCCTGGAAGCCCTTGGGGCCCGTACAGGCGTTGGCGCCACCGGAGTTGAGGATCACCGCGGAGACGAGACCGCCCTTGAGGACCTGCTCCGACCACAGGACCGGTGCGGCCTTGACGCGGTTGGAGGTGAAGACGCCTGCGGCGGCCAGTCGGGGACCGTTGTTGACCACGAGGGCCAGGTCGGGGTTGCCGTTCTCCTTGATGCCTGCTGCGATGCCGGCGGCGGTGAAGCCCTTGGCGGCGGTGACACTCACGGTGCGACTCCGATCGAGGAAAGTCCCGTGGCCTCGTCGAGGCCGAGGGCGATGTTCATGCTCTGCACCGCGCCGCCGGCGGTGCCCTTGGTGAGGTTGTCGATGGCGCTGATGACGATGACCCGGCCCGCGCTCGCGTCGTACGCGACCTGCAACTGCACCGCGTTGGAGCCGTACACGGAGGCGGTGGCGGGCCACTGTCCCTCGGGCAGCAGCCGTACGAACGGCTCGTCCGCGTACGCCTTCTCGTACGCCGCGCGCACGGACTCCGCCGTGGCGCCGGGCGCGGCCTTGGCACTGCAGGTGGCGAGGATGCCGCGGGCCATCGGGGCGAGGGTCGGCGTGAAGGACACGGAGACCCGCCTTCCGGCGGCCGCGCTGAGGTTCTGGATCATCTCGGGGGTGTGCCGGTGCCCACCGCCCACGCCGTACGGCGACATGGAGCCCATCACCTCGGAGCCGAGCAGATGCGGCTTGAGCGCCTTGCCCGCGCCGGAGGTGCCGGTGGCCGCGACGATCACCGCTTCGTCCTCGACCAGACCCGCGGCGTACGCGGGGGCGAGGGCGAGCGAGACGGCGGTCGGGTAGCAGCCGGGCACGGCGATGCGCTTACTGCCGCTCAACTCGGCTCGGGCGCCGGGGAGTTCGGGCAGTCCGTACGGCCAGGTGCCCGCGTGCTCGGAGCCGTAGAACGCCTCCCAGTCGGCGGCGTCCCGCAGCCGGAAGTCGGCGCCCATGTCGACCACCAGGACGTCGGGCCCGAGCTGTTCGGCGACGGCGGCGGACTGGCCGTGCGGCAGGGCGAGGAAGACGACATCGTGCCCGGCGAGCACGTCGGCGGTGGTCGGCTGGAGCACTCGGTCGGCGAGCGGCAGCAGATGCGGCTGGAGCGTGCCGAGGTGCTGGCCCGCGTTGGAGTTGCCGGTCAGGGCGCCGATCTCGACGTCCGGGTGCGCCAGGAGCAGGCGCAACAGCTCCCCGCCCGCGTACCCACTCGCCCCTGCGACCGCTGCACGTACTGCCATCGGATCCTCCTTGGTGATGGCATGACTATACGTAGCCATGCAGTTTTATGCAAAGGGTTTCGGCCGGGCTCCGCTTGACCTTGACACGGTGACAAGCCCTTCACTGCTGCTGTTCACAAGGCAACGCAAGAAGCGCAAGGCGCGCACGGAGAAGGAGGCGGCACCGATGACGACCACGGGGCAGGACACGAACGCGGTACGAGCGATGCGGGGGCTTGCGGACGACCGTTCGTCCGTACGTCTGCGGGCCGCCCTCGCGGTGGGCTCCGCGCCCGACCCGGTCTTCGTCGACCCGCTGGTCGAGCGCTGCGCGGTCGAGCCCGACTTCTATGTCCGCGACCTGCTGACCTGGGCGCTGACCCGGCACCCGGCGGCCCTGACGCTCCCCCTGCTGCTCGACGAGATCCGCTCGGAGCGCACGCAGGCCCGCAGCCAGGCGCTGCACACACTGTCGAAGATCGGGGACCGGCAGGCGTGGCCGGCGATCACCCGGGCGCTGCTGACCGACGCCGAGGACGAGGTCGCGCGCAGCGCCTGGCGGGCCGCCGTCGTCCTCGTACCGGAAGGCGCGGAGCCCGGCCTGGCCGCGGTCCTCGCGACCCAGCTCGGGCGCGGCGAGCGGGAGACACAGCTCAGTCTCAGCAGGGCGCTTGTCGCCCTTGGCGACGTGATCACGCCTGCTCTGCACGGTGCGACGACGGCCCCCGAGCCCCGCGTACGCGCCCACGCGATCGCCACCCAACGGCTGTTGAGCGACCCTGACACGGGGTTCGAGTCCGCGATCGAGGAGGCCAAACGCGTCGTGGCGCTCGGCGGGTACAGCGCGGAGGGACAATAAGGCGTGTTGATCGGCGAGGTGGCGCAACGGTCCGGGGTCAGTGCCCGGATGCTCCGGCATTACGAGTCGCTCGGACTGTTGCGGCCATCGGCCCGTACGGGCTCCGGTTATCGGGAGTACGCCGAGGACGACATCCGGCGCATCTTCCACATCGAGAGCCTGCGGTCCCTTGGACTCTCGCTGCGGGAGATCGGGCGCGCCCTTGACGACCCGGGCTTCACACCCGCGGCGCTCGTCGGCGACCTCGTCCGGCAGACACGTGAACGCATCGCGGCCGAGACCGAGTTGCTGACCCGGCTGCGCCGGATCGACGCCGCGGACCCGGCCGGCTGGGAGGACGTCCTCCAGGTCGTCTCGCTGCTCCAGGCGCTGGGTTCCAAGAGCGCCGACACGCGCCAGCGCGCGGCGCTCTCCCCGTACTTCTCGGGCTCGTCGGGCTCCGCCGGCTCCTCCGGCTCCTCGGTCGGGGAGGTGCCGGTGCCGGTGGAGGCGCTGGTCGAGGCGGTACTGAGTGAGACGGTGCCGAACGTCGCCGGGGCCCTGCGCTGGGCGCTCGCACGCTCCGGCGCCGACGGCACCGCCCTGCTCGTGGCGGGCCTCGACGCACCGGAGGCCGAGGTGCGGGAACGTGCCGTGCGCACCCTCGCCGAGCTGCCCTCGGCCGAGGCGACGGCCGCGCTGCGGGAGGCGCTCGGCCACGGGGACGCCGTGGTCCGCGGGTACGCGGCACTTGAGCTCGGGGCCCGCTCGGTGGCCGAGGCGGTCCCCACCCTGATCGCCATGATCGTGGCGGGCAGGAACGACACCGACGCGGCCGACGCCCTGAGCGTGCTGGCGAGCGACCCCGCGACAGCGGACCGGATCGCGGCCGCGCTCGTCGACCGCCTCGCCCACAGCGCCGCCGACGCACCCGCGCGCGGACGCCTGACCCAGGCCCTGGCCGCCGTTCCGGGGCCGACGACGACAGCCGCGCTCCGGGAGCTTTCGCGGGACGCGGACCGCGCCGTCGCCGTGACCGCCACGTACGTACTGCGACTGCACGACGTACGGTGACGGGCCCTTGGGCGGCACCCGCCGTGGGCCGGCCCAGCGGTGCGCGGCGGACCGGAACGTGCCCAACCGCTTTACCCGCCCCGGAACTTCAAGGGAGGGTAAGGCGTTGGCAAAGTGATGCGCGGAGTGCGCGCGGACGAGCGAAACGGCAAGCCGAGGTGGCACGGATGGCGATGTGGGACCGGATCAAGGACCAGGCCAAGGGTCTGCAGCAGCAGGCGGGGTCGCGGGGCTCCGGCGGTCAGGGACGGACCGGCTCCGGGTCCGGAGGCGGCTCGAAGGCCCAGCTCGTGGGCCTGATCAAGTCTCAGCTCGCCTCGGCCAAAACGGAGCTGAAAAGCGGGGCGTACCGCGACGCGAGCATGGCCGTGTGCGCCCTGGTCGCGGCGGCCGACGGCTCGGTCGACCCGGCGGAGCGCCAGCACGTGGAGTCGCTGATCCTGCAGAACGACGTCCTGAAGAACTTCCCGCCGGAGCAGCTGCGGCAGCGCTTCAACAAGCACGTGGACCAGCTGTCCTTCAACTTCCAGCAGGGCAAGAACGACGCCATGACGGAGGTCGCCAAGGCGGCGAAGAAGCCCGCGGAGGCCAGGGCGGTCGTGCAGACCGGCTTCGTCGTCGCGGGTGCGGACGGCTATGTCTCCCCGCCCGAGGAGCAGGTGCTGCGCGAGGTGTGCGCGGCGCTCGGGGTCTCGCCGCAGGAGTTCGGCATCTGAGCGGTGCGCGCGAGCGCAACAGGCCGTAGCGGCAAGCGAGTCGGGGCTCGCACCTACCCGGGTGCGGGCCCCGACGCGTGCTCACCCGGGTGCGACCGCAGCTTCGCCCCCGTCCGGTAGAGCTCCACAAGGAGCGGGCGCAGCGCATGGCCCGACGGGGTGAGCCGGTAGCGGGTGCGGGGCGGGAAGCCGGGGATGCGGTCGCGGGTGAGCAGGTCGCGCTCCTCCAGGACCCGCAGACGCTCGGCGAGCACCTTGGGGCTGATGCCGGGGAGCCGTTCGCGCAGTGCGCTGAAGGAGTCGCCGCCGGACATCAACTCCCGCAGCACCAGCGTCGTCCAGCGCCCCGCGACGGCGGCGAGGGCGATCTCGACCGGGCAGTCCGGCTCGGGCCGACGGGTGCGGCCATCGGCGTCGGGCACCAACTCGGCGTCCCAGTCGGCCCGTTGGGAGTCCCGCGGTGCGTGGGTTTCCGTTTGGTGAGTCACCGCGCGGGCCGCTTGGCTGCGGGCATGAGCATCGATTCGTCGCACATCGGGCCTGGGCATGGCCCCACTGTTTCCCTGAGCACCTCCCCCGGGCAACACCCGGCCGTCTTCGCCGGGGCCTTCAACTCCGGCAGCCCGGAGGCGCTCGCGCGGGTGTACGCGGACGGCGCGGTCCTCGTGCCGCGCCCCGGTGAGGCGGTGACGGGGGCGGCGCTGCGGGACGCCAACGCCGCGTTCCAGGGGCTCGGCCTGCCGATCGAGGTGCGGCCCCGGCACACGTATGTCGCCGATGACATCGCCCTGTTGATCGTCGACTGGGTCATCGAGGGCACCGCACCGGACGGCGCCCCCGTCCACATCGAGGGCACGGCCACCGACGTCGCCCGCCGCGGCCCCGACGGCAACTGGCGGTACCTCATCGACAACCCCTTCGGTACGAGTTCACGTACCGGCCCGTAACCCGAAGCCACCGGGAGCGAGATACGGGTACGCCCCGGCCGACAGCGAGTCGGCCGGGGCGTACCCGTACTTCACGAAGGGCTTGCTCAGGCGAGCGTCGCCAGCGCCTCGTTGAGGGTGGCCGACGGGCGCATGACCGCCGATGCCTTCTTCACGTCGGGCTGGAAGTAGCCGCCGATGTCGGCCGGGGAGCCCTGCACGGCGAGGAGCTCGCCGACGATCGTCTGCTCCTGCTCGGCGAGGGTCTTGGCGAGCTGCGCGAACGCCTCGGCCAGCGCGGCGTCCTCGGTCTGCTTGGCCAGCTCCTGGGCCCAGTACAGGGACAGGTAGAAGTGGCTGCCGCGGTTGTCGATGCTGCCGAGCTTGCGGGCCGGGGACTTGTTCTCGTTCAGGAACGTGGCCGTGGCGCGGTCCAGGGTGTCGGCCAGGATCTGCGCGCGGGCGTTGCCCGTGGTCTGCGCGAGGTGCTCGAAGGAGACCGCGAGCGCGAGGAACTCGCCGAGGCTGTCCCAGCGCAGGTAGTTCTCCTTGACGAGCTGCTGCACGTGCTTCGGGGCGGAGCCACCGGCGCCGGTCTCGAAGAGGCCGCCGCCGTTCATCAGCGGGACAACCGACAGCATCTTGGCGCTGGTGCCCAGCTCCAGGATCGGGAACAGGTCGGTGAGGTAGTCACGCAGCACGTTGCCGGTGACGGAGATGGTGTTCTCGCCGCGGCGGATGCGCTCCAGGGAGAACTCGATCGCCTTGACCGGCGACAGGATCTCGATCTGCAGGCCCTCGGTGTCGTGCTCCGGGAGGTACTGCTTGATCTTCTCGATCAGCTGGGCGTCGTGCGCGCGCTCGGCGTCCAGCCAGAACACGGCCGGGTCGCCGGTGGCGCGGGCGCGGGTCACGGCGAGCTTGACCCAGTCCTTGATCGGGGCGTCCTTGGTCTGGCAGGCGCGGAAGATGTCACCCTCGGCGACCTCCTGCTCCAGGACGACGTTGCCCGCGGTGTCGACCAGGCGGACGGTGCCCGCGGTGGCGACCTCGAAGGTCTTGTCGTGCGAGCCGTACTCCTCGGCCTTCTGCGCCATCAGGCCGACGTTCGCCACCGAGCCCATGGTGGACGGGTCGTAGGCGCCGTTGGCACGGCAGTCGTCGATGACGACCTGGTAGATGCCCGCGTAGCTGGAGTCGGGCAGCACGGCCAGGGTGTCGGCCTCGCCGCCGTCCGGGCCCCACATGTGGCCGGAGGTGCGGATCATCGCGGGCATGGAGGCGTCCACGATGACATCGCTCGGTACGTGCAGGTTGGTGATGCCGTTGTCCGAGTCGACCATGGCGAGCTCGGGGCCCGCGGCGATCTCGGCCTCGAAGGACGCCTTGATCTCGGCACCCAGGTGCGGCACGGAGTCCAGGCCCTTGAGGATCGAGCCGAGGCCGTCGTTCGGGGAGAGGCCGGCGGCGACCAGCGCCTCGCCGTACTTCTCGAAGGTCTGCGGGAAGAAGGCGCGCACGACGTGGCCGAAGACGATCGGGTCGGAGACCTTCATCATCGTGGCCTTCAGGTGCACGGAGAACAGCACGCCCTCGGCCTTGGCGCGCTCGATCTGCGCGGACAGGAACTCGCGCAGCGCGGCGACGTGCAGCACGGAGGCGTCGACGACCTCACCGGCGAGCACCGGCACGGACTCGCGAAGCACGGTGGTGGTGCCGTCCTGGGCGACCAGCTCGATGCGCAGCGCGCCGTCCTCGGCGATGACGGTGGACTTCTCGGTGGAGCGGAAGTCGTTCTCGCCCATCGTCGCGACGTTGGTCTTGGACTCGGGGGTCCAGGCGCCCATGCGGTGCGGGTGCGCCTTGGCGTAGTTCTTCACCGAGGCGGGGGCGCGGCGGTCGGAGTTGCCCTCGCGCAGCACCGGGTTCACGGCGGAGCCCTTGACCTTGTCGTAACGGGCGCGGATCTCCCGCTCCTCGTCGGTCTTCGGGTCGTCGGGGTAGTCGGGGAGCGCGTAGCCCTGGCCCTGCAGCTCGGCTACCGCGGCCTTCAGCTGCGGGATCGACGCCGAGATGTTCGGCAGCTTGATGATGTTGGCGCCGGGGGTCTTGGCCAGCTCGCCCAGCTCGGCGAGGGCGTCCTCGATGCGCTGGCTCTCCTGGAGGTGCTCGGGGAAGCTGGCGATGATCCGGCCCGCCAGGGAGATGTCGCGGGTCTCCACGGCGACACCTGCCGTCGAGGCGTACGCCTGGACCACCGGCAGGAACGAATGCGTCGCCAGGGCCGGGGCCTCGTCAGTGTGGGTGTAGATGATGGTCGAGTCAGTCACCGGGTGCTCCGCTCCACGTCTACTGCATCGGTCGGAATTGCTCGACATCAAGATATCTCGTGTCGGGGCCGATGCGGACAGGGCCCTGCTTCGCCCTTGGCGAAGCCTGCATTAATGGCTTGTACGGGGTGGTTCGGCGCGTGAACGGCCAGCGCGGCGGAGCCGGGTCCTCCGGCCGTGCACGACCCCGCCTCCGCCTCCGCGCCCCCGCCTCTGCGCCCCGCCTCCGCCTCAAGCCGAGCCGGGCGCCTCGTTCCCGTCGAGCCGCAGGCTCCAGCGTCCGGACCGGCCGGTCAGGGCGACCGTCGACAGCGGGCGGACGTCGATGTTCCAGTACGTCGCCGGGGGCGCCTTCAGGGCGTACACCAGGGCGGCCCGCACCACTGCCGGCTCGGCCACGGCGACGATGCGGCCGCCGTCGTCGGCGGGGCGGGTGTCGAGCCACTGGCCGACCCGCGAGATGAAGGCGAGCAGGGACTCGCCGCCGTGCGGGGCGGCGCGCGGGTCGCCGAGCCAGGCGTCCACCGCGGCCGGTTCGCGGGCCGTGACCTCGGACAGGGTCCGGCCGCGCCAACGGCCCATGTCGCAGTCGCGCAGGGCGAGTTGGACCAGCGGCGCGAGACCGAGCGCTTCCCCGGTGCCGCGGCTGCGCGGCGTCGGTGAGCAGTAGCGCAGCTCGGCGGCGCCGAACGGCACAAGCCGGTGCGCGCCCATCTGCACCTCGTGCCAGCCCGCCTGATCGAGCGGCCGGTCGTCGTCGAACCGCTCGGCGAGCATGGACGAGCTGCGCGCGGCGGCTATGAGCGTGACCCGAACATGCATGCGGCGATCGTGGAGTGACGAGCTGCGCAGGTCAAGTGTCGGCCACGTGAAGAGAGCCCCCACGGGCGCGCACCGGACCGTCACCGAGCGCCGCGCACCGGCCCCTCGCTAAGCGCCGTACACCATCCACTTGTCCGGGTCCCGCAGCGGCTTGAAGCCGAGCTTCTCGTACACCCCGTGCGCGTCCGCCGTGGCCAGCAGGATCCGCCGGAGGCCGTACGGCTCCAGCTCGTCGCGTACGGCGGCCACGAGCGCCGTACCGACACCGTGGCCGCGCGCGGCCGGCGCCACGTACACATCGCAGAGCCAGGCGAAGTCGGCATGATCAGTGATGACTCGGGCGTATGCCACTTGCCTGCCCGAATCGGCCTCATAGGCACCGAAGTTCAGGGATTCGGCGATGGCCCGGTCCTGCTTCTCGCGGCTGCGGCCGACGGCCCAGTAGGCGTCGGTGGAGAGCCAGGCGTACACCTGGTCGGCGTCGATCCTGGCGGGGTCGGTGGAGATCTCGTATCCGGTCATGGCGGCACGTTCGCAGGTGGGAGCGGTACGGGCCAATGTTTTTCGGGCGTTGTCAGTGCCGGGTGCGATGCTGCGGAGCATGACGGGGACAACAGCGCGGGACTACACGTGGGTGGACGACGACGACTTCGGCATGACGGTGGCGTACTGCGCGACGCTGGCGCGCGGCCTGACCCCGGAGCAGCTGCTCGACCGGGTCGGCGCGCAGGAGGTGACGCGTGGCACGGGACTCGACGCGGTGGTCTGGGGCGAGCAGCTCGAAGCGGCGGAACAACTGCCGTTCGCGGTCACCGCGATCGGTGACTGGTCGCTGATGTACGAGCACAACGGCTTCGTGGGGGTGACGGATTCGGTCCTGGCACGGCTGTCGCGGGACACGGTTGTGGTGAGCCACTTCAAGAACGTCAACGCGGTCGACAAGTTCTGCTGGTGGGAGAACGGCGCCGAGCGCCTCCGCTTCCAGCCCCTCTTCCCCTCCGAGCGGAACGGACCGGACGCGGAGTCCATGGCCGCGACGATGCGGGACGTGGGCTTCGACCTGACCGACTTCAGTGAACTGGACGACGACCGCGAGGACTTCGGCCCGGTCACCCTCGGCGCCTTCGCACTGGCGGAGCGCATAACGGGCGTCCGGGTCACGCCCGAGATCATCACCGGCGCCGAGTTCGTGGGCGGCCGCCGCCCCAAGAAGCGCCGCCGCCACTGAACGGACCACACCCGGACCGCACCCCAAGGCCGCGTCGCAGCACCTCACCCCAAGACCTCACCCCAAGGCCTCATCCCAAGACCTCATCGCAAGCCCGGCGCAGCCTCCGTACGCCCTCCGCGATCTCCGCGTCGCCCGCGAGCCCGGCGAAGCTCAACCGCACGTGTCCGGCGGGCGGTTCGGCACAGAAGTACGGGCGGCCCGGGGTGACCGCGACGCCCGCGCGCAGTGCGGCGCTGACCAGGGCGGCCTCGTCGGCACCGTCGGGCAGGCGGAGCCACAGGTGGTAGCCGCCGGACGGGATGTGCGGCAGGGCGAGTTCGGGAAGGTCCCGCAGCAGGGCCGTGGTCATGGCGTCGCGGCGGTCCTTCAACTGCGTGGCCACGGCGCGCAGATGGCGGCTCCACGCCGGTGAGCCGACGAGTTCGAGCGCCGCCTCCTGCAAGGGGCGCGGCACGAAGAAGTTGTCGACGATCTGGATGGCCCGCAGCCGCTCCAGGACCGGCCCGCGGGCGACGAGCGCGCAGACCCGGAAGCTGGGCGAGGTGGCCTTGGTGAGCGAACACACATGCACGACGACCCCGTCGGGATCCTCGGCGATCAGCGGCGCGGGCAGCGGCCCGGCGTCCGCGTGCACGAGCCGGCGTACGAAATCGTCCTCGACGATGAACGCGCCCGCGGCCCGCGCGATCCGGAGCACCTCGCTCCGCCGGTGCGCGGCGAGCACCGCGCCGGTCGGGTTCTGAAAGAGCGGCTGGCAGACGAAGACCCGGGCGCCGGTCGCCTCGAAGGCCGCGGCGAGCAGCTCGGGCCGCACCCCGTCGGTGTCCACGGGCACGGGTACGGGGCGCAGCCCGGCGGCCCGCGCGATGGCCAGCATGCCGGGGTACGTGGGCGACTCGACCAGGACGGGCGCGCCGGGCGGGGCGAGCGCGCGCAGCGCGGTGGTGAGCGCGGACTGACCGCCCGCGGTGATCAACACCTCGGACGCGGTGATCGCCCCACCGCAGCCGCGCGCGAACCACTCGCGCAGCTCGGGGATGCCGTCGAGCGGCGGCCGGCCCCAGGCCCCGGGGCGCCGTCCCGCACGGGCGAGGGCAGCGGCGAGGGCGCGTTCCGGTTGCAGTGAGGGGTGCAGATAGCCGCCGTTGAACTCGATGACCCCGGTGGGCGGCGCGGTCAGGCTGGCCAGGACGCCGCTCGCGTCGACGGCGCGCGGCACAAGCTCGGCGGCCGCGTCGGCGCTCAGCGCGAGCTGCTGCCAGGAGGTGTCACCGGCGGGCTCGGGGGCGGGGCGCGGCTCGGCGCGGAAGGCCCCCGCACCGGGCCGGGTGACGACAAGCCCTTCGGCGGCGAGTTGGGCGAGGGCCCGGGAGACGGTCACGGGACTGACGCGGTACCGCTCGACGAGCGCGCGACTCGACGGCAGCTTCCCACCCGGAGAGTAGCGCTTCACCTCGTCCCGCAACTGTTCTGCCAGATCACCTACGCTGCTACGCTCTTGCATGACAGCACAGGATAGCGCTACTCGCTCGGACCGGATAGCAGTCACCGCCGCCACCCCCGCGAGCCGGGCAGGCACCGCCGGTACGGGCACAGGCACGGGCGCCGGCACAGGCACCGGCGCGGGCACCCTGCAAGCCGCGCTCGGCGTCATCGCGTTCTCGCTCACCTTCCCGGCCACCGCATGGAGCCTCGACGGCTTCGGGCCGTGGTCCCTCGTGGGCGTGCGCAGCGTCCTCGCCGGGCTGCTCGCGGGCGTCTGTCTCCTGGTCATGCGGGTGCCGCTGCCCGCGCGCAAGCACTGGGGCGGCCTCGCGGTCGTGGCCGCGGGTGTGGTCGTCGGGTTCCCGTTGCTCACCACGCTCGCCCTGGAGACCTCGACGACCGCGCACGCCGCTGTGGTCGTGGGGCTCCTGCCGCTGACGACGGCGGTCTTCTCGTCGCTGCGCACCGGGGCCCGGCCCTCGCGGACGTTCTGGGTCGCGGCCTGCGCGGGCGCCGCCGCGGTGATCGCCTTCACCGTGCAGCAGAGCGGCGGCGCCCTGAGCACCGCCGACCTGTACCTCTTCGGCGCGCTGCTGATCTGCGCCGCGGGCTACACCGAAGGCGGGCGGCTCTCCCGCGTCATGCCGGGCTGGCACGTCATCGGCTGGGCCCTGGTCCTCTGCCTGCCACTGGCCGTCGCGGGCGCCTGGGTCGCGCTCGGCGCCGAGCCGCTGCACCTCACCGGGCGCAGCATCGCGGGTATGGCCTGGCTCGCGGTCGGTTCGCAGTGGTTCGGCCTGATCGCCTGGTACCGGGGCATGGCTGTGATCGGCATTCCCAAGGCGAGCCAGCTGCAGCTCGCCCAGCCGCTGCTCACCCTGGTCTGGTCCGTACTGCTGCTCGGCGAAGTGCTGCCGGTGGCGGCCCCGCTCACCGCGCTCGCCGTACTCGTCTGCATCGCGATCACCCAGCGCGCCCGCGGCTGACCGGAGCGGTCCGGCCCGCCCAGCACCGGGGCAGGTGACCGTTGACGAGCCCAATCACCCGTACCCGCCGTAGACTTACGGCCACGGGAAGCTCAGCTCCCCCAGGGCGGTGAGCACCCACCGAGGTGACAAGGAGGTCACCGCTGATGCAGGCAACCGTGGGCGACAAGCTCCTGGTGCACGGCCGGACCGTCGGTCAGCACGACCGGGTCGCGGAGGTCGTCGAGGTCCTAGGCTCCGACGGCGATCCGCCGTACCGCGTCCGGTTCGACGATGGGCACGAGGCCGTGATGGCACCGGGCCCCGACACCGTCGTACGCCACCACACCGAAGACGCGTAGCCACCGCGGCAGCCGCGCGCCCGGCAGTCGGAGCCGGGGCGCGCGGCCCCCGGCGGGCGCCCCCCAAGGGCACCCGTCACGGGCGAACCTGTGCCCGCTCCCCTACTCGCTCCCCTACTGGGCAGCCCCGCCGTAGTGATCGGCCACCACCCGCGCCATCGCGCCGAACGGATCGGTGGCGACCTCTCTCGCCGAGAAGAACGCGTGGCCGCCCACCTCCCCGAAGTCCTGCGCGAGCGTGAGGTGCCGGGAGAGTTCCGCCGGGTCCTGCCAGGGCGCGGGCTGCGCCGGATCGCCGGCCTTGTACAGAGCCTCGCCGAGATAGAGGCGTACGCCGGTGCCGCGCGCCACATCGGCCCACCAGGGCAGCAGCCGCGCGTAGTCCGCCGCGGGGAAGCCGATGTTCCAGTACAGCTGGGGCACCACGTAGTCGATCCAGCTCTGCTCGACCCACTTACGGGTGTCGGCGTACAGGTCGTCGTAGGTCTGCACGCCCGCCGTCGTGTCCGAGCCGCACGGGTCGGTGGCCTTGTTGCGCCACACCCCGAAGGGGCTGATGCCGAAGGCCACACCCCGGCGCACCGTCGGGATGCGCGCGGCCATCCCGCGCACGAGCCGGTCGGTGTTGTGGCGGCGCCAGGTGGCACGGTCCGGGAAGCCACCGCCGTAGCGCGCGTACGCCGCGTCGTCGTCGAAGACCTGGCCCGCCACCGGGTACGGGTAGAAGTAGTCGTCCCAGTGCACCGCGTCCACGGGATAGCGGCGCACCGCGTCCAGCATCGCGTCCTGGACGAAGCTCCTGACCTCGGGCAGACCGGGGTTGTAGTAGAGCTTCCCGCCGTACGGCACGACCCAGTCGGGGTGCAGCCGTGCCGGGTGGGTGGGCGCGAGCCGGCTCAGGTCGGTGTGGACCGCGACCCGGTACGGGTTGAACCAGGCGTGCAGTTCGAGCCCGCGCCGGTGGGCCTCCTCGACGGCGGTGCCCAGCGGGTCCCAGCCCGGGTCCTGGCCCTGCGTCCCGGTCAGGAACTCCGACCACGGCTCGTACGGCGAGGGCCACAGGGCGTCGGCGGCCGGGCGGACCTGCATGATCACCGTGTTGAGCCGCCGGGCTACCGCCGCGTCCAGATACGCCAGGAGCTCGGCCCGCTGCTCGGCCGCGCTCAGACCCGGCCGGGACGGCCAGTCCCGGTTGGCGACACTGGCCAGCCACATGCCGCGGAAGTCCCGCCGGCCGTCGCCCGCACCGCCCCGCACGCCTCGCGGCTCCGCCTCGATCCGGCCTTGCGCCACCGCCTCCGTGGCCATCGCGAGCTGTGTGACCAGCGCCGCCGCTGCCGCCCCGAACGCCCTACGAGAGATTCGCACCGAATGCCTCCCCCTGTGACCGATGTCCAAGTGTGAGGGACAGGATGCCTGCCCCGGCCCACGGGGCACCAGGAGGCGCGGAGTAACGTCGTGGCCGAGGCCGACGCTGTGGAACGGGCGTCGCTGCCGGGCCGAAGATCATTGAAAGGCACAAGGTGACCGACCTTATGGGCGATATCGCACGCGTCGGAGTAGTGGGCTGTGGCCAGATGGGCGCGGGCATTGCGGAGGTCTGCGCCCGCTCGGGCCTGGACGTCAAGGTCGCGGAGACCACCGGCGAAGCCCTGGAGATCGGCCGCACGCGGTTGCAGAACTCACTCGCGAAGGCGGCGGAACGCGGAAAGATCTCGGAGGAGGAGCGGGACTCCACTCTGGCGCGGCTGAGCTTCACCACTGACCTCGGTGAGTTCGCCGACCGTGACCTCGTGATCGAGGCCGTGGTGGAGAACGAGGCGATCAAGACCGAGATCTTCCAGGTCCTGGACCAGGTGGTGACCCGCCCCGACGCGATCCTCGCCTCCAACACCTCCTCGATCCCGCTGGTGAAGCTGGCCGTCGCGACCTCGCGGCCGGACCAGGTCATCGGCATCCACTTCTTCAACCCGGCCCCGGTGCAGCAGCTGGTCGAGCTGATCCCCGCGCTCACCACGTCCGAGGGCACCATCAGCCGGGCCGAGGCCGTCGTGGAGAAGGTCCTCGGCAAGCACGCGATCCGCGCGCAGGACCGCTCGGGCTTCGTGGTGAACGCCCTGCTCATCCCGTATCTGCTCTCCGCGATCCGGATGTTCGAGTCGGGCATCGCCGCGCGCGAGGACATCGACAACGGCATGGAGCTGGGCTGCGCGCACCCGATGGGTCCGCTGAAGCTCGCCGACCTGATCGGCCTGGACACGGTCGCCTCGGTCGCCGACTCGATGTACGCCGAGTACAAGGAGCCGCTGTACGCCGCCCCGCCGCTGCTGCAGCGCATGGTGGACGCCGGCCGCCTCGGCCGGAAGACGGGCTCCGGCTTCTACACGTACTGATCGCGTACGTACGCGAACTCCCGCCAGGGAACGCGCGTTCCAGCCACGCTACGTATCGATCCGGCCAGAAAAGGCCGTCACAGAGGGGCTCGGCACCGCTTCGCGCGGGCCGGGCCCTTTCGTTTCACACAGGGTGTGCGCCTCGGGCCCGCATATGCCGTGCGCACTCAGTTCCTCCGCGACGACCAGCGGTATTGACTGTGCGTGCGCGTCAGGGGGTGTGAATGCGATGCCGGATTCCTGCTGGAAAGGAGCGCACTCGTGGCCACCGACCCGGATCAGACCGTGATCCCGGAGGAACACGCGGAGTTACGACGCTCGATCGACGTGGGTCTCGCCCAAGTGGACGGAAAACTCGCCCTGTTGACCCAGCGCGACGAGCAGAGCGGCAAGGACCTGGACGACCTGAGCGCACGGGTCGCCGCCCTGGAACGCAATCGCTGGCCGCTGCCCGCGTTGGCTGTGCTTGCGGCGCTGGGGGCACTGGTCGTGGCGATCTGGCAGGCGGTGGGGCGT
>NZ_JAAAHS010000229.1 GCF_009908195.1 Streptomyces boluensis | reverse complement strand
TCGGCAGCGTAAGCTGTGTATAAGAGACAGACCCTGAACGCCGCACCCTCAGAAAGCGCTTTCTACATCCTGCTCGTACCCGTACCCGTAGCCGTCCCCCGAGCCCCGGGAGCGCACATGAGTCATCTGAGTTCTGCTGCCCGAAGACCTCTCATCGCCCTACTCGCTCTGCTGGCGCTGCTTCTCGCGATCGGAGTCTCGGCTGTTCCGGCTCCCGCGCAGGCGGCGCCCTTTCGTGTGCTCGTGTTCTCCAAAGTGACCAACTTCGCCCACGACTCCATCCCCGCCGGGATCGAGGCGATCAAGAAGCTCGGCGGTGAGCACGGCTTCGAGGTGGAGGCGACCGACGACGCGGGCGCGTTCACCGATGCCAACCTCGGCCGCTTCCAGGCGGTCGTGTTCAACAACACCAACTCCACGCCGGAGAAGGGCGATCTGCTCGACTCCGCGCAGCGCGCCGCCCTGCAGAAGTACATACGGGGCGGTGGCGGCTGGGTCGGCCTGCATGCCGCGTCCGCGAGTGAGCGGGACTGGGAGTGGTACGAGGGTCTGGTCGGCGCGATCTTCGACAAGCATCCGGCCGTGCAGACCGGGCGGATCAAGGTCCTCGACCAGGCGCACCCCTCCACGAAGGGGCTGCCCGAGCTCTGGGAGCGGAGCGAGGAGTGGTACAACTGGCGCACCAATCCCACCGGCAAGGTGCACACCCTCGCGCAGATCAAGGTGCGCGACGGCATCTCCGGCCTGGACGAGGGCGTCGACCATCCGTGGTCGTGGTGCCAGAACTACGACGGCGGCCGTTCCTGGTTCACGGCCGGCGGGCACGACAAGGCGGCCTTCTCCGAGGAGGCATTCCTGAAGCATCTGCTCGGCGGGATCGAGTGGGCGGCGGGCACAAAGCCAGGTGACTGCACGGCGAGCAAGACCGGCGCGTTCCAGCGCACGCCGCTGGCGACCGAGGATCTGGCCGACCCGTTCGAGCTGGCCGTGGCCCCGGACCGGCGGGTGTTCTTCATCCAGCGGACCGGCAAGCTGAAGATCATCGACCAGGAGACGCTGCAGGTCGGCACGGCGCTCGACCTCGCGTACACGCCGGAGATGACGAGTCAGTCGGACGGGCTGCTCGGCCTTGCGCTCGACCCGGATTTCAAGGACAACCACTGGCTGTATCTGCTGCATTCGGACAAGACCGAGAAGCGGATCAATCTGTCGCGGTTCACCGAGAGCGGCGGCAAGGTCGAGATGGCGTCCGAGAAGCGGCTGCTCACGATTCCGACGTACCGGAACGAGGGCCGCGCGAATTCTCATATGGCGGGGTCGATCGCGTTCGACAAGAAGGGCGATCTGTACGTCGCCACCGGGGACAACACCGACCCGTTCGCCTCGGACGGGTTCGCCCCCATCGACGAGCGGGAGGGCCGTCGTGCCTGGGACGCGCAGGGCACTTCAGGGAACACCGATGATCTGCGCGGCAAGGTTCTGCGCATCACGCCGAAGGACGACGGGAGTTACTCGGTTCCGGACGGCAATCTGTTCGCGCCGGGCACCGAGAAGACCCGGTCCGAGATCTACGCGATGGGTATGCGCAATCCGTTCCGCATCACCACGGATCCGCTGAGCGGCGCGCTCCTCGTTGCGGACTACGGCCCGGACGCGCGGACGGCGAAGCCGGACCGGGGGCCCGAGGGCACGGTCGAGTACAACCGCATCACGAAGGCGGGCAATTACGGCTGGCCGTACTGCATCGGCGACAACACCCCGTTCAACGACTACGACTTCGCGACGAAGACGTCCGGCGCGAAATTCGACTGCGCGAAGCCGGTGAACGACTCGCCGAACAACACAGGTCTGCGTGAACTCCCGGCGGCGGAGAAGGCGTTGGTCTGGTACGCCTATTCGACTTCGGCCGAGTTCCCGGAGCTGGGGACCGGTGGCGGCGGCCCGATGAGCGGTCCGGTGTACGACTACGACGCCGACAACACGTACCGCACGAAGTTCCCCGAGGCGTTCGAGGGGAAGTGGCTGAACTACGAGCTGACCCGCACATATTTCAAGTCCTTCTCGATCCAGCAGAAGGACCAGAGTTTCAGCGATCCGCGGTTCCCGGCGGCGAAGGCGGGTGATCTGCACTCCATCAACTCCGTGTTCGAGGACATGAAGTGGAACCAGCCTTTCGACGCGGACTTCGGGCCTGACGGGGCCATGTACGTCATCGACTTCGGTGTCGGCAGCGGTACGGGGCGCGGTGGCGCCAATGAGGGTGCGGGCATTTATCGCATCGATTACGTCGGTGACGACCGGCTGCCGGACGCGCGGATCTCCGCCACGCCCGACAACGGCCCTGGACCGCTGACCGTGAAGTTCTCCAGCGAGGGTTCGGGGCTGCCCGACGGGACCCCGGTGACGTACGCCTGGGACCTGGACGGTGACGGCAGCACCGACTCGACGGAGCCGAACCCGACGTACACGTACGAGAAGAACGGCCGGTTCAGCGCGCGGTTGAAGGTGACCGCGCCGAAGGATCTGACCGCGCTTGCGGTACGTGAGGTGACCGTGGGCAACACCCGGCCGGAGGTCACTGTGCAGACCCCGGACGACGGGGGCATGTTCGCGTTCGGCGACACCATTCCGTTCAAGGTGAAGGTGACCGACCCGGAGGACGGGACGATCGACTGCTCGCGGGTCGTGGTGCAGTCGCAGCTCGGCCATGACTCACATCTGCACCCGCTGGACAACTACACGGGCTGCGAGGGCGAGATCGTCACGGACGCGGGCGACAGCCACGGCCCCGGCCAGAACCTGTACTACGGCATCACCGCGCAGTACGAGGACAAGGGCGGCCCCGGCGGGGTGCCCGCGCTGACCGGGTCGGACGCGCTGACGTTGCGCACCACGTTCCGGGAGGCCGAGCACTTCACCACCACGGGCGGTGCGCACGGCGGCGCCGAACGGGTGTCCAACGCCGACGCCTCGGGCGGCAAGCGGCTCGGGGAGATCGAGCACGGCGACTGGATCAGCTTCTCGCCCGCGCACTTCAAGGGCGTGGAGTCCGTGACGGTCGGCGCGGGTTCGGCCGGGCTCGGCGGCGACATCGAGTTCCGCGCGGACTCCCCCACCGGTGAGCTCCTCGGCAAGGTGTCGGTGCCGGACACCGGCGACTGGGGCAAGATCGTCTCCCCGACGGCCACGCTCAAGGACCCGGGCAAGAGCGTCAAGTTGTACGCGGTCTTCACCAACCCTGAGTGGGCCGAGGGCAAGGCGGACCTGCTCTCCCTCGACTGGCTGCACTTCAACGGCCACGGGGTGGAGAAACAGCCCGCTTCCCAGGTGGAGCTCGCGGCCGCTCCCGCCGACGGACCGTCGCCGCTCGCGGTCAAGTTGAGCAGCACGGTGAATCTGCTGCCGGGTCGTCAAGTCGCCTCGTACCACTGGGACTTCGGGGACAACGCGAAGCCCGCGGGCGAGGGGGGCGCGACCGCCGAGCACACGTACGCGCGCAAGGGCAGCTACACCGCGCACCTGACCGTCACCGACGACAAGGGTGACACCAGTACGGGCGCGGTCCGCGTCGACGTGAAGTGAAGCGACCTGCAGTGAAGCGACCTGCAGTGAAGCGACCTGAGTTGAAGCAACCTGAAGTGAAGTGAGGGAGGTTCCATGCGATCACGCTCACGATTCAGCACGGCACCCGGTACGAGACGTGCCTTCCTCGGCACGTCCCTCGGGCTCGCGGCGGCGGCCGTCGCCGCGTTCCCGGCAGGGGCCACGACCTCGGCGGAAGCCACGACCGCGACCGACCGGCCGGCGCGGCTCATTCCGCGCGGCGGCATCGGCATGCACCTGTACACGATGCGCGACCCGCTGGCCGTGGACTTCCACGGCACCCTGGAGCGGCTCGCCGAGATCGGCTACGCCACGGTCGGCGTCAGCGGACGGCACGGGAACAGCGCCGCCGGCATCCGGCGGATGCTCGACGCCACCGGCCTGCGCGCGGTCCTCGAACACGTCGCGTACGACACCTTGCGCGGCCCCGGGCTCGGCCAGGCGCTGGCCGATCTGCACACCCTCGGCGCCGCGTGGCCGGTGGTGCCGAGCCTGCCGGGCGCGCTGCACACTCCGGCCGGATTCCGGGAGGTGGCAAGGGAGTTCAACCGGATCGGGCAGGCCGCACGCGAGGCCGGGCTCGGACGGCTGCTGTTCCACAACCACGGCAACGACCACGCCACGGTGGACGGCGAGGTGCTGTACGACATCCTCGTCGAGGAGACCGACCCGGAGCTCGTCGGCTTCGAGCTCGACGTGTACTGGGCGGCGAAGGGCGGCGCCGACCCGGCACGGTACTTCGTGCAACACCCGCACCGGTTCCCGGCGTTGCATGTGAAGGACATGGCGCCGGACGGCTCGTTCGCGGACGTGGGCTCCGGGACGCTGGACTTCGCCGCGATGTTCCAGGACGCGCACACCGGCGGGGTCAAGCAGTGGCTGGTGGAGCACGACTCCCCGGCCGACCCGTTCGCCACGGCCCGTAACAGCTACGCGTATCTGGCCGCGCTGCGCTACTGACGGAGGCGGGGCTGAGGGGGCGCCGGTGTGGGCGCCGGTGTGCCCTCTCAGCCCCGCGCCAACCGCTTGTAGAACAGCGTCGTCGGACGCAGTACGCCCTGCGGGTCCGCGGCGAAGTCCGGGATCGTGCCCACCTCGGTCCAGCCCGCCGCCCGGTAGAAGCCCTCGGCGCCGCTGCCGGTCTCGGTGTCGAGTACGAGCAGGGTCACCCCGTGCGTCACCGCGGCCCGTTCGGCGGCGGCGAGCAGCGTACGGCCGAGGCCCAGGCCGCGCGCCGCGCTGTGCACCATGAGTTTGACGATCTCGGCGCGGTGGCGGCCGTTGGGCTTGTCGGTCAGGGCGACGCCCACGGTCCCGAAGAGGCGGCCCTGCTGCCGTACGGCGAGCAGGAGTTGTCGCCCAGCGTCCACGTCGGCGGCGCGGGCCCGCCACCACGCGGCGGCCTCGGCGTGGTCGAAGGGCGCGAGGAAACCCAGGGAGTTGCCGCCGGCCACGATGTCGACGAGCAGATCGCCGAACTCGTCGGCCAGGGCGTGGAGTTGGGCACCGGTGAGCAGCTCGACGGCCTCGGTGCCCGACTGCGTACGCGTACCTGTGCCCGTGCTCGGACCCGTGCTCGTACCTATGCCCGTACCCGTGTCTGTGCTCACCGCACGAGCGTATGCAGGGGGTGTTACGCAGACGTTTCCGCGCGCTCCCCGGGACGTGCCCCGCGCACCCGGAACGTGTCCCGGGCGCGCCGGTGGAGCAAGTCGGAGGATGAGGAAAGGCTCAGTCGCCCGCCGCCGCCGTCCCGAGCAACCCCCGAATGTGGGCCGTGGCCTCGGCGAACTCGGGGCGGGCCATGGTCTCGGCGTAGTCCCGCTCGGCGGGCAGGCCGACGTCGATGATCTCCCTGATGGTGCCGGGGCGCGGGCTCATCACGACCACCCGGTCGGCCAGGTACACGGCCTCGGCAATGGAGTGCGTGACCAGGAGCACCGTGGTGCCGGTGTCGCGCCAGATGCGGTGCAGCTCGACGTTCATCTGCTCGCGGGTCAGCGCGTCCAGGGCGCCGAACGGCTCGTCCATAAGGAGCACCGGCGGCTCGTGCAGCAGCGCCCGGCACAGGGCGACGCGCTGCTGCATACCGCCCGACAACTCGTGCGGGTAGGCGTCCTCGAAGCCCTGCAGGCCGGTCATGCCGATGAGTTGGTCGGCACGTGCGCGTGCCTGGGCCGTGGGCATCTTGCGCATCTCGGCCTGGAGCAGGATGTTGCGGCGTGCCGAGCGCCACTCCAGGAGTGCTGCGCGTTGGAACACGTACCCGATGTCGTGGCGCGGCCCGCGTACCGCCTCGCCCTGCAGCCGGACCTCACCCGTGGACGGTGCGAGCAGACCCGCGACGAGTTTCAGGAGCGTCGACTTGCCGCATCCCGAGGGGCCGACGAGGGCCACGAACTCGCCCATGGCCACGTCGAGCGACACCCCGCTGAGGGCGGTGACATCGCGCTTCCTGGTGCGGAAGCGCACGTCGACGGCGTCGATCCCGACGGCCGGAAGGGCGGCGCCGCGCGGGGTGCCGAGGGACTGGTGGACGGTCGTGTCGTTCGGCATGGTCAGTCCTTCACGGCCGTGTCCGAGGCCCAGTAGTCGGCGACCGGCTTGGGCTTCTTCACCATGCCCGCGTCCTTGAACACGTCGATGGTCTGCTGCCAGTCGGCCTCGTCGTTCACACCGGGCGCCCTGCCCTCGGTGGTGTCGGTGTGCAGCAGGGTCAGGGTGGTCTTGAACTGCTCCGACAGGACCTTCTCGGGCGGGAGTTGGTCGGACGCGCCGTCCATCGCGGCGACCGCGGGACCGGGTGCCTTCTCGGCCGCGGCCCAGGACTCGCTGACGGCCTTGGCCATCCGGGCGGCGAGGTCCTTCCTGCCCGTGAGGGTGCGCTCGCCGGTGATCAGACCGTTGGAGAAGAAGTTGAGGCCGTGCTCGGAGAAACGCAGATACGAGACGTCCTTCTTGGCCTTGTCCCGCATGATCGGGCCCTGGTCGCTGGCGTAGCCGAGGAGTGCGTCCGTCTTGCCGGAGATCACCGCGGCGATCTTGCCCGCCGGGTCGGTGTTCTGCACCTTGACGTCGGACTCGGCAAGCCCGTTGGCCTTCAGGAACGCCGGGAACGTACGCGAAAGCGCGTCGCCCGTCGTACCCGCGACGGTCACACCCTTGAGGTCGGCGGGCTTCTCGATGCCCTGGTCGGCGAAGAACTGCACGGAGGCGGGCGTGGTCTGCAGGTACACGCCGAGACTCTTCACCGGGACGCCCGACTCGACGCCCGCGAGCACCGCCGGAGTGTCGGCCCAGCCGAAGTCGGTCTGCCCGGCACCGGTGGCCTGCACGGTCTTCTGGGAGCCCTGGCCCGCCTGAATGTCCAGGTCGATGCCGTGCTTCTCGAAGATCTTCCGCTGCTTGCCGTAGTAGAAGGGCGCGTGTTCGCCGTACGGGTACCAGTTGAGGGTCAGCGTCACCTTGTCCAGCTGCTTGCCGGAGTCACTGGTGCTGGTCGCGGAGTCGTCCCCGCCGCACGCGGTGGCGGCGACGAGCAGCAGCGGGACGAGACCGGTCAGGGATCTGCGCGGGGTCATCGGGGCGGCCCTTTCGCGGGTGGACGGACGACATTTCGGTACGGCAATTCGGTACGGGAATCCGGTACGGGAATCCGGTACGGGAATCCGGTACGGCAATTCGGTACGGCATTTCGTACGGCGGAGGGTTCGGTCGCGGCTCAGTACGAGGTCGTCATCGACGCGTCCCTGCGGCTCGCGTGCCACGGCAGCAACAACTTCTCGGCGATCTCGACCACGACGAACAGGACCACCCCGATCAGCGACATCACCAGCAGCCCGGCGAACAGCATCGGGGTGTCGAGGTTGCCGTTGGCCTGCAGGATCACATAGCCGAGACCCTCGTTGGCGCCGACGAACTCACCGACGACGGCACCGGTCACGGCGAGCGTTACGGCGACCTTGAGCCCGGAGAACAGATGCGGGAGCGAGGCCGGGAGGCGGATCTTCACGAAGGTCTGCCAGGGCCGCGCGCCCATCGTCGAGGACAGTTGCAGCATCTCCGGATCGACCGCCTTGAGGCCGGTGACCATGGAGATGACGACCGGGAAGAACGCGATCAGGACGGCGATCAGGATCTTGGGCGCGATCCCGAAGCCGAGCCACACCACGAACAGCGGCGCGATCGCGATCTTCGGCACGACCTGGGCGAACAGCAGGATCGGGTAGAGCGTCTTCTCGACGGTGGCCGAGTACACCATCAGGACGGCGGCGAGCACCCCGACGGCCACGGCGATCACGAAGCCGAGGAGGGTCTCGTACGTGGTGATCCAGCTGTGCTGCCACAGGTAGTCGGACTTGTCGACGAGGACATCGAGCGTGGCACCCGGCGACGGTACGAGATAGGGCTCGACGAGCTCCGCCGCTGCGATCGCCCACCACACCGCGAAGCAGGCGAGCAGCAGAGCGACGGGGCGCCAGCTCTGCTCCGCCGCCTCGACGGCCCGGCGGCGCAGTCCGGGGCGCTCTCGGACGGCGACCCCCGCCGTCTTCACGGGCGGAGCGGACAGTGCGCTCTGGCTCACGGGTAACTCCCCTGGTTTGGGCGGCAGTTGGCGAGTCGACGGGAGCTTGGGCCGAAGGTACGGCCGACGGGAGAGGTTCCTGCGAAACCGCTTTCAGAAAGCGCTTTCTGCTAACATGTCGGCCACGCTAATGACCCCTCGACAGCACGGTCAATAGGTCGTCCCGAAGTTTCCGGAGCCCCCTAGCGGGCGTCGTGGACCCGCAAAGACCGGGGAGACGCCCCCTAGACGCCCGGCCGGGGCCCCTCGACGCCCGAAGGGGGCGCAGTGAGTGAACGGGTACGTCCACGCCAGGAGCGCCAGGAGCGCCGGACCGCGCACCGCACCGAACCGCCGCCGCCCGTCACCCTGCACACCGTGGCCGCCGCGGCGGGTGTCTCCCCCGCCACCGCCTCGCGCGCGCTGAACGGCACGGCCCGGGTACGCGAGGAGTTGCGCGGCCGGGTCCTCGCGGCGGCCGCCGAGCTCGGCTACATCCCCAACGCCCATGCGCAGGCCCTCGCCAGCGCCTCCAACAACACGGTCGGCGTGATCTGTCACGACGTCAGCGACCCCTACTTCGCGGCGATAGCGAGCGGCGTGATGCGCGCCGCCGCCGATCAGGAGCTCCTGGTGATGCTGGCGTCGACCTTCCGCGACCAGGGCCGGGAGATCGCGTACGTGTCGATGCTGCGGGCCCAGCGCGCCCGCGCCATCCTGCTGATCGGCTCGGGCATCGAGGACCGCGGCTGGGAACGCGCGCTGGACGCCGAACTCGCCCCGTACACCCGCGCGGGCGGCCGCGTCGCCGTGGTCAGCCGGCACCGCAGCCTGCGCGTCGACACCGTACTGCCGGAGAACCGCGCGGGTGCCGCCGCACTCGCGCGCGCCCTACTGGCCCTGGGGCACCGGGAGTTCGCGGTGCTTGCCGGTCCGCCCGAGCTGACCACGGTCGCCGACCGGCTCGCCGGGTTCCGCTCCGCGCTCGCGGCGGCGGGGGTGCCGCTGCCCGCCGGGCGGATCGTGCGCGGCGCGTTCACCCGTGACGGCGGCCACGCGGCCGCCCTCGAGCTCCTCGCCCAAGGCCCGCCGCCCACCTGCGTGTTCGCGGTGACGGACGTGATGGCCGTGGGCGCCCTCGCGGCCCTGCGCGAGCGCGGCCTGCGGGTCCCGGACGACGTGTCGCTCGCGGGCTTCGACGACATCCCCCTCGTACGCGAACTCACCCCGCCGCTCACCACGGTGGCCCTGCCGCTGCACCGCATGGGCCACAGCGCGATCACCCTGGCGCTACGGGAACCGCGCACGGCCCGCTCACGGGTGGAGCGGATCCCTGCGGAGGTGGTGCTGCGGGCGAGTACGGGGCGACCGCACAACTAGCGCCTGCCCCGCCGGACTTGGCGGCCCGGCCGGCTACGCCACAGCGCCGAGCTCGGCACCCGACTGCACGGCCGTGCCGGACTCGGCGTTCGACAGCGCCGCCGTGCCGACCTGGGCCTCCGGCAGCACCCCGGCGCCGGACACGGCCCCCGCCCTCGGCCACACCGCCCTGCCAAGCTCAACGCCCGCCAGCACCCCCGGGCACCGGACTCGCCCCCGACAGCACCGTGCCGGACACGGCCAGCCCCTCGGCACGCACCTCTCCTGGGTTCATCACATCAACGGCGCGGCTAGGGAGTGTCTCTCCAATCTTTGCGGATCAGGCCGCGGCGTCGAGGGGGTACCTCCCTGCTCGAGCGCAGCCGAGAGCTTGGGGGACGGTGCATCGGCGTGCGCCCGGATCGCCCTCGTACGGGACGTACTTGGGTGGTTCGGGCGTGCGTCGAGGTGCCGTGCCTGGGGGCACCTCCCGGCCGAAGGCCGGGGGAGCGTCGCGGACCCGCAAAGATCGGGGAGACACTCCCTAGGCCGGGAGGGAGAAGCCCTCGGGCGGTGAGCCCTCGACGAACAGCATTCCCACCCGGGACTTGCCCTCGCGTATCTCCCGGGCCCGCCGGTACTCCGGCGAGTCGTACCACTCCCGGATCCGGTCCATGTCGGGGAACTCCAGGACCACCAACCGGGAGGAGTCCCAGGTGCCTTCGACGGGCTCGGGCGTCGGGCCCGCGACCAGGTATCGGCCGCCATGGTCGAGGATGGACTTCTGGGCCACGGCAGCGTAGGCCAGGCCGGCCTCCTCATCGAGCACATCGACGTTGACGATGACGTAGGCAGGCATGGGATTCCCCGTTCCCTCGGGCACAGCGTGTACGGATGTCGCCGCAGGCGACACTACGCTCAAGGCGTTCCGTGCCGCCCGGAACCCCAACTCCCCTTCCACACAAGCTCAGTTGAAGACCTCGCGGACCGCCTTACCCTTCGGCTACACGTCCAGCCAGTTCTCCTCCATCAGATCCGTAGCAGCGTGCGTATGCCGGACCCGGAAGATCGACGTGCGTGCCTTCCGGCGCCGCCACGGGCAGTTGGTCCCGAGGATCAACTCGCCGAGTCCGCCCCAGTACGTGTCGGCCGGGGAGTCAGGGTGGAACTCGATGTCGGCCTCCTCCGCCATCCGCGCGGTCACCCCGCAGGCGTCCAGAACTGCCTGCGGGTCGCCCTCAAGGGTCCACACCTCCGGGTCGTCGTTGCACGGCCAGCCCTCGGAGTGCACCACGTCGAAGCCGGGCACCGCCCACGCCACCTCTTCGTGGGTCTCCCCGCGGTCCACCGAGGACGAGCCGACGATCCGCGCCTCGGGGAACCGTGCGGCGAGGTCACGGACCTGCTCCAGGACCGGCCAGGAGAGGCCTCGGTCCGCGAGCGAAGGGTCCGATATGCCGATGACGTTGTCCCACACCCCCACCTCGATCCACTCCAGATCGTCGCGGGTCTGCAGGCCGAAGCCGTGGCTGATGGTGTGCTCGCCCTCGTACGCGACGATCTCCTCGACCGTGCCGAAGGAGGCCGCGAACTCCCTTGCCCGTACAGGGTCGTTGTGCGGCCACGCCGCCGCGTGGTCCGTGAACGGCGGGAGCACAAGGGTGACCGTGAACTCGCCCCCGCCCCGCACCTCCGCCTCGGGTGGGCACGTCCAGTAGTTCTTCTCGTCCATGGTCGCCACCGTACCGACGAGCACTGACAACACCCGCCGTGCGCCGCCCAGTTGGACCCTCGGGTCAACGAGACCGGCAGCTCAACCCGAGACGTTCTCCCGGCGGCCGATCTCCTCAGTCAGCTCCGCCGCGAGGGACTTGATGGTGGCGAGCCCCGCCCGGCCCCAGGGGTGCGGCTCGGTGTCGACCACGCAGACGGTGCCGAGGACCATGCCCGTACGGTCGATGAGCGGCGCGCCCAGATAGGAGCGGATGCCGATCTCGTCCACAACCGGGTTGCCCGCGAAGCGCGGGTAGTCGCAGACGTCCTCCAGGACCAGGGCCTTGCGCCGCACCACCACATGCGGGCAGTAGCCGTGGTCGCGGGCCATGTAGCGGCTGACCCCGACGGCCGCCCCGGACTCACCCGAACCCGACTCCGCGTCCACGCCCTGCGGCGCGTGCAGACCGGCGAAGAACTGCTGGTTCTCGTCGATGAAGTTGACCATCGAGTAGGGCGCCCCGATCACCTCGGCGAGACGGTCCGCGAACGCGTCGAACGCGTCGTCCGGGCGCTCCCCCAGGCCCAGTTGGCGCAGCCTCCGCACCCGGCCGGGAGCCTCCTTGTCCACCGGGGTCAGCAGCAGGTGCCCTGTCGGGTCGTACGTCATGTGTGTGCTCCGTAGCTCGGGGCCTGGGTGGTGGAGAGCAGGTGCTGGACGAGGGTCACCAGGGTCTGGACGCCGGAGTTGGAGATCCGCGCGTCGCACAGCAGCACCGGAACCTCCGGTTTGAGGTCTATCGCGGCGCGCACTTCCTCCGGCTCGTAGCGGTAGGAGTCGTCGAACTCGTTGACGGCCACGACGAATCCGATGCCGCGCCGCTCGAAGAAGTCGACGGCGGAGAAGCAGTCCTCCAGGCGCCGGGTGTCGGCGAGTACGACCGCGCCGAGCGCGCCGTCGGACAGCTCGTCCCACATGAACCAGAAGCGCTCCTGGCCGGGGGTGCCGAAGAGGTACAGGACGTGGCGCTCGTCGAGGGTGATGCGCCCGAAGTCCATCGCCACGGTCGTGGTGGTCTTGTCCTCGATGCCTTCGAGGCTGTCGGTGGCCGCGCTGACCGTGGTGAGCAACTCCTCGGTGCTGAGCGGCTCGATCTCGCTGACCGCGCCGACGAAGG
>NZ_JAAAHS010000228.1 GCF_009908195.1 Streptomyces boluensis | reverse complement strand
TTCCAGGAGGCGTTCGACGGCGCGGCGGCCCGCTTCGGCGGCCGGTACGTGCAGGGCCGTGACGTCGGGCATCGCGAGGCCGGCCGCGGACAGGTCGTCGGCGCAGGCCAGGCTCAGGTCGTCGGGGGCGCGCAGGCCGAGCATGGTGATGCGGTGCAGCAGGCCGATCAGCAGAGTGCTGCTGTACGCGATGACGGCGGTGCACTCGGCGTCGAGGACCCCGGCGACGGCGCGCACCCCGGCCTCGAACTCGGGCGGGTACGGGCCGAGGGCGACCACCTCGCACTCCGGCACCGCCGCCCGCAGGCCGCTCAGCCGGCGCGGGTCGAGCCAAGAGCCCTCGGGCCCGCCGAGGTAGGCGATCCGGCGGTGGCCGAGCGCGGCGAGGTGGGCGCCGAGCGCGCCCATCCCGCTGGGCGTGTCGACGACCACCGAACTGACGCCCCGCACCCGGCGGTTGACGGTGACCAGCGGCAACCGCCGTGCCGCAGCGGAGAGTTGAGTACCGACAGAGGTCGGGGCCGCGGCGGCGAAGCCGTCGACCCGCTCCGCGAGGCGGGTGAACAGGGCCTGTTCACGCTCGGGCGAGCCGTCGGTGACCACCACGATCAGCTCGCAGCCCGCCTCCTCGGCGGCGTCCTGGGCGCCCGCGATGACCGGGGCGTAGAACGGGTTGGCCAGTGAGGGGACGCTGAAGGCGAGCAGCCCGGTCCGGCCGGTGACCAGGGCGCGGGCGGCGGAATTGTGGCGGTAGCCGAGGCGCTCGGCGGCTTCGAGGACCCGGGTACGGGTGGCCTCGGACACCATGTCCGGGCGGCTGAGCGCACGCGAGACCGTGGAGGCGGAGACACCGGCCTCCCTGGCCACGTCCTCGAGCTTCTTCACCTCGGCGCCCCTCCCAATGGCTTTACGCATGTCCGGACTGCGCTTACTCTACCCTGCAAACGCATGCTGCAAGCGATTGCAGTCATGGCGACTGCGATCATGAGGAGCCGCGATGGAAACCGAAACCACGCCAAGAAGCGCGTCAAGAGTCGACCGCCTCTTCCGGTTGTCAGAACGCGGCACGTCCGTACGGACCGAGCTGCTCGCGGGCGTCAGCATGTTCCTCGCCTCCGCGTACGTGGTCGTCGTGGTGCCCGGCATGCTCGCCGACGCGGGTGTGCCGCACGCGGCGGCGACCACCGGCGTGATCGTCACGGTGGTCCTGGCGACGCTGTTCATGGGCCTCTACGCCAACCTGCCGTTCGTCCTCGCCCCAGGACTCGGCGGCGTGGCCCTGGTGGCGGTCACCCTGATCCAGCACGACAAGGTGCCCTACCCGGTCGCCATGGGCATGGTGTTCTGGTCCGGTGTCGCGTTCCTGCTGCTGACCCTCTTCGGCGTGCGCCAGCTCGTCACCCGCGTCATCCCCGACTGCGTACGCCTGTCGATCGGCTCGGCCATCGGCCTCTACATCGCGATGCTCGGGTTCCGTTCGGCCGGGCTCATCGAGTTCGGCCCGAAGGGCATGAAGGTCGGTGAACTCACCTCCGCCGCAGGCCTGTTGACGCTCGGCGGCCTGGTCCTGGTCGTGGCCCTGGCCTCGCGGAAGGTTCCCGGCACGCTGCTGATCACCATGGCGGTCCTCACCGTCCTCGCGGTGCCGTTCGGGGTGGCCGAGCTGCCCGAGACCTTGGTCGAACTGCCGGGCGGGCTCGGCCCGGTGGCGTTCAACATCGACCTGTGGGGCGCGCTGCAGCCCGAGTACCTGCCGTACCTCTTCGCCCTGTTCGCCGCGGAGTTCTTCTCCGCCACGGGTGTCGTGATGGCCGTGGGCGAGCGGATCGGGCTCGCCGACGAACACGGCCAGATCCCGAACGTGAACAAGCCGTTCCTGGTCGACTCGGTCAGCGTCATCGGCGGCTCCGCGATCGGCGGGCCCAGCGTGACCACGTACCTGGAGTCCGCCGCCGGTTCCGACAGCGGCGGCCGTACCGGGCTCACCTCCGTGGTGACGGGCGGCCTCTTCTCGCTGCTGCTGCTGTTCACTCCGGTCGCGACGATGATCCCGGCGGCCGCCACGGCTCCGGTGCTGATCTTCATCGGCCTGTCCATGCTGGCCGGGCTCCGCAAGGTCGACATGTCCGACCCCACCGACGGCATCCCGGCGGCCCTCGTCGTCGCCTGCACCCTCTTCTGGGGCAACTTCGGCACAGGCATCGCCGCGGGCCTGACCGCGTACGTGCTCGTCAAGGCCGTGTCCGGGCGCTTCAAGGAGATCCACCCCGGTATGTGGGTGCTGCTGCCGTTCCTCCTCTACTTCTTCTACAACTCCGTCCACTGATCGGGAAACGCGTGAACCACGTGCACGACATCCGTATCTCCGGGGGCGAGGTCGTCTCCGTCTTCACCGGCGAGACCTTCGCCGCCGATGTGCTGCTCACCGGCTCGGTCATCAGCGGTGTGGTCCCGCCCGGCACCGGGGGCGAGGCCGCCGAACAGATCGACGCCACCGGGCAGTTGATCGTCCCCGGCTTCCTCGACGCCCATATGCACGTCGAGAGCTCCTTCCTCACCCCCGCCGCGTTCGCGTGGCTCACGCTGCCGCGCGGCACCACCACCGTGCTCGCCGACCCGCACGAGATCGTCAACGTCGCCGGGCGCACCGCCATGCGGTGGATGATCGACGCCGGCCGCAGCACCCCGCAGACCCAGCTCTGGGGCGTGCCGTCCTGCGTACCGGCGCTTGCCGGCTTCGAGTACTCGGGCGCCCATCTCGACGCCGACGACGTGGACGAACTGCTCCGCTGGGACGGCGTACGGGCACTCGCCGAGGTGATGGACTACCGCGCCGTCGTCTCCGGTGACCCGCGGATGCACTCCATCATCGAGGTGGCCCGCGAGCAGGGCGCGATCCTCGACGGGCACTGCCCCGGCCTGACCGGCGAGGAGCTCAGCCGGTACATGGCCACCGGCATCGACTCCGACCACACCAAGAACACGCCCGCCGTGGTCGTCGAGAAGGCCCGCCTCGGCATGACCGTCATGCTGCAGGAGAAGTGCCTGGAGCCCGAGGTCGTCCAGGCGCTGCTCGACCTGCCGCAACTGCCGCCGCTCTGCCTGGTCACCGACGACCTGGCGGCCGACCACATCGTCGCCGCCGGGCATCTCGACCACATCGCGCGCACCGCCGTCGCGGCCGGGCTGCCCGCGCTCGACGCGCTCCGCGCGCTGACGTGGACGCCCGCGCAGCGCCTGCGGCTTCCCGACCGGGGTGTGGTCGCGCCGGGCAAGCGCGCCGATCTCGTGCTCCTGGACGGCCCGTTGGCGGACTTCGCCGTCGGCTCGGTCATCGCGGGCGGCCGCCTCGTCGCCTCCGGGGGCCGTGCCACGTACGCCGAACCGCACCCGGGCGACCACCCGTTCGCGGGCTCGGTGCATGTCGCCGGGCTCCCCGAGGACGAGTACCGGTGGCGGGTGGACCTGCCCGACGGGCGGCACCGTTTCCGTGCCCTGAAGGTCAACCCGGTCGACACCTACACCGAGCCGACCGAGGTCGAACTCGACGTCGCCGACGGCATCGTGGCGTGGGAGGGCCGTACGGCGCTGTGCTGGGTACGCAACCGGCACGGCCGGGACCACACGTCCTGCGTGCCCGTGACAGGGATGGACCTCTCCGACGGCGCCGTGACCACCACGTACGCCCATGACAGCCACAACCTGGTGACGCTCGGCACCACCGTCCGCTCCATGCGGGCCGCGGCCGAGGCGGTCCTCGCCGACGACGGCGGTGTGGCCGTGGCCCGCGAGGGCGCCGTCACCGCGCGGCTGCCCCTCGGCGTCGGCGGCGTCATGTCGACGGCCGCGGCCCACGACGTGGCGGAGGCCTCGCGGTGGGTACGGGACGAACTGGGCGCCTGGGGCTGGCGGCACCGCAACCCGTTCATGAGCGTCTCGACGCTGACCCTGGCCGTCTCGCCCACGATGAAGATCACCGACCTCGGTCTGGTGGACGTCATCGCCCGCGACTGGACCGCGCAGGTCCTGGACTGCTGCCACTGAGGTGACCCACCGCCGGGAGGGCCGACCGTCCCGGGCTCCGGGCCGGGTCGGCCCTCGCGCCGGTGCGCGGGCGGGCGCACGCTTGAGACGGCGGGTCCGCTCCGGGCCGCGCCCCGCAGCGCACCCGAGAGGCGGTGCTGATCGTGGCCCTACCCCTGATCGTCGGTGTGGACGGTTCGCAGTCCGGGCTCCAGGCCGTCGACTGGGCGGTGGACGAGGCGGCCCGGCACGGCCTGCCGCTGCGCCTCGTCAACGCGTCCCTGTGGGAGCGGTACGAGGGCGCGGCGCTCGCGGAACGTCTGGGCCGCACCTCCCCCGAGAGCGCCGCCGAGCAGATCGTCGGCACGGCGACGGAGCGGGCCCTGCGGCAGGATCCCGACGTGGCCGTCTCCAGCGCCATACTGCACGAGGAGGCGACGGACGCCCTGCTGCGGGCGGCCGAGCACGCGACCGCCCTGGTCACCGGCCAGCACGGCCGCGGCCCGGTGACCGAACTCCTCCTCGGCTCCGTCAGCCTCGCCCTCACGGCGCGGGCCCCGTGCCCGGTGATCGTCGTACGGGGCACCGAGGAGAGCCGCGAGGGCACCCACGGACGGGTCCTGCTCGGCGTGGGCTCCGCCGCGACGGGGGCCTCGGCACTCCGGTTCGCGCTGCGTGCGGCGGAGGCACGGGGCTGCACCCTGGAGGCGGTACGCGCGTGGCAGGCCCCGGCGCACGAGACGGTCGACCACCCTCTGCTCATCGGCGAGCCCGAGCACCACTTCGAGCAGGAGGCGACGCTGCTCCTCGACGAGGTACTGGGCACGGCGGCCGAGGACCATCCACGGATACGGGTGGACCACTTCGCCATCGAAGGGCCCGCGCACAAGGTCCTGCTGCACCGGTCGGCCGACGCGGACCTCCTGGTCATCGGCGCCCGCCACCGCCACAGCCACTTCGGCCTCCAACTCGGGGGCGTGGCCCATGCGTTGCTGCATCACGCGGCTTGTCCGGTGGCGGTTGTTCCACTGGACGCCTGACCGGGTCCGGACGCCTGACCGGGTCGGTGTCAGTCGATCTCCAGCACCTGTCCCACCGGGTTACGCGGCGTCGCCGTGCCCGAAGGGCCGTAGCCCAGGCGCAGCACCATGTGCACGAAGCCCATCGACGAGCTCGGGTCGCGCGCGAGTTCACGCAGGTCGCGCCATTCCAGGGCGTGGGCCGTGAGGGAGGTCGCGAGGCCGTCGAGGGTGGCGAGCAGCAGGACCCGTTCCAGTGCCTGTCCGGCGCGGAGCCAGTCGTCGCGGCGGTCCTCGGCGGTGCCGAGCACGGCGAGGTGGGGGGCGTTCTCGAAGGCGACGGCGGGGCGGCCCGGGTCCGTGCCACGTCCGGCGAAGTCACGTACGGGCGCGCGGCCGGTCCGTACGCGCGGGCCGAAGGCGTACTCCGGAACGCCGTCCGTGGCCTCGGCCGCACCGGTGCGGGTCCAGCGGCGTACGTCCTCGGTACGGTCCGGCTCCGCCCGGTCGCGGCCCTCCGCATCCTTCACCTGGTCGAGGAGCGCCTCCCGGTGCCACTCGTCCACGAAGATCAACTGCGCGCCCTCGCTCCGGGCTGCGGCGCACAACTCACCCTCGACCGCCGCCGGAACGGGCTTGTCCGTGAACGGCCGGCGGCTCGTGTGCCTGCGCCCGATCGCGTCGGACAGGCCGGCCAGGGCAGGGTCGTGCGGCTCCCCCGGCGCGAGGCGCACCCGGGCGAGCAACTGCGCGTCGGCGGCGTCCGGGAACAGCCGCACCGCAGCGCCCCAGCCCTTCTCGGCGACGGCCACCCGCAGGTTGAACAGGGCCGCGCCACAACCGATGTGCAGCGCGCGCTGGTCGGGGTCGGTGTGCGGCATCGCCCGGTCGAGGTCGGCGCGGAGATCGAGCTCGCGCCCGGCGGAGTGGAAGCGGAAGCGCCACGGCTGGGCGTTGTGCATCGACGGCGCGGCGGTGGCGGCACGCACCAGGTCGGTCACGGTCTCCCGGTCGATCGGCTGCGCTGCCATGGCGGGCTCCTTCCGTTCGGCTGTCGGCCTGCCGGTGCCGTTCAGCCGGGTACCCCGCTGTCGTACGGGGAGTACACCTCCAGGAGGCGGACACGGGTGGCCTGCAGGCGGTGCGCGATCACCTGGCCGACCCAGCCGGCGACCGACTCGCCCATCGCCGGGTTGTCCCGGCACATCTCCCGTACCTTGTCCGCGTCGAACTCCCACGCCCGCACCGGGCCCACCGCCTCGGCGCCCAACTGCCATACGTGCGGCCGGAACAGCCAGGACCAGCCGACGAGTTCGTCGAAGCCGAGCGTCTCGATCACCACGGGCTGTCGTCCGGGTACGCGCATGTCGAGGGCGACGGCGCCGGACCGGACGACCCAGAAGTGATCGGCCCTGCCGCCTTCGTTGAAGAGGCGGGTGTGCGGGGGGATGTCCACTTCCCTGGCGAGGCTCATGAGGGCGCCCCGGTGGTCGGCCGGGAGGGCGTGTGACATGCGCGGCGTCGTGGTGGTGATCATGGCTGCGTCTCCTTGCGTCGCGGCCGTACACGTGGTCCCCCGCCCCCGGCCGGGGGCGATCCGGCCGTAGCCGTCGGCTGCCTCAAGGCTGGTCCACGGACCGCGCGACCGGCAGGGGCCGAGTGGCCCTGCCGGGGTTCCGGTGGGCTCTTTCTGCGGCGGTACGCCGTGCGGGTACGGGTACGGGTGCGGGTACGGGTACGGGTACGGGTACGGGCATCGGTACGCGTACGGGCGCGGGCACCCGTACGCGACGGGCGCACGCCCTACTCCCCCACCGGCACCCGCCACACCACCGTCGTGCCGCCCTCGGCCGGACGGGACAGTTCCAGTGCGCCGCCCAACTGCTCGGCGCGTTCCGCCATGTTGAGCAGTCCGCTGCGTCGGCCGCCGCCGCCCGCGGGGATGCCCACCCCGTCGTCGGTGACCGTGAGCCGCAGTTGCTGCCCGTCGGTCTCGAGCGCCACGTCGGCCCGGTCCGCGCGGGCGTGCCGGGCGATGTTGGTGAGGGCCTCGGACAGGACCGCCATCGCGTCGTCGGCGGTCTCCCCCGGCACCACGGTGTCGAGCAGGCCCTCCATCCGCACGCTGGGGACGAACCCGAGCATCGGCGCCGCCTCCCCGACCGCCGCCACCACGCGGGCCCGCAGACCGGGGCTTGCCGAGCCCTCACGTGCGCGCAGTCCGAAGATCGTCGACCTGATGATCTTGATGGTCTCGTCCAGGTCCTCCACCGCCCGCTGCACCCGCGCCGAGGCCTCGGCATGGTCGATGAGGCGGCCGGCGCTCTGCAGGGTCATGCCGGTGGCGAACAGCCGTTGGATGGCCAGGTCGTGCAGGTCGCGGGCGATGCGGTCGCGGTCCTGAAGGAGGGTGATCCGCTCGACGTCACGGCGCCGCTCGGCCAGCTCCATCGCGACCTCCGCCTGCGCGGCGAAGCCCTGCAGCGGTTCGATCACCTGGTCCGCGAAGCCCGCCTGTCCCTCGGCGCGCACGAGCAGGACGACGCCCTTCACGTCCGTGCCGACGCCGATCGGTACGGCCACGGCGGGTCCGAGTCCCGCGAACCGTGCCGGAACGGCCGTGATCCGCTCGTCCCGTGCGGCGTCCGCGCTGGTGACGGGTGCGGCGGTGGTGAAGGCCTGCCCGATCAGGCTGCCGTCGAGGGGCAGGACGAGGCCCCGGTGCTGTTCCGCGGACTGCCCGATGGCGAGTTCCACGGTGAGCGCCGGGGTTTCCTTCATGGGTACGGCGACCACGGCCAGGGCCGATGAGGTGATCTCCCGCGCCCGCTTCGCGATCAGCGCCAGGATCTCCGTACGGTCACTGCCCGACATCAGCCCATAGGTGACCTCGGCACTGGCCCGCAGCCAGCGCTCGCGCAGCCGGGACTCCTCGTACAGGCGGGCGTTGTCGATCGCGACCCCGGCCGCGACGGCCAGCGTGGCGAGCACCGCCTCGTCCTCGTCGTCGAACTCCGCGCCGCCCCGCTTCTCGGTCAGGTAGAGGTTGCCGAAGACCTGGCCGCGCACTCGGATCGGGACGCCGAGGAACGTGTTCATGGGCGGATGGCCGGGCGGGAAGCCGTACGAGGCGGGGTGCTCCGAGATCTTCGTGAGGCGGAGCGACTCGGGGTGCCGGATGAGTTCCCCGAGGATGCCGTGCCCCTCGGGGTAGTGGCCGATCGCGGCGATCTCCTCGGTCGAGATGCCCACGGTGAGGAAGTCCGAGAGCCGGGTGCCGTCGGGCCCGATCAGCCCGATGGCGCCGTACTCCGCGTCCACCAGCGACGTCGCGGCCTGCACGATGCCGCGCAGGGCCTGTTCCAGGTCGAGTTCCCGGCCCACGGAGAGCACGGCAGCGAGGAGTTGGTGCACGCGGTCGCGGGTACCGCGGGCCGCTTCCAGGCGGGCCTGGACCGCCTCCAGGAGGTCGTCGAGGCGTAGCTGCGGCAGCCGGGCCCGGAGGGCCTCGTCCTCGTCGCGGCTTCCCATCCGTACACCCTCCAGACCCTGTGGTCAGTGGCGGTCGTGCTGGTCCCAGACCCTGTGGTCAGTGGTGGTCGATCAGCGGTGGTCGTAGTGGTCGTGCTGGTCGTAGTGGTCGTGCTTGAGGCGGTCCTGCGCGTGGGTCGCGATCACGGCTGCCTGGATGCGGCGCTCCACGCCGAGCTTGGCGAGCAGCCGCGAGATGTGGTTCTTGACCGTCTTCTCGGCGAGATAGAGCCGCTCGCCGATCTGCCGGTTGGTGAGCCCCTCCCCGATCAGCACCAGGATCTCCCGCTCACGCTCGGTCACTCCGGGCAGCGCGTCCGGCTCCTCGGTGTGCTGCCGTTCGCCACGGAGCCGTGCCATCACCTTGGTGGCGGCGCTGGGGTCGAGGAGGGACTGGCCGCGCGCGACGGTCCGCACGGCCGAGACCAGGTCGGAGCCCTGGATCTGTTTCAGCACATAGCCGGAGGCGCCCGCCATGATCGAGTCGAGCAGCGCCTCCTCGTCGTCGAACGACGTGAGCATCAGACAGGCGAGGTCCGGCATCCGCGCCCGCAGCTCACGGCAGACCGTCACGCCGTCGCCGTCCGGCAGCCGCACGTCGAGCACGGCCACGTCCGGGCGCAGGGCGGGCACCCGCGCGAGGGCCTGCTCGGCGGTGGCGGCCTCGCCGACCACGGTGATGTCGGCCTCGTCGTCAAGCAGGTCCCGCACCCCGCGCCGTACCACCTCGTGGTCGTCGAGCAGGAACACCCGCACGGGACCGCCAGGTGCGGCCTGCGCCCTGTCCACCATCGGATGCTCCTCGTCCGTACGCCCGCGCCGATCGGAGTCCCGGCGCCTCGACCGCCGCGCCCGTGTCCTTCCAGGGTCTCTCACATCGGGCGGGACGGCGGGCCGCCGGGCGTGGGCTGAGCGGCTCGTGACCGGGACCGTCCGGCCCTAGCCCGGGACGGCCGTCCGGAGTTCCATCGGTTGCATCGGTTGCACCGGTCCATCGGATCCATCGGTTCCAAGGGAGGACCACGATGAGTGACGAGTCTCCCCGCCGGACCGACCTCATCACCGGCACGCCTCCGTCGGCGGAGTCCGGCCCGCGCCGGATGGTCCCGCTCGACCGGGCCGAGGCGCTGCGCCTGCTGTCCGGTGTCTCCGTGGGCCGGATCGCCTTCACCGAGCACGCGCTGCCGGCCATCCGCCCGGTCAACCACATCCTCGACCACGGCGACATCGTGATCCGGACGCACGAGGGCGCGGCCCTCACCGCGCAGGCGCACCGGGCGGACACGGGCACGGGCGTCGTCGTCGCCTACGAGGCCGACGCCATCGACCCGCGCACCCACCTGGGGTGGAGCGTGGTGGTCACCGGTTACGCCCAGGTGGTCACCGACCCGGCCGACCTCTCCCGCTACCGGTCGCTGCTGCACCCCTGGGTGTTCGGCTCCACGGACTTCGCGATCCGCATCCGCCCGGACCTCGTCCACGGAGCGCTGCTCGGCCCGGTGGACTAGGGCCTGTCGTTCGGATCTTGCCGGGGTCTCGGGGCGGGTGAGCGGCGGGCGACTCCGGCGGAATCCGTGACGCGCCCCGGTGTCCGGCACAGACTGGGGGTGATCACGGCCGGTCGGCGCGCCCCGCACGCCAACTGCCGCCCACCGCCGCCCGGTTCACGGACGTAAGGAGCGCAGTGAAGTCCCTCCCCACCCTGGGATACACGGAAGTGCCGTACGGCGAGGTCACCGTCCTCGCCGGTGCCGAGCGCGGCGCGTACCCGTACGGCAACTCCCTGCTCGTACGCGGCAGCGACGGCACTCTGGTCATCGACCCGTCACTGTCCCTCGTGGCCGGGGCACCGCCCGCCGACCTGGTTCTGGTGAGCCACGCCCATGAGGACCACGTCGCGGGGCTCGGCCAGTACGACGACGTGCCCGTCCACACGCACGAGCAGGACCTCGCCGCGCTCAGGTCCCGCGAGGTCATGGCCGCGGCGTACGGCCTGGGGGGCGAGGCCGCCGCGTCGCTCGACCGGATGCTGCGGGAGGACTTCCACGTACGTGGCCGCCCCGACGCGGCGGGCTTCGCGGACGGCGCCGTCTTCGACCTCGGCGGCCGCACCGTGACGGTCGTCCACCTTCCCGGGCACACCGCGGGCCACTGCGGGTTCCTGATCGAACCGGACGGCTTCCTGTTCGTGGCGGACATCGACCTGACGTCGTTCGGCCCGTTCTACGGCGACGTCGGCAGCGACCTCACGGACTTCGAGGCCTCGGTGCGGCGCTGCCGGGACATCGACGCCCGCTGGTACGGCACGGCGCACCAGAAGGGCGTGATCGAGGGCCGGGCGGAGTTCCGCCGCCGCCTCGACGCCTACGCGGCGGTGGTCCAGAAGCGCGACGCGACCCTCCTCGCCCTGCTCGCCGAGCCCCGCACCCTCACGGAGATCGCCGCGCACCGGCTCGTGTACCGGCGGCACGTCGAAGGCGCCCATGTGGACCCGGTCGAACGACGCACCGCGGCCCAGCACTTGGACCGGTTGACGGAGTCGGGACTCGTCGTGGAGGTCGAGCCGGGCCGGTACCGGGCAGCCACATGACGGCGACGCGGCTGCCGTGACGCCCAGCTCAGCGCAGCCGTACGACCTCGCCGCTCTCGGCGCTGCGGCGTGCCGCGTCCAGGACCGTCGCGGTGGCCACCGCGTCCCAGGGGTCGACGGGCACGGGCCCGGTGCCGCGGACGGCGGCGGCGAAGGCCGGGTAGAAGCGGTCCCACGCGCCGCGGGCGGAGGCGACCGGCTCGCGGTGGTCCGCGCGCCGCAGCTGCCCCCACTGGTCCTCGGGCTCGACGCCCCACCGGTCCCCTTCGGTCGCCGGGGAGGCGCCCGCCACCAGCAGGTTCTCCTGGGTGTCCGGGCCGTCGACGATGTACGTGCCCGCGGTGCCGGTCGCCCGGAAGCGCGGGCCTGGGGCGCCCTGGCGCCAACTGCCCCACAGTTGCGAGCGCGCGCCGTCGCGGTGGGTGAGGGCCACGAACACGTCGTCGTCGAGGCCGCCCGTACCGTCGACGTGATGGATCTCGGCGTACACCCGCTCCACCGGGCCTGACAGGACGAGGGCCTGGTCGACCAGGTGGCTGCCGAAGTCGAGCAGGGTGCCGCCACCCGCGGCGGGCGGGCCCGGTACGGGCGCGAAGCGTTCGAAGCGGGACTCGAACCTCGTCAGCGTGCCGAGCGCGCCCTCCTCGACGAGGCGCCTCAGGGTGCGGAAGTCGGCGTCCCAGCGCCGGTTCTGATACACCGTCAGTGGCACGGCGAGCCGCTCGGCCAGCTCCACGGTCTCCCGCGCCGACTCGGCGTCAAGCGCGAACGGCTTGTCGCACACCACCGCGAGGCCCAGCTCCAACGCCTGCCGCACCAGCGGGACATGGGTGTCCGCCGGGGTGGAGATCGCGACCGCCTCGGCGCCGTCCTTCGCCAGTTCGACGAGTGAGGCGTACGTCGGCCGGCCGTGCTCCGCCGCGACCTGCGCGCGGCGCTCGGGCGAGGTGGTGACGACTCCGAGGAACGCGCATTCCTTCGCGGCGGCGAGCAAGGGGGCGTGGAAGTACCTGCCGCCGAAGCCGTATCCGGCGAGACCGATGCGTACGGGCGTGGTCATGACTGATCCCCTTCCAGGGCCCTGTCGTCCGAGGGCCGGTGCCGGTCCGGTGGCGCTCCGGTGCTGCCCGGTTCCGCTCCGGTGCTGCTCCGGGGCGGCTCCGTTCGCTGCTCCGTTCGCTGCTCCGGGGACAGGTTTCCGGCCCGCGTCGCCGGAGTCCAGGGTGCGGTCCGGATCGGAGCGCGGGGGCGGGGCC
>NZ_JAAAHS010000227.1 GCF_009908195.1 Streptomyces boluensis | reverse complement strand
GGCAGGAGGAAGGGGGCCTGAACCCAGGGGGCCTGACCCGGGGCGTCGTGCGGCACGTCAGCCCTCACGCGTCGCCGTATGCCTCGCCGCCGAGTTCGAGGACCGCCGAGCCCGCCGTCACGTCCGCGAGCCAGCCGCGGAAGGCGTCGACCTCCGCGTCCGGCAGGCCGATCTCGATGGTCACCGCCTCGCCGTAGCGCACCTCCCGCACCTCGCGGCCTGTGGCCCGCAGGTCGTTCTCGACCTTGCCCGCGCGCTGGTGGTCGACGGTCACCGTGGCGAGCCGGAAGCGGCGCCTGGTGATCGTGCCGAGCGCGTCCAGGGCCTCGCCGACCGCACCGCCGTACGCCCTGATCAGGCCGCCCGCGCCGAGCTTGACCCCGCCGAAGTAGCGGGTCACCACCGCCACCACGTACCGCATGTCGCGGCGGGTGAGCATCTGCAGCATCGGCAGGCCCGCCGTGCCGCCCGGCTCCCCGTCGTCGCTCGCCTTCTGCACGGACGCGTCGGCGCCGATGACGTACGCCCAGCAGTTGTGGTTGGCGCCGGGGTGCTCCTTGCGGATGCGCGCGACGAACTCCTGGGCCTCCCGCTCCGTCGCCGCGGGCGCGAGCGCGCACAGGAAACGGGAGCGGTTGACCTCGGTCTCGTGCACGCCCTCGCGGGCCACGGTGCGGTACTCGTCCTGCATCCGGCCAGCCTATGCGGGGGGCGCCGACCGATCCTCCCCCAGGGGGCGCCGCCCCCGGCTCCCGGCTCCTCAAGCGCCGGAGGGGCTCCCCTTCTGCCGTCGTTCGACTGCCGCGCCGTCGTGGTCGCTCGCGCCCCGCGGCGGAGCCGCTGATGTCACAGCCCCGCGCCCCTGAAAACCAGCCCCTCCGGCGAGGACTTCGGAGGGGGGAAGAAAAGCGCGGCCGATCGCTGAGCGGTGACGGTTGTCACGTGGGTGGGGCGGACGTCCCCGAACCGGGCGGAGCGGCGCCGGGCGGCCGATACCCTCGGGGATCATGAGGCTCCTTCACACGTCGGACTGGCACCTGGGGCGGGCGTTCCACCGGGTCGGGCTGCTCGACGCCCAGACCGCGTTCATCGACCACCTCGTCGCCACCGTGCGCGCCGAGCGGGTCGACGCGGTGCTCGTCGCAGGTGATGTGTACGACCGGGCGGTGCCGCCGCTCGCCGCGGTCGAGGTGTTCGACGACGCCCTGCACCGGCTCGCCGACCTCGGCGTACCGACCGTGATGATCTCCGGCAACCACGACTCCGCGCGGCGGCTCGGCGTCGGCGCCGGACTCATCGGCCGGGCCGGGATCCACCTGCGCACCGGGCCCGCCGAGTGCGCCACCCCCGTCGTGCTCGCCGACGACCACGGCGACGTCGCCTTCTACGGACTGCCGTACCTCGAACCCGCCCTGGTCAAGGACGAGTTCAAGGTCAAGAAGGCCGGGCACGAGGCGGTGCTCGGGGCCGCCATGGACCGGGTGCGGGCCGACCTCGCGGGCCGTCCCGAGGGCACCCGTTCCGTCGTCCTCGCGCATGCCTTCGTCACCGGCGGCGAACCCAGCGACAGCGAGCGGGACATCACCGTCGGCGGGGTCGAGTCGGTGCCCGCCGCCGTCTTCGCCGGGGTCGACTACGCGGCCCTCGGCCACCTGCACGGCTGCCAGACCCTCACCGAGCGGGTCCGCTACTCCGGCTCCCCGCTCGCGTACTCCTTCTCCGAGCAGCACCACCGCAAGAGCATGTGGCTGATCGACCTCGGGCCCGCCGGGGAGATCGCGGCCGAGCGGATCGACTGCCCGGTGCCGCGCCGGCTCGCCCGGATCGAGGGCGAGCTCGAAGTGCTGCTCGCCGACCCGGAGTTGGAGCGTTACGAGGACCACTGGGTGGAGGCCACCCTCGCCGACGCGGTCCGGCCGCCCGAGCCCATGGCCCGGCTCTGCGAGCGCTTCCCGCACACCCTCAGCCTGGCCTTCGCGCCGCGCCGCCCGGACGGCGACCCGGCCGTGTCGTACGCGCAGCGGCTCAAGGGCCGCGACGACCGGGAGATCGCCGAGGACTTCGTCGCGCACGTCCGCGGCAGCGGCCCCGACCCCGACGAACGGGCCGTGCTCCAGGGCGCGTTCGACGACGTGCACGCCGACGACTTCGCGCGCGAGGTGGCCCGGTGAGACTGCACCGCCTCGCGCTCACCGCCTTCGGCCCCTTCGGCGGACGGCAGGAGGTCGACTTCGACGCGCTCGGCTCGGCCGGGCTTTTCCTGCTGCACGGGGCCACCGGCGCCGGTAAGACCTCCGTACTCGACGCCGTCTGCTACGCCCTCTACAACGCCGTGCCCGGCGCCCGGCAGAGCCCCGGCACCACCCTGCGCAGCGACCACGCCGCCCCGGCCGTACGCGCCGAGGTGTGCCTCGAACTGACCGTCGCCGGGCGCCGGATCGAGGTCACCCGGCAGCCGCCCTGGGAGCGCCCCAAGAAGCGCGGCACCGGCACCACCACCGAGAAGGCCCAGTCCTGGCTGCGGGAGTACGACGCCGAGTCCGGCACCTGGAAGGACCTCAGCCGCTCCCACCAGGAGATCGGCGCCGAGATCGAGGCGCTGCTCGGCATGAGCCGCGAACAGTTCTGCCAGGTCGTGCTCCTGCCCCAGGGCGACTTCGCGCGGTTCCTGCGCGCCGACGCCGAGGCCCGCGGCAAGCTCCTCGGCCGTCTCTTCGACACCCGCCGCTTCGCCGCTGTCGAGTCCCACCTCGCCGACCGGCGCCGTGCCACCGAGGCCCAGGTGCGCGCGGGCGACGACCGGCTCCTCGCCGTCGCCCACCGCGTCCAGCAGGCCGCCGCCGACGCCGCCGAACTCCCGCTGCCCACCGCCGCACCCGGTGAACCCGGCCTCGCCGGCGCCCTGTTGGAGTGGGCGGCCGTCGCCCGCGCCGGTGCCCGCGAACGCCTCACCGTCGTCCGCTGCTCCGTCGCCGCCGCCGAGTCCGCTCAGGCCGAGGCCCAGGCGGCCTTCGACGCCGTACGCGAGACGCACCGGCTGCAGCGCAGGTACGCGGAGGCGCGGGAGCGGGCCGTACGGCTCGACGGGCGGGCCGAGCAGTACACGGACTGGCAGCAGCGCATGGAGCGGGCCCGGAAGGCCGAGACCGTCGCCCCCGCCCTCAGCCTGCGCGCCGCCACCGACGCCGAGCACCGCGCCGCCCGGCAGGCCGAGGCGCGCGCCTGCGGGGCGCTGCCCGAGCGGTTCGACGGGGCGTCCGCGACCGGCCTGACCGCCGCCGCCCGCAAGGCACTTGAGGAACTCGGCGGCCTGGAGTCCGCCCGCCGCGCCGAACAGCGCCTCGACGAGCTCGCCGCCCAGCGCGCCGAGGCCGACCGGCAGGAACGCGCCGACGAGGACGCCCTCCAGGAGGCCGCCGCCTGGCTCGACGGCTGGGAGTCGGACCGCCGCGCGCTGCAGGAGCGCATCGAGCACGCCCAGGACGCCGCCACCCGCGCCGAGCACCTCGCGGGACAGCTCGAACCCGCCCGTGAGCGGGCCGCCGCCGCCCGCCGCCGGGACCAGCTGCACGCCCGTGCCGACGAGGCGCGCGACCACGCCCTCGCCGCCCGCGAACGGTCCGGCGGCGCGCACGAGCACTGGCTCAACCTCAAGGAACGGCGCCTCGCGGGCATCGCCGCCGAACTCGCCGAGGGCCTCACGCCCGGCGCGCCCTGCTCCGTCTGCGGCGCCACCGAACACCCCGCGCCCGCCCGTACGGTCGAGGGGCACGTGGGCCGGCAGGCCGAGGAGGCGGCACTCGCCGCGTACCGGCGGGCCGAGGAGCAGCGGGCCGCGGCGGAGCGCGCCCTCGGCGAGGTACGCGAGGAGCTCGCCGCACGTACCGCCGCCGCCGGATCCGCGCCCGCGCCCGAACTCGCCGCTGCCGCCGAGGAGTTGGCCCGCGACCACGCCGAGGCCAGGGACGCGGCGCTCGGCCTGCACGCCGCCCGCGAGACGCTGGCACGGGCCGAGGCCGAGTACGAACGGCGCCTCGCCCAGCGCCAGGACGCCGCCACCCGGGCCGCGTCGCGCGGCTCACTGCGGGACGCGCTCGCCCGCGAACAGGCCGCCCTGGAACGCGAGTTGGCCGAGGCCAGGGGAGGCGCCGCGAGCGTCGCCGTACGCGCCGGGCAACTGGAACGGCAGGCCGCCCTGCTCACCGAGGCCGCCGACGCGGTCCGCGCCGCCGAGGACGCCGCCCGCCGCCTCAAGGACGCCGACGACCGCCTCGCCGACGCCGCGTACCGCGCCGGGTTCGCGACCCCGCGGGCCGCCGCCGACGCCGCCCTCGACGACGACCGGCACCGCGAACTCCAGCACCGGATCGACGCCCATGTGCAGGAGGAGGCCGCCGTACGCGCCCTGCTCGCCGAGGCCGACGCCGCGGCCGCCGCCGAGCTACCGCCCGCCGACCCGGCCGCCGCACACGCCGACGCCGACGCCGCGGACCGTCGGCTGCGCACCGCCGTAGCGGCCCGTACCGCCGCCGAACACCGCTGCGCCGAGCTCGACCGGCTGTCCCGGCAGGCCACCGCCGAGGCGCACGGGCTCGCCCCGCTGCGTGCCGCGTACGACCGGGTGGCCCGGCTCGCCGGCCTCACCGCGGGCACGTCGGCGGAGAACGAACGCAAGATGCGCCTGGAGTCGTACGTCCTCGCGGCCCGCCTCGAACAGGTCGCCGCCGCCGCGACCGTACGGCTGCAGCGCATGTCGTCAGGCCGCTACACCCTGGTCCACTCCGACGACCGCTCTGGCCGCGGCCGCTCCGGGCTCGGCCTGCACGTGGTGGACGCCTGGACCGGCAGCGAACGCGACACGGCGACCCTCTCCGGCGGCGAGACCTTCTTCGCCTCCCTCGCCCTCGCCCTCGGCCTCGCCGACGTGGTCACGGACGAGGCGGGCGGCGTACGCCTCGACACCCTCTTCATCGACGAGGGCTTCGGCAGCCTCGACGACCAGACCCTCGACGAGGTCCTCGACGTACTCGACTCGCTCCGCGAACGCGACCGCAGCGTCGGCATCGTCAGCCACGTCGCGGACCTGCGGCGCCGGGTGCATGCCCAACTGGAGGTCGTGAAGGGGCGGTCGGGGTCGGCGGTACGGCAGCGGGGGGTGTGAGGGGCGTGTCCCCTGGGCTCAGGCGGTGCGGCGGGTCTTCGGGCTTCGCGTGGCGCGCCGCTCCCGCAGGGCCGCCGCGACCGGCGGCAGCAGCTCCTCGCCCTGGGCCAGGGTGCTGAACACCGGGAACAGCTTGGTGAGCCCGGTGATGCGCAGGCTCTTGAGCAAGTAGATGTGCGGTGCGGCGATGCCGATGAGGCCACCGCTGCTGACCGCCCGGCGCTGGAGGCCCACCAGTACCGCGAGGCCCGTGCTGTCGGAACCCTCGAGCGCGGAGGCCTCGATGAGGATCTGGACATGCTGATGCTCGATGAGGTCGAGCAGCTCGTCCCGCAGGGCGTACACCTGATACACGTCGATCATGTCGCTCACCACCGTGACGACGGTCAAGGTGTCCGAGACATGCTCACGGCTCATGTGCAGCCGCGGCTCCTGGGCGGGGGCGACCGGTTGTTCCTCCATCGTGCTCCTCCCGCCCCTCAGGCGCTCTGCCGGTTCGTCGTGGCGGAGCCGGCACCGGGCGGAGGCATGTTCGCGATGAAGGCCGGCAGCTTCTCCTCGGCCTCGGCGAGCGAGCCGTAGATCGGGAGCACCTTGGTGAGCCCGGTGGCGCGGAACACGTGCAGCACCTTCCGCGAAGGGGCTACGACGCCCATGTAGCCGCCGAGCGCCCGGGTCCGTTTCAGTGCGCCGACCAGGGCGCCGAAACCGCTGCCGTCGCTGATGCTCATGTCCTTCATGTCGATGAGGAGTTGGACATGGCCGTCGTCGATCAGTGCCACAAGGGCGGCCCGTAGTTGGCGCGAGGTGTGGGCATCGGCGTCACCGGCGACCGTGACGACGGTCAGGCCGGAGGGGCTGTGTTCGTGCCGGATCCGCAGCCCGGCGGCGTGATCGACCGGATTTGTCCCTGCGCTCCTCCCGGTCCGCACGGCGGCGAGGTGCGGCAGCTTCTCCTCCGCCTCGGAGAGGCATCCGTAGATCGGGAACACCTTGATCAGACCGGAGATGCGGAAGCTTTTCAGGATCCGTTCCGTGGCGCCCACGATTCCGACGAACCCGTCTTGTGCGCGGGTGCGTTTCAAGGCGCCGACCAGGACCCCCAGCGCCGTGCTGTCCAGCATCTCGACTGCGGACATCTCGACGAGGATCCGGTGGCGGCCGTGCTCGATGACGTCCCTGAGGACTTCGCGCAGCCGGGGCGCGGAGTACACATCGGCCTCGCCGCTCAGCGTCACCACGGTCATCTCCGAGGAGAGGTGCTCATGGGCGATGCGCAACTCCGCCCGCTTCGCAGCTTCGCGATGCTCTGCCGTTGTCATCAGGGCTCCGGGACTCAGGCGCTCTGCCGCGCGGGGGGTTTGCGGGGTACGGGGCGTGCTGCCGAGGCCTCCGTGATCACCGACTCTTCGGCGGCGCTGAGGGAGTCGAAGACCGCGAACACCTTCCAGAGGCCGGTGATCCGTAGCGAGCTCAGGACGCTCGCGGAAGGAGTCACCAGGCGCACCGTGCCGTCGCGCGCCCGGGTGCGTTTGAGGGCGCCCACGAGCACGCCGACCCCGGTGCTGTCGCAGGACGGGACATCGCTCAGGTCGAGGAAGAGGTGGGTGTGGCCGTGCTGGACGAGGTCGACCAGGGCCGCGCGCAGGAACGGGGCCGTGTACAGGTCGAGTTCGCCCCGCACCGTGACGGCGGTCGTCGTCGTGCCGAGGTGCTCGCACTCGACGGTGAGTCGGCCCTCGACCCGGACGATCGTCTCCATGCACCCTCCACATCAAAGCCCACGGCCTGCCAGAGTACGCCGGTCACGGGTGCCTCCGTAGGGTCAAGACCCGTGTCCAGCCCACGAGTTGGCGCAGCAGCCGCTCGGTGCGCAGCTCGCCGTCGCGCAGGAACGGCAGCACCGCGAGCGCCGGCAGGCTCGCCACGGTGACGAGGAGCAGCGGCAGTACGAGCACCGCGGCCGTCAGGGTCCGGCACAGCGCGGCGCCCGCGCTCACGGCCAGAGTGGTGAAGAGGGGCGGTACGGGAGTCAACTCGGCCTCCAGGGGCGGCGGGTAGGTTGGGTGCGTCCGGGCCGGACCGCTGGAGTGGGCCGGTGCTGGTCGGACGCTTGAGGTCGTGCCGAGAAGAATGGCCGGGGCCGGCGGGCCGTCGACCGTTGGCGACGGGAGGCGACGGGGGTGTCCGGCGAGGCGACGGGGCGCGGCATGAAGGCCTACGGATCGCGACGGGAAAGCGACGAGACGCGACGGGGCGCGACGGGAAGCGACGGGGCGCGACGGGAAGCGGCGTGACCCGAGGGAACATGACGGGGCGCGACGCGACGGAACACGACGCGACGTGACGCGACGGGACGATCGCGGCGCGACGGAAGCGGGGGACGGACGAGTGCAGGGAAGTGCCGAGAGCCGGGGACCGGGCCGCAGGCCGCGCCCGCTGGCCCCGCCACGGCTGCCGCCGGGCGCGCTGCGCGAGTTCAAGCGCGCCCTGTACCGCCTCTACCTCGCCGCCGGCACCCCGAGCCTGGAGGCGGTCGCCGAGGCCGTCGGTGCGGACGACGCGCTGCCCGGCGCGCCCGCCAAGGACACCGTCCACCGCATCCTGGGCGGCACGAAACTGCCCGGACTGCACGACGCCGAGTCCGTGGCGATCGTCCTCGCGCGGGCCGGCGGCACGTCCGACCCGGCCCAAGTCGCCGTACGCACCCGGGAGTTGTGGATCGCCGCCCAGGAGAACCCGGGCCCGGCGCTGCGTACCGCCGAGGACTGGGGCGCCTTCCGGCTGGGCGTGCACCGTGCGGTCGCCGTGGACGGCAGCGGCTTCGACGCCCTCACCCCGTACCTCGCGCGCAAGCACGACGAGGTGCTCAGGGAGCGGCTGCGGCACGCGGCGGACGGCGGGCAGTCGGTGTGCGCGCTGCTCGTCGGGCAGTCCTCGACCGGCAAGTCCCGGGCGGCCTTCGAGGCGATCCGCGACGAACTCGGCTCCTGGCCCGTCCTGGTGCCGCAGAGCCCGGCCGAGCTGGTCGAGTGGATCGCCACGGACTCCGTGGACGCCCGTACGGTGGTCTGGCTGGACGAGGCGCAGCGCCATCTGACCGAACCCGCCGACGAGGGGCCGGTCCGTGCGCTCACCGAACTCCTCGGCCAGGTCGCGCCGTTGGTGGTGCTCGGCACGATCTGGCCCGAGTACGCGCGGAAGCTGACCTCCCGCGCGGTCGGCGGCCCCGACCGGTACCCGCACGCGCGGGGCCTCCTGGAGACGCACCGGGCGGAGATCCACGTACCCGACAGCCTCGGCGACGACCTCGAACAGGCCCGCCGGATCGCCGTCCGTGACCCCCGCATGCGGGCGGCCGTCGAGGCGGCGCGGCGGCCCGGCGGTGAACGGGCCCGCGTCATCCAGCAGTTGACCGGCGGACCCGAACTGGTGCGGAGATACGAGACGGGTCCCGGCAACGCGTTCTCCGAGATCGAGTACGCGGTCGTCACCGCCGCCGTCGACGCCCGCCGCCTCGGCCACGGCAGCGCGCTGCCCGCCGAGCTGCTCGCCGAGGCGGCCGCCGGGTACCTGCCGACGACCGCGCGGGTCACCCACGACCATGCCTGGTTCGCGACCGCCGTGGAGAGCCTGTGCGCCCAGGAGTCCGGCGCGCTGTCGGCGCTTGTGCCCGACCGGGTCGCGCCGGGCCTCGGCGCGGCCGACGGCTACCACCCGGCCGACTATCTGGACCAGGGCGTACGGCGGTTGCGCGCCCGCCTCGCCCCGCCCGAGCAGCTCTGGCAGGCGGCGGCCGCCCATGCCCGTACCGTCGACGACCTGTACGCGATGGGCCGGGCCGCGCAGGACCGGCAGCGGCACGCGGCGGCCGCGCTGCTGCACCGGCGGGCGGTCGAGCGGGGCGGCGAGGTGGCGCGGCCCGCCCTGGCCCGGCTCCTTGAGCTGTCGGGCGACCGGACCGGCGCCGAGTCGGCGGCGGCGGAACACACCTCCGCCTGGACGGGGCTCGCGGTGCTGCGGGAGAGCGCGGGGGACCGGGACAGCGCCGTCGCCGCGTACACCCGGGCGGCCGCCGGCGGGGAGCGGCAGGCGTGGGCGGCCCTGGCCCGGATGCGGGCGGAGGACGGCGACCGCGCGGGCGCCGAGGACACCGCGGAGCGGGCCGCGCGGGCGGGCCACACCCAGGCCTGGCTGATGCTGGCCCGGCGCCGGGAACGCGCCGCCGACCTCGACGGCGCCACGGCCGCGTACGCGCGGGCCGCCGCCGCGGGTGATCCATGGGGTCTGATCGGCGCGGCCCGGCTCGCGGAACGCGCGGGTGACCGGGGCGCGGCGGACGCCGGGTACCGGGCGGCGGCGGAGGCCGGGGTGACCACGGCCGAGGTGCATCTGGTGCGGTCCTGCTGGGCCGCAGGGGACGCGGCGGGCGCCGAGGCGGCGGCCGAACGGGCCGCCGACGGCCGGGACATCGAGGGCTGGAGCGTCCTCGCCCGGCTGCGCGGGGACGACGGCGACACCGACGGCGCGGCCCGTGCCTGGACCCGCGCCGCGGCCGCCGGTTCGACCGGCGCCCTGGCCCGGCTCGCCCGGCTGAGCGAGGAGAAGGGCGACCGGGCGGAGGCCGAGCGGGCGGCGCGCAGGGCCGCGTGGCGCGGTGACGCCGAGGCGTGGGTGGTCCTGGCCCGGCTGCGCGCGGAGGCGGGGGACCCGGCGGCGGACGCGGCGGCCTCGGCGGCGGCGCAGGCCGGGGACACCGAGGCGTGCACCGTCCTCGCCCGGCTCCGGGAGACGGCGGGCGACCGCGAGGGCGCCGAACGCGCCGCGAACGAGGCCGCCGAGCACGGCGACCCGGAGGCCTGGTCGGCGCTGGCCCGCATCCGGGAACGCGCCGACGACAGCGCGGGCGCGCGGGCGGCGGTGGACCGGGCCTCGGACGCGGGCGGCACCGGGGCGTGGACGGCGCTCGGCCGGGTGCGCGAGGGGCGCGGCGACCTCGACGGCGCGGAACAGGCGTACCGCACCGCGATGTCACAGGGCGACATCGACGCGTGCGGCGCCCTGGCCCGGCTCTGCGAGGACAACGGCGACCTGCGGCGCGCGGCGGAGCTCTACCGCACCGCGGTCGACGCGGGCGACACCGAGGCGTGGGAGGCGCTGTCGCAGCTGGCGTAGGCCGCGGGCACCCTCCGCGCAGCCGTCGTACGACCGCTCAGTGGCCCAACGGCCTGCGCGCCTCAGTGGCCCAACGGGCGGCGCGGCAGCGGGGAGGAGTACACGACGCTGGTGGTCACCGAGCCGAGGGTGCCGACCTTGCCGGAGATCTCCTCCAGGTGCCGCATGGAGCGGGCCGCGACCTTCAGGACGAAGCAGTCGTCGCCGGTGACGTGGTGCGCCTCCAGGATCTCCGGGGTCGCGTCGACGAGATCGTGGAACGGCTTGTAGTTGCCGTGCGGGTAGCGCAGCCGTACGAAGGCGAGGATCGGCAGGCCGAGCCGTTCCGGAGAGACCACCGCCGCGTACCCCTCGATCACCCCGGCCTCCTCCAGGCGCCGCACCCGTTCGGTGACGGCACTCGGGGACATCGCCACGGCGCGGGCCAGCTCGGCGAAACTGGCGCGGCCGTCGCGCTGCAGGACATCGAGGATGCGCCAGTCCGTGGCGTCCGGGGAAGCGTCGGTCATGACCGAGAACTAGCAGGGAAATCCCCGGCGGATCAAGGGAGTCACCGGGAATCGTCTCTTCACCGTGATCATCGTGGGCCATAGATTTCTGAGCATGAACGCACAGGTCAGCACCCCCGTAGCCGCAGCCGGCACCGCCGCGACCGCCGTCGGCAGCCCCGTCCTGCGGGTCCCGCCCGCCTCGCCCGCCGCTGCCGCCGCGCACTTCGCGGCCTCCCTCGCCTTCCACACCGACGTGTCGGACGTGGCCGCCGCCCTCGCCGCCGACGGTGACCCGGGGTTCGTCCTTGTCGACACCCGCTCCACCGCGTCCTGGGACCAGGGGCACGTGCCGGGTGCCGTGCATCTGCCCACCGCGCTGATCCCCGAGCAGGCCGCTGAACTGCTCGACCGTTCGGTGCCCGTGGTGACGTACTGCTGGGGCCCCGGCTGCAACGGCGCCGCCCGCGCGGCCCTCGCCCTGGCCCAACTCGGCTTCCAGGTCAAGGAGATGCTCGGCGGCTTCGAGTACTGGGCGCGGGAGGGCTTCGCCTACGAGACCTGGGAAGGCCCCGCGCAGCGCGCCGCCGACCCGCTGACCGCGCCCGTCGACGCCGACGACTGCGGCTGCTGAAGCGGCGCGGGCCGGGCGCACGGCCCCACGCTCCGCCATGCCCGAACGGCCGTACGGGACCGGCGATTTACGGTGGCGGCCGGGTGCCGCGGCCACCATCATGAACTGCCATGCCTCTCCTCCCGCATCCCACGCCCGAACAGCTCCGCCGCGACCCGCTGCCGCTGCGCGGCCGTACCGCCCTGGTCACCGGTGCCAGCCGAAGGGGCGGCATCGGGCACGCCGTCGCCCGCCGCCTCGTCGCGTACGGGGCGCGGGTCCATCTGCACCACCATGTCCCGCACGACGCGGCGATGCCGTGGGGCGCGGACCGTCCCGAGGACGTGGTGGCGTCCGTCCGGGAGGCGGCGCCCGACCCGAGCCGGGCCCAAGTCACGCACGGGCCGGGCGACTTGACCGAGCCGGGCGGGCCCGCGCTGCTCTGCGCCACGGCCGCCGAAGCGCTGGGCGGCCGGGTGGACGTGCTCGTCGCCAACCATGCCCTGAGCGGTGACGACGGCCCGCTCGACGCCATCGACCAGGACCGGCTTGACCGGCACTGGGCGGTCGACACCCGCTCCGTGATCCTGCTCGTGCAGGCCTACGCGCGGCTGCGCGCCGCCCTGCCCACGCGCACCCCGGGCGGGCGCGTGGTGATGATGACCTCGGGCCAGGACATCGCGGGTGGTATGCCCGAGGAGATCGCGTACTCCCTGCAGAAGGGCGCCCTCGCCTCCGCCACCCGGACGCTCGCCACCACCCTCGCGGAGCTCGCCGTGACCGTGAACACCGTCAACCCCGGCCCTGTGGACACCGATTACCTCAGCGGCGCGGTGTACGAGCAGATCGCCGGGCGCTTCCCTTCGGGCCGCTGGGGCATGCCCGACGACCCGGCCCGCCTGATCGCCTGGCTCGCCACCGACGAGGCCGAGTGGATCACCGGCAATGTGATCGACTCGGAGGGCGGGCTCCGCCGCTGAGGCGGGGG
>NZ_JAAAHS010000226.1 GCF_009908195.1 Streptomyces boluensis | reverse complement strand
TAGAAAGCCCTCAGGCCTTCTCCACCGACTTAGCCCCACCATCCGACGGAGACTCCTCGCCACCCTTACCGGAGTCGGCCTCGGAGTCAGAGGCGGAGTCAGAAGCGTCCTCGGAACCGGACTCAGAAGAACCCGACTCCGACGACGAGTCGGACTCATCCGCCCCGGGCTCCACAACTTCCTCCCGCCCCGGCCGCAGCCGAGCCGACACCACGATGTAAACCACCGCAAGCACGAAGACGATGATCGACGTCCACACATTGAGCCGCAGCCCAAGCACATCGTTCATCTGCACGTCGTCGACACGCATGTACTCGATCCAGCCACGCCCCGCGCAGTACGCGGCGACGTACAGGGCGAAGGCCCGGCCGTGGCCCAGCTTGAAGCGGCGGTCGGCCCAGATGACCAGGACCGCGACGCCGATGCACCACAGCGACTCGTACAGGAACGTCGGGTGGTACGTACCCGGCACCCGGCCGCCGTCGGAGCGGGTGATCTCCAGGGCCCACGGCAGATCCGTGGCACGGCCGTACAGCTCCTGGTTGAACCAGTTGCCCCAGCGGCCGATGGCCTGGGCGAAGGCGATGCCGGGGGCGACGGCGTCGGCGTATGCCGGGAGCGGGATGCCGCGGCGGCGGCAGCCGATCCAGGCGCCGAGCGCGCCGAGGGCGATCGCGCCCCAGATACCGAGGCCGCCCTCCCAGATCTTGAAGGCGTCGACCGGGTTGCGGCCCTCGCTGAAGTACAGCTCGTAGTCGGTGATGACGTGGTAGAGCCGTCCGCCGACGAGGCCGAAGGGCACCGCCCACACGGCGATGTCGGCGACCGTCCCGGCACGTCCGCCGCGGGCGATCCACCGGCGGCCGCCGAGCCAGACGCCGACGAACACGCCGATGATGATGCAGAACGCGTAGCCGCGCAGAGGCACGCCGAAGGGGACGATCTCACCCTTGGCCGGGCTGGGAATGAAGGCAAGGAGTTCCATGGCGGGGTCGACGCTACCGTGCCGGGCAGTGTGCGCGGCAATCCGCCTGGCCTAACGGCTCCATAACGAGCGCCCGCCCCGATCGCGGGGGCGGGCGCTGGATCACGGGCGTCGGTCGTACGGAGGTGCCGGACGTACGCGCGTCGGTCGTACGCGCGGCTACTGCGCGTTGGCCTCGACCAGCTGCTTGAGCTTGGCGGGCGTCAGCGGGTTCTTCTGGTCGCCGAAGATGTCCTTGCCGTCGAGCTGCACGGTCGGCGTGCCCCGGAAGCCGCCCTTCTGGAACGCCTCGTTGGACCGGGCCACCCAGCTGTCGTGCTCCCCGTCGTTCACACACTTCTCGAACTTCGGGGTCTTCAGGCCGTCGACCTTGTCCGCGAGCTCAAGGAGCTTGCCGTTCTTCGCGAACGCGTCGTCGGCTTCCGGCGGCTGGTTCTGGAAGAGCACATCGTGGTACGGCGTGAACTTCCCGGCGTCCTGGGCGCAGGCCGCGGCGTTGGCGGCGCGCACGGAGCCGGTGCCGCCCATGTTCCCGTCGATGATCGTGGCGAGGTGGTACTCGACCTTGAGCTGGCCCTTGCCGACGAGCTCGTGGATCGTCTGCCGGTACATGCTCTCGAACTGGGCGCAGGCCGGGCAGCGGAAGTCCTCCCAGATGGCGAGGGTCGACTTGGCGCTCTCCTTGCCGACGGGGATGGCGAGCCCGTCCTCGCCGTTCGCCCCCTTGGGGACCACGACCGGGCCGGCGCTCTCCTTCTCGTCCTTGCCGCCGGAATTCGCGGCGATCACGCCGACGACGGCGGCCAGGCCGAGCACACCTACCACAGCCGAGGCCACGATCAGTGTGCGGCGGCGCCGCTCCTGCGCCTTCTGCTTCTCGCGCTCCATCGCCAACCGCTCGCGTGCTGTGCGCTTTCCCTCTCGGTTCTTCTCGCTCACAACCCGCAAACGAACCGGGGAGGCACGAGCATGCCTCCCCGGTCCCAGGTCCACCCGTACGAGCTACGCGGCCCCGCGCACGCCCTTGGCGAGATCACCCGCGAGCTCGCGCACCGCGGCGAGACCCGCAGCTTCGTCCGGAGCGTCCAGGAGACGCTGCACGAACGCGGAGCCGACGATCACACCGTCGGCGAAGCCCGCCACCTCGGCGGCCTGCGTGGCGTTCGAGACGCCGAGGCCGACACAGACCGGCAGGTCGGTGGTGGCCTTGGTGCGCCGCACCAGCTCCTGCGCCTGCTCGCCGACGGACTCCCGGGTGCCGGTGACGCCCATCAGGGAGGCCGCGTACACAAAGCCCGAACCGGCCGCCGTGATCGTGGCGAGCCGCTCGTCCTTGCTGCTGGGCGCCACGACGAAGACGGTCCCGAGTCCGTGCTTGTCGGCGTGCTCACGCCACAGCGCGGACTCCTGGACGGGCAGGTCGGGCAGGATGCAGCCCGCACCGCCCGCCGCGGCGAGCTCGGCGGTGAAACGCTCCACGCCGTAGCGGTCGATCGGATTCCAGTACGTCATGACGAGTACCGGCTTGCCGCTCGCCTCGTACGCCTCGCGCACCGTGCGCATCACGTCGGCGATCTTCAGGCCCGCCTTGAGCGCGATGTCGTCGGCGGTCTGGATGACGGGCCCGTCGAGGACCGGGTCGCTGTGCGGGAGGCCGACCTCCACGACGTCCGCGCCGCCCTCGAAGACGGCCTTGATCGCCTCGATGCCGCCGTCCACGGTCGGGAACCCGGCCGGCAGATAGGCGATGAGGGCGGCCCGCTGCTCGGCCTTGGCCGCGGCGAGCGTGTCGTTCAACAGCTGTACGTTGCCGCTCACTTGGCGTCCCCCTCGATCTCCGCGAGGTCGGCCGCGTCCGCGGCGACCTCCGCGTCGGTGTCGTACAGGCCGAAGTACCGCGCGGCCGTGTCCATGTCCTTGTCGCCGCGCCCGGACAGGTTGACGATCATCAGTCCGTCCCTGCCGAGCTCCTTGCCGAGGTCGAGCGCGCCGGCCAGGGCGTGCGCGCTCTCGATGGCCGGGATGATGCCCTCGGTACGGGAGAGCAGCCGCAGCGCCTGCATCGCGGCGTCGTCGGTGACCGCGCGGTACTCGCCGCGCCCGCTGTCCTTGAGGTACGCGTGCTCGGGGCCGATGCCCGGGTAGTCGAGCCCGGCCGAGATCGAGTACGGCTCGGTGATCTGGCCCTCCTCGTCCTGCAGGACGTACGACCGGGAGCCGTGCAGGATGCCCGGCTCGCCCGCGGTCAGGGTCGCGGCGTGCTCACCGGTCTCGATGCCGTGCCCGGCGGGCTCGCAGCCGACGAGGCGTACGCCGGCGTCCGGGATGAAGGCGTGGAAGAGGCCGATGGCGTTGGAGCCGCCGCCGACGCAGGCGACCGCGGCGTCGGGAAGCCGCCCGGCGCGCTCCAGGATCTGGCGGCGGGCCTCGACGCCGATGACGCGGTGGAAGTCGCGCACCATGGCGGGGAAGGGGTGCGGTCCGGCCACGGTGCCGAAGAGGTAGTGCGTGCGGTCGACGTTGGCGACCCAGTCGCGGAACGCCTCGTTGATGGCGTCCTTCAGGGTGCGGCTGCCGGACTTCACGGCGACGACCTCGGCGCCGAGCATCCGCATCCGGGCCACGTTGAGGGCCTGGCGCTCGGTGTCGATCTCGCCCATGTAGATGGTGCAGTCGAGGCCGAACAGCGCGCAGGCGGTGGCCGTGGCGACGCCGTGCTGGCCCGCGCCGGTCTCGGCGATGACGCGGGTCTTGCCCATCCGCTTGGTGAGCAGGGCCTGGCCGAGCACGTTGTTGATCTTGTGCGAGCCGGTGTGGTTGAGGTCCTCGCGCTTGAGGAACATCCGGACGCCACCGGCGTGTTCGGCGAACCTCGGCACCTCGGTGAGCGCGCTGGGGCGGCCGGTGTAGTTCACCAGGAGGTCGTCGAGCTCACGGGCGAACTCGGGGTCCTGCTTGGCCTTGTCGTACTCGACGGCGACCTCGTCGACGGCGGCGACCAGCGCCTCCGGAATGAACTTGCCGCCGAACGCGCCGAAGTAGCCCTCAGTACTGGGGACTTGGCCGTCCGGATCGGGGATGAAGAACTGGCTGGACATGTGCGACATGCTCCTATTGCGTACGCGATGGGGGTACAGGTGCGGCGCCAGCGGCGGGCCCTGTTCCCCTCCCCGAAAGTCCTCGCCGGAGGGGCTGAAAATTCAGCCGCTCCGGCGTTTGAGGAGGCCTGTCCGGCAGGCCACGCGGCGGCAGCCGCAAATGGACACAGCGGGAAGGGGCGGGTCAGGGAAGAAATCCCGCCGCCCCGCGCCATCGCATCCCGTTCACTTGACCCGGCTCAGAGCCGATCACGTACCGCACCCGGCGCCCGTGCACCCGACGCGCGGGCGCCCGGCAGCCGCGAGGGCGGCAACCGGGGGCGAGGCGGGCGGCGATGGGCATGGGGAGGAGTCAGTTCCGTCCGTGCCGGAGCGCGGGGTGGGCGCCGGCGGCCACGAGGTCGACCACGGCGGCCTTCGGGTCCTTGCCCGTGACCAGGGACTCGCCCACGAGGACGGCGTCCGCGCCGTCGTTGGCGTACGCGATCAGGTCGTGCGGGCCGCGCACACCGGACTCGGCGATCCGGATGATGTGCTCCGGGATCTCGGGGGCGACGCGGGTGAAGGTGGCGCGGTCGACCTTCAGCGTCTTGAGGTCGCGTGCGTTGACCCCGATGATCTTCGCGCCCGCTTCGACCGCGCGCTCGACCTCGTCCTCGTCGTGCACCTCGACGATCGGCGTGAGCCCGATGGACTCCGCGCGCTCCACGAGGGAGACGAGGGCCTCCTGGTCGAGGGCGGCGACGATCAGCAGCACGAGGTCGGCGCCGTACGCCCGCGCCTCCCACAGCTGGTACGACGTGACGATGAAGTCCTTGCGCAGGATCGGGATGTCGACCTTGGCGCGGACGGCCTCCAGGTCCGCGAGCGAGCCGCCGAAGCGCCGCTGCTCGGTGAGGACGGAGATGACGGCGGCGCCGCCCGCCTCGTAGTCGGCGGCGAGGCCGGCCGGGTCGGCGATCGCGGCGAGCGCGCCCTTGGAGGGGCTGGAGCGCTTGACCTCGCAGATCACCTTGACGCCGTCGCCGCGCAGCGCGGCCACTCCGTCCTTGGCCCGGGGTGCCTTCGCCGCACGCTCCTTGAGCTCGTCGAGGCTGACGCGCGCCTGCCGTTCGGCGAGGTCCTCACGCACGCCTTCGATGATCTCGTCGAGCACACTCACGCGAGCGGCCCCCTTCCCTGACGGCTAAGCGAGCTGACTGCACCGGATCCCGCGGATCCGGTGGGGCACTGACCCTCCGCTTTACGCCTGGGGCGCATTCCGGCGAGCACTGCCGATGATATCCGGACACGGGCACAGGCTCCGCATCCGGCCGACGACGGTCCCACTACCTGGACGTTCACCGTGACCTCGGCCTTCTCCGACACGGTGCTCACGGCGCGAGCCAGGCGCCGAAGGGCAGGTTGCGTACGACGGTGAAGACCACGAGGAGCGCGCCGACGGCCCACAGCTGGGAGGAGCGCAGCTCGATCCGCCAGGAGCGCCCGCGCGCCGACGCGACGGTCCAGGCGAGCCAGCCCGCGGCGAAGACGACGTAGCCGATGACGGCGAGGGCGTTGGCGCCGAGCGCCGCGCCCAGGTCGCCGGTGATGAACGCGTGCGCGCTGCGCAGCCCGCCGCAGCCGGGGCAGAGCACTCCGGTGAGGCGCAGCAGCGGGCAGACCGGGTAGTGACCGGGTTCGTTGGGGTCGACCGTGCCGACGTACGCGAAGGCCGCGGCGACCGTGCCGAGCACCGCGGCCGGTACGAGCAGCCGCTTGGCGACCGCGCGGGGTGCCATGTCGGGCGCGGCGGGCGCGGCGACGGCGTACTGCGGCGGTGGCTGCTGTGTGTGCGGCGGGTTGGCGGTGTGTTCTGCGGTCACACCGGCATTCTGCCTTGTCGGCGGGGGCGGCGCCTGTGGACGGGCGCCCCGGGCAAGGGACTTGCGCCGGTGCGCCTTGGTCCGGCGGACGGGGCCGCACACGGAAACGGGGCCACACACGGAAGGGGCGGAACCGGTGTTCCCGGTTCCGCCCCTTCTCGTGAGTATCGCGTCCTCGTGGGGAATCGCGTCGAGGAGCCTCAGGCCTCGGTACGGACCACCACGTGCTGCGCGGCCTTCGGCTGGCCCATGCCCGCGGCCCGCATGGCGGTACCGACGACGCCGCCGAGGGCGACGACGATCAACCCGGCCCAGAACCCCAGCGGCTGAGCCAGCACCATGAAGGCACCGGAGATGCAGAAGCCGATGAACGCGATGATGACGCCGGTCCAGGCGGCAGGGGTGTGTCCGTGGCTCGTGCCCGCCATGACTTGCTCCTCGTTTGCTGTAAGTCGAACGCTCTGGCCCATTGTATGGACCGGCCTCACGGGCTGCGCCGCAGGGCGGGTTGCCGGGTCCGACGACCGCTAATGGGTCGGGTCCTCGCCCCGGTCCAGGGCCTTCCACAGGTCCTCGGGGCGGTCCGGATCGGGCTTGGCGGCGCGGCCGCGGGTGGCGCCGCGCTCGTACTTGCCGGACATCCCGGGCCACTTCGAGCCGAAGCGGAGCGCGAGCACCCCGGCGAGCAGGAGCAGTACCCCGCCGGCGGCCGCGACGAAGGGCCAGGCGGTGTGTGTGACGGCGTCGATGGTCGCGGCGGTGTTGCCACTCGCGGTGGCGGCCTTCTCGTCCAGGGCGGCTGCGTCCCGCGCGCCGAGGAGCGCGGACGCGACCGTGCCCGCGCCGCTCAGGGCGAGCAGCGCGGAGACCAGGACGCGTCCGGCCCTGCGCACCGCGAAGATCGCGACGAGGGCGGCCAGGGCGACGATGGCGAGCGCGGCGGGTACGCCGGTGACGTCGCTGCCCTTGGCGATCTGGTGCAGGGCGCCGCCCGCCGTGGCGGCGTCACCCTCGGCCCAGACCTGCCGGGAGGCGAGCAGTGCCACGGCGGCGCCGAGCGCACCGAGCAGCAGGGTGGCGGCCAGGCTCCTCCGGGCGGCGGGCGCCTTGGCCCGCGGGGTCTCTGCGCGGGGCTGGGGTACGGCTGCGGAAGTCACGCTTTCCACTATCCCTCACCGCGCGCGCGATCATGCAGGCGGTTGGCGCTGTGCACCGCACGCATGACGGCCGCCGCCTTGTTGCGGCACTCGGTGTCCTCGGCGACCGGGTCGGAGTCGGCGACGACGCCCGCCCCCGCCTGTACGTACGCCGTGCCGTCGCGGAGCAGCGCGGTGCGGATGGCGATGGCGGTGTCGGAGTCCCCGGCGAAGTCGAGGTACCCGACGCAGCCGCCGTACAGACCGCGGCGGGAGGGCTCCAGCTCGTCGATGATCTGCATGGCGCGTGGCTTGGGGGCGCCGGAGAGGGTGCCCGCGGGGAAGGACGCGGTGAGCACGTCGAAGGCGGTGTGGCCCTCGGCGACCTTGCCGGTGACCGTCGAGACGATGTGCATGACGTGGCTGTACTTCTCGATGGACATGAAGTCGACGACCTCGACGGAGCCGGGGGCGCAGACCCGCCCCAGGTCGTTACGGCCCAGGTCGACGAGCATCAGGTGCTCGGCGCGTTCCTTGGGGTCGGCGAGGAGCTCGTCGGCGAGTGCCTGGTCCTCCTGCGGGGTGGCGCCGCGCGGCCGGGTGCCCGCGATGGGGTGCAGCATGGCCTGCCCGTCCTCGACCTTGACGAGGGCCTCGGGGCTGGAGCCGACCACGTCGAAGCCGTCGAAGCGGAACAGGTACATGTACGGCGAGGGGTTGGTGGCGCGGAGCACGCGGTAGACGTCCAACGCGCTTGCCGCGCACGGGGTTTCGAAGCGCTGCGAGGGCACGACCTGGAAGGCCTCACCGGCCCTGATGCGCTCCTTGATGTCCTCGACGGCCGCCTGGTAATCGGTGCCGCCCCACAGTGCGGTGAACTCGGGCAGCGCGGCGTCGGGCAGCGAGACGGGGCGCTGGGCGACGGGCCGGGCGAGGTCGGCCTCCATGGCGTCGAGGCGGGCCACCGCGTCCGCGTACGCCTCGTCGATGCCGGTGTCGAGGTCGTTGTGGTTGATGGCGTTGGCGATGAGCAGGACCGAGCCGTCCCAGTGGTCGAGGACCGCCAGGTCGCTGGTGAGGAGCATGGTCAGCTCGGGCAGCTTCAGGTCGTCGCGCTCGCCGGGGCCGATCTTCTCCAGGCGGCGCACGATGTCGTACCCGAGATAGCCGACCATGCCGCCGGTGAAGGGCGGCATGCCGTCGTGCAGGTCGCGCGGGGTGTGCAGGGCCTCGACGGTGGCGCGCAGGGCACGCAGCGGATCGCCCTCGGTGGGTACGCCGACGGGGGCGCCGCCGAGCCAGTGCGCCTGGCCGTCCCGCTCGGTGAGGGTGGCGGCGCTGCGGACACCCACGAAGGAGTAGCGGGACCAGGACCGGCCGTTCTCCGCGGATTCGAGGAGGAAGGTGCCGGGGCGTTCCCCGGCGAGCTTGCGGTAGAGGCCGACCGGGGTGTCGCCGTCGGCCAGGAGTTTCCGGCTGACGGGGATGACGCGGCGGTCGGCGGCGAGCTTGCGGAAGGTGTCGAGGTCCATGCGCTCCATGTCGGCCGACCCTACTGACCGGCGGTGCCGGGCTCGTCCACCGGCGTGCTCAGCGGCAGCACATCCGCGTCGAAACAGGTGCGGGCACCGGTGTGGCAGGCCGCGCCGACCTGGTCGACCTGGACGAGGACGGTGTCGGCGTCGCAGTCGAGCGCCACCGACTTCACGTGCTGGAAGTGGCCGGAGGTGTCGCCCTTGACCCAGTACTCCCCACGGCTGCGGGACCAGTAGGTGCAGCGGCCGGTGGTGAGGGTGCGATGCAGCGCCTCGTCGTCCATCCAGCCGAGCATCAGCACTTCGCCGGTGTCGTACTGCTGGGCGACGGCGGGGACGAGGCCGTCGGCGCTGCGCTTGAGGCGGGCGGCGATGGCGGGGTCGAGGTTGCTGCTCATGGGCCCATTGTGCCGGGTCGCGCGGACGGTGCGGCTCGGTTGTCCACAGGGTGAGCGCTGCGGTCGTACTAATGCCGGGACGCCTGGGGTGCGCCCGGAGCGAACGGGTGGGCAGGGTCCCGGACGCGGGCTTAGCCTTGCAGCATGTCGACCCATGCCAAGCGTGAACGGCTGCTCCTGGCGGACCTGTTGGAGGCGGCGGGCCCGCAGGCCGCCACTCTGTGCGAGGGCTGGACCACCCGTGATCTGGCCGCCCATGTGGTGGTGCGCGAGCGGCGCGCCGACGCCGCGGGCGGACTCCTCATCAAGGCGCTCGCCGCCCGCCTCGAGCGGGTGCAGGCGGAGTTCGCGGAGAAGCCGTACGAGGAGCTGATCCAGCTGATCCGTACGGGCCCGCCGAGGTTCTCGCCGTACGCCCTGAAGCAGGTGGACGAGGCGGCGAACGCGGTGGAGTTCTATGTGCACGCCGAGGATGTGCGCCGCGCCCAGGAGGACTGGAGTCCGCGCGACCTCGACCCGGTGTTCGCGGACGGGCTGTGGTCCCGCCTGGAGAGGAGCGCGCGCATGCTGGGCCGTAAGTCGCCCACGGGTCTGGTGCTGCGGCGTCCGGACGGCCGGACCGTGGTCGCACACCGCGGCACTCCGGTGGTGACGGTCACCGGGGAGCCGGGCGAGCTGACCATGTTCCTCTTCGGTCGTCAGGACCACGCGCGCGTGGAGGTCGACGGCGACAAGGAGGCCGTCGAGCGGCTGCACGAGGCCCGGCAGTTGGGCCTCTGAGCGCGTCGGGTCCGGCCCCGGTGAAGGGGGTTCACCACCGCACCGGCAGGGTGCGTACGCCGCGCATCAGCATGCCCGGCACCCAGGCGAGGGCGGCTTCGTCGGCGTCGGGGGCGAGGCCGGGGCAGCGCTCCAGGAGGGTGCGGAGCGCGATCCGGCCTTCGAGTCGGGCCAGCGGGGCGCCCAGGCAGTAGTGCAGTCCGTGGCCGAAGGCGATGTGGCCGCGGGCGTCCCTGCGGATGTCGAAGCGGTCGGGTTCGGCGAAGCGCGCCGGGTCGCGGTCGGCGTCGGCGAGGGCGATCAGGACGACCGCTCCGGCCGGGATCACGGTGTCGCCGACGGTCACCGGCTCGGTCGTCCAGCGCGGGGTCGCGGTCTCCACGGGCCCGTCGTAGCGCAGCATCTCCTCGACGGCGCCGTCGAGGAGGCCGTCCGGGTCGGCGCGCAGCAGGGCGAGTTGGTCGGGGTGGGCGAGCAGGGCGCGGACGCCGTTGCCGATGAGGTTGACGGTGGTCTCGTGGCCCGCGATGAGCAGCAGGACGGCCATGCCGATCAGCTCGTCGCCGGTGAGCCGGTCGCCGCCCTCGTCGACGGTGTGGACGAGGGCGCTGAGCAGGCCCTCGTCGGGGTGGTCGCGCTTGGCGGCGGTCAGGCGGCGGAGGTAGTCGACCATCTCGGCGTAGGCCGCGCTCATCGCCTCCTGACCGGTGGGGGCGACGATCTCGTCGGACCAGCGGCTGAACGTGTCCCGGTCGGCCTCGGGCACGCCGAGCAGTTCGCAGATGACGGTCATGGGCAGCGGGAAGCCGAGCGCGGCCACGAGGTCGGCGCGGCCGGCCCCGTCGGCGAGCATCGCGTCGAGCAGCTCGTCGGTGATCCGCTGGACGCGCGGGCCGAGGGCGGCGATCCGGCGGGGGCTGAACTCGCGGGCGACGAGGCGGCGCAGCCGGGTGTGGTCGGGCGGGTCCCGAAGGAGCATGTGGGTGAGCGCGGGGCTGTCGGCGCCGCCGGATCCGAGCGCGTGCAGGTCCGCGTCGACCCGGCGCAGGTCGCGGGTGATCCGGGGGTCGACGAGCGCGGCCCGGCACGCTTCGTGGCCGACGACGAGCCACACGTCCTGGCCGTCGGGGGCGCGTACGTGGTGCACGGGGGCGACGGCGCGCAGCCTGGCGTAGACGGGGTAGGGGTCGCGCACGAAGTCGGGGCCGAGTTCCTGCAGATCCACGGCGGGCGGCGCTGACGGCATGGCACTCCTCGGGGTACGTACGACGGGCAGGCCCGGACTGCGGGCACGTTCGGACGTTACGCGCGCACGCACGTGAACGCCGCTCACTTTCGGCCGGGACCGAAGTGTCGCCCGCCACATGAACACCCTTTTGTGTGCGGGAAGTTGACGCTCAGCGTGGCAGTTCGGCGGTGCGCAGGGCGCGGGAGCACAGGCCGAGGGTGCCGCCGAGTGCGCTGAGGGCGGCTCCGGCCAGGAACACCGGGCGGGTGCCCCAGGCCCCGACGGCGGCGCCGACCAGCGGGTGGCAGAGCGGGGCGAGACCCATCGTGACGAGGGTGCTGACGGAGGTGACCCGGCCGAGGTAGGCGGGGTCGGCGGCGGTCTGCTGGAGCGCGCCGACCACGGCCCCGGCGAGGCCGACGGTGAGCCCCACGCAGACCGCGGCGGCGACGGAGAGCCGCACGGAGGGCGCGTACGCGATCCCGGCGAGCGCGACCGCTCCGGCGATCACCGCGACGCCCTGGACGACTCCGGGGCGGCCGATCCGGCCGCGTACCGCGATCAGGGCGGAGGCGCCGCCCGCGCCGACGCCGAAACCGGCGATGATCCAGCCGAGTCCGGTGGCGCCCCAGCCGCGTTCCTGGGCGAGCAGCGCGATGCCGAGGTTGGCGGGCCCGGCGAAGCCGAGTTCGCTGACCGCGACGACGAGCACGAGCGGGCCGAGGACGCGGTGGCGGCGGATGTACCGCAGCCCGTCGGTGAGTTGGGCGCGCAGCGGGCCGGTGTCGGGCGGCGGCTTCGCGGGGTCGGCCGTTGCGGTGTCCGTCGGCAGCGGGCGCAGTCGTACGGCGGCGAGCAGGGCGAGGGAGAGCGCGAAGAGGCCGCCCGCGGTGGCGAACGCGGCGGCCGGGCCGCCGAGGGCGACCACGACCCCGCCGAGCGGCCCGGCGGTGACCAGGCCGACGCGGGCCGCGACCCCGCGCATGCCCTGGACGCGGGCGAGTTGGCCGGGTCCGGTGAGGCGGGGCGGCAGGGCGCCGACGGCGGGCAGGAACAGCGCGTCCGTCGCGCCGAAGACCAGCGCGACCAGGGCGAGCAGCCAGATGCCTGGCGTGGTCACGTAGAGCAGTCCGGCGACGGCGAGGATCACCAGGCAGCGCACCGTGTCACTGGCGAGGACGACGCGGCGCGGCCCGAACCGGTCGGCGACCACTCCCCCGCCGAGCATCAGCAGGGCGCGCGGCACCGCGCCGACGGCGAGCACGAGCCCTGCCTGTCCGGGGCTGCCGGTGCGGGTGGCGGCCCAGGACAGGGCGACGAAGTACACGGCGTCGCCGACCATCGAGGCGGTGTACGCGGCGAGCCAGCGCAGCACGTTGCCGTCGCGGTGGGCGGGGCGGCCCGCGTTGCGC
>NZ_JAAAHS010000225.1 GCF_009908195.1 Streptomyces boluensis | reverse complement strand
GGGGTGGGGCGTGCGGCTTGTCCGGCGGACCAAGTGGCGTACCCGCCATCGAGGTTGGTGACCGGACGGCCGGTGAGCTGGGTGAGCAGCCGGGCGGCGGTGTGGCCGCGCAACCCGACCTGGCAGTGGACGATCAGCGGCGGTCCTGCGGGGATCTCGTCGATACGGTCGCGCAGTTCGTCGACGGGAATGTTCACCGCGCCGGGGATCGTGCCACGGGAGTGTTCGGCGGCCGTGCGCACGTCGATCAGCGCGGCGCCCCCGGCGAGCGCCTCGTCCAGGTCGTGCCACTGCACCGCGGTACCCGTGCCGGTGGAACGGTTCTCGGCGATCAGACCGGCCATGTTCACCGGGTCCTTCGCCGAGCCGTACGGCGGGGCGTACGCGAGTTCCAGATCGGCCAGGTCAGGTGCGGTGAGGCCGCCCGCCATCGCGGTGGCGATCACGTCGATGCGCTTGTCCACACCGTCGGCGCCGACGGCCTGGGCGCCCAGGATGCGCAGGTCGGCCGGGTCGTAGAGGACCTTGAGCGCGATGGGGGACGCGCCCGGGTAGTAACCCGCGTGCGATCCGGGGTGCAGGTGCACGGCCTGGTGGGCGCGGCCCGCCGCGCGCAGCCGCTTCTCGTTCCAGCCGGTCGCGGCGGCGGTCAGGCCGAAGACCTTGACTACGGCGGTGCCGGTCGACTCGCGGGCCCGCACGGGCCGTCCCGCGATGGCGTCGGCGACCAGGCGGCCGTGCCGGTTGGCCAGGTTGGCGAGCGGGATGAGTGCCGGTTCGCCGGTCAGGGCGTCGGGCTTCTCCGCCGCGTCACCGACCGCGTACACATCCGGGTCGCTGGTGCGCTGCCGCTCGTCCACGGCGATCCCGCCGCGCGGGCCGATCAAAAGCCCCGCGTCGCGGGCCAGTTGGACATCGGGGCGGACGCCGATGGCGAGCAGCACCAGATCGGCAGGCAGGGTGCGGCCGTCGGAGAGCGTGACGTCGTGCTCGCCTACGGCGGCCAGGCTCGTACCGAGCTCGACCCGGACACCGTGGTCGCGCAGTTCGGCGGCGACCGGGGTGGCCATCTCGGGGTCGAGCGGCGGCAGCACCTGGTCGGCCAGCTCGACAAGCGTCACCGTGAGCCCGCGCTCGCGCAGGTTCTCGGCCGCCTCCACGCCGATGAAGCCGCCCCCGACCACCACGGCGGAGCGCGCGCCGCCGTCGAGGTCGGCCGCGATCCGGTCCACGTCGGACACATCGCGCAACGTGCGGGCCCGCTCGGCACCGGGCAGCTCGGGCACGAACGGCCGGGCACCGGGGCTGAGGACGAGGCTGTCGTACGACTCCTCGTACTCGCGGCCGCTGTCCAGGTCGCGGACCCGGACCGTACGCGCCGCGCGGTCCACGGCGACGGCCTCGGTGCGCACCCGCACATCAAGGCCGAAGCGGGCCCGGAGGGCTTCGGGGGTCTGCAGCAGGAGGGCGTCGCGGTCGTCGATGGCCCCGCCCAGGTAGTAGGGCAGTCCGCAGTTCGCGTAGCTGACGTGGGCGCCGCGTTCGAGCACGACGATCTCCGCACGCTCGTCGATACGCCGCATCCGCGTCGCGGCCGACATCCCGCCCGCTACGCCACCGACGATGACGACCTTCATGGTTCCTCCTGGCATGTTGCGCCTCACTGTACCCCCGGGGGTATTTAAGAATACGGGTGGGGGTATCTGTACTGGTGTTCTGTAACGAGTGCGGGGGCTGGGCCATTCCCTGGGGCTCGGGTGGGCGTGCGTGGCGCGGGGCACACCGGGCGCCGGGACGGCCGGGTGCAGGGACGGCCGTGTGCAGGGCACGTACAGCCCGGTGGTGCCACAGTGGAAGCCCACGATCAGCCTCTCTGGAGACAGACCCGTTCTCATGCGCCTGCTGTTGATCCGCCACGGTCAGACCCCTTCCAACCTCAAGCGGCTCCTTGACACGGCAGAGCCGGGGCCCGCGCTGACCCCGCTCGGGCAGCAGCAGGCGGCGGCTCTGCCGGAGGCGCTTGCGGGGGAGGAGATCGGTGCTCTCTACGCGTCGACGCTGATCCGGACGCAGCTCACCGCCGCGCCCCTCGCGGCCCGGACCGGGCTCGAGGTCCAGGTGCGTTCCGGTATCCGGGAGCTGATCGCGGGCGACCTGGAGATGCGTGGTGACGAGGAAGCCATCGCGACGTACATGGGCACCGCTTTCGCCTGGTCCGCGGGCGACACCGGGCTCCGTATGCCGGGTGGGGAGATCGGTGTGGAGGCGCTGGGGCGGTTCGACGCGGTGGTCGAGGAGGCGGCGGGTACGGGAGCGTCGACGGTGGCCATGGTCAGCCACGGTGCCGCGATCCGGATGTGGACGGCGGCACGGGCCGAGAACATCGACGTCGACTTCGCCACCGCGCACCTGCTGCGCAACACCGGTGTCGTCGTCCTCTCCGGCTCCCCGGACGAGGGCTGGTGGGTCCACGCGTGGGCCGGCCGGTCCCTCGGGCCGGAGAACGGTGCCCCCGGAACGAGCGGGCCCACAGGGGAAGTTGTGGACGGCGCGGACCTCTGAGCGCGGGCACCGCGAGCCGGTCGCCGTCGGGCGGACAGCACCGCGAGCCGGTGACCGTCGGGCAGGCAGTGCCCCGGAACGTCAGTCCTTGCGCCCCGTCACTGCGACCGTCACCCCGAGGCCGATCATGGCGAGCCCGCCGACACCGCCGACCAGCGAGAGCCGCCGCGGCGAGCGGGCGAACCAGTCCCGCGCGGTGGCGGCGGCAAGGCCCCACGCCATGTCCGAGGCGACGGCGATGAGGTTGAAGACCAGGCCGAGCAGCAGCATCTGACCCGCGACCTGCCCCTGACCGCGGTCGACGAACTGCGGCAGTACGGCGGCGAAGAACACCAGGGTCTTGGGGTTGGTGACACCGACCGCGAACCCCTCCCAGAACGTCCGCGCACCACCCCGCGTACCGCCTGGCGCAGCGCCCGGCGTACCGCCCGCACCAGCCCCCGTCACCGCGGAGTTCAGCGCACCCCGGTCCCGCCACGCCTTCACGCCGAGGAACACCAGGTAGGCGGCGCCGGTCAGCTTCAGTGCGGTGAAGACGAGGGTCGACCGCTCCACGATCGCCCCGACACCGAACGCCACGGCCACGATCAGCACGTAGCAGCCGACGGTGTTCCCGACGACGGTGGTCAGCGCGGCCCGGCGGCCCTGCGCCAACGCGCGCCCGATCACGAACAGCACGCTGGGGCCGGGAATCACGATCAGCAGGAACGACATCGCCGCGAAGGCGAGCAGACGGTCGGCAGACACCATGAGGCTCATGCAAGCACGGGAACGGCTCCCGGCTCCAGCGGTTTCCGCTCCGCCCGGCACGGCCACAACTCCCGCCGCCGACAGCCCTGTTGGGGCCGCCCCGGGTTGCTCGGGGCCGCGCGAAAACCGATCGCCCGCGCCCGCCTCCTCCAGTACGGTCACGGGGTCGATCCCCGACCGAGAGCAGGTTGCGTCCATGGCATGTCGTATCAGCGAACTCGTACTCGGCTGCCGAGAGCCCGAGGTGCTGGCGCGCTTCTGGTGCGAGGTCCTGGACTTCGTCGTGCTCGACCAGGAAGGCGAGGACTGCTACGAGATCGGGCCCCGCGAAGGGTTCGGCGGCCCGCAGGCGACGATCATCCTCAGCCGCAGGGACGAGCCGGAGCCGGGGAAGTCCCGCCTGCACATCGACGTCAACGCCACCGACCGCGACCAGGACGCCGAGCTCGAACGCCTCCTGAAGCTCGGCGCGCGCCCGGCCGACATCGGGCAGTCGGGCGACGAGCCGTGGCATGTGCTGCAGGACCCCGAAGGCAATGAGTTCTGCCTGCTCAAGGCCCGCCTCAACCCGCTCTGACACGGCGGCACTTGGCGGAGTACGGTCGGCGCGATGGCCTGGAGCTTGTCGAGCGCATGATCAGGCGAAGGCCGCCTCACCGGAACGGACCGTCCTGCACGAAGGCGTGGGCGGCGAAGCGCTCGCCCATGCGGCGGTACGCGGCGGCCGTGGGGTGAAGGCCGTCTGCCAGGTCGTCCGCCTCGTCCGGCCCGAGCAGCTCTCGTCCGTCGAGATAGTGAAGGTGGGGATCGGACACCTGCCGTGCCGCGACGATCCGGGCCAGCTCGGCACGGACCACCGTCAGCGACAGTGCGCCGCCGGCCACATCGGCCGGGTCGCCCAGCGAAGCGATCCTCCCGTCCGGTCCCGTCCTGGTAGGGCCGGGAACCTGCTCAAGGGCCGGACAGCTCACCGGGGAGATCAACAGCAGCGGGGTGTCCGGGTGACCGTCCCGGACCGTGTCCAGAAATCCGTGCACCGCCGGGCCGAACGTCCGCAGCCGGAAGGCGGACAGGCTCACGATGTTGATGCCCGCCTTCAGGCTGATCAGGTCGGCGGGCAGGTCGCGGATCGTCCGGGCGACATACGGATCGAGCAGCGCGTTGCCCGCCTGGCTGAGGTTGATCACCTCCACCCCGCCGAGCGCGGCTGCCACCACCGGCCAGGTCCCGGTCGGGCCGTCGGCCTCGAGGCAGTGGCTGATGGAACTGCCGTGGTGCACCCAGCGGTTGCGCCCATCCGGCAGCGGCGCCAGCACGTCGCCGTCAGCGCGCAGTGCCACCAGTTCCGTAGGGGTCTGCTGGGGAAGCCACAGCTCGACGTTCTTCATGCCGGCCGGCAGTCCGGCGAACCGTACGGTCCCGGGCTTGCCCGGGACGAGTCGCTGCACTGACCCGGGGCCCGCCATCCGCAGCACATGGCCCACCGGCGCCTGCCGACGCCCGGCCAGGGCACCGTCCACCAGCAACTCCAGCATCCCGGTCGGGCGAGGGTGGGGGTCGGCGTCGAGCTGGCCGGTGGAGGTGAGCACCTCGAACTCCAGGGCGCGCGCATCGGTGCGGAACACCAGACGCACCCCTGACGGCATCACGGTCACCCCGTAGACCGACGGGTCCTGGTACTGCTCCTTCGTCCAGGCGGGCAACCGGCGCGGCATCACCCCTGCCGCTGTGGTCTCCAGATCGAGGGCACCCCGCAACTCCACCGGCCCGCCCACCAGTTGAACCGCCCGCATCGGCCCGGTGTCTCCGTAGTTCATCGACGCCCGCCGAACTCCCAGTCGTGGACCTCGATGTCCGCGTACCGGTCCTGAGCCAGGGCGGCGCGTGCCGTATCCGGGTCCGGGGCCCTGAGCAGCGCCGCCGTACCCAGCCAGGTGTCGCCGTCGTCGGACAGCAGCGGCCCGTACGCGATCAGATCGTCCTGGCCGGGCGGCGGAGCGAGGTCCGCGGCGAGGTCTGCGGCCGAGCCCTCGCCGAGGCCGAGCACCAGGTACCGGTTGCCGCCGCTCCGGCCACCGGGAAAGTCCCACATGGTGCGCCCCAGCACGTTGCGCCACCGGCGCAGCAGCACGTCCCGGTACGCACCGGCCTGGTAGCCGGGCTCGTCGAAGGCGAACGCACGGGCAGCGGCGGGATCGGGCAGATCGACGATATGCACGCTTCCCGTGGGCGTTTCGCCGTCATCGGCGAAGGTCGGACCGCGAGCGATCAGCTCCTTCGCGTACCGGTCCATGTAGGACCAGTGCTCCTCCAGCAACTCCTCGCGTAACGCGAGGGATCCCGGCCGGTCGCGGTGGTAACAGAAGTACTCCATGGCCACAGACCCTTCCTCACCAAGGTCACCATCTCAACCGGCTTTCGGCGCCGAAGATCCCGCGTTCCGGGTTGGGGCATTCCGAGGCGCGCCGGACTCGACGCGGCGGTGGGCCTCGACGGCAGGGGCCAGGGGAAGGGTCTCGACCTGCCCCGCCACCTCGATGCCGGGTACGAAGGGGAGCGGTACGTCGGCCACGGTGCGCTCCGATAAAAGGATCAGCCCATCTGGACGGCTCCCGTCACCCGAAGGGTGGTCGCCACGCGCGCCCCGCCCGCGCGGGCCTCTCCGCCTCCCCTACGGTGACGGGGCTCTGTCGGCTGTTCATTGGAGGAACCGTGCGTCTGCCTCGCCTTTTCATCGCCTGCGCGGTGGTAGTCACTGCGGCTTCAGCGCAGCCGGCCGCCGCGGACACCACACAGGACACCACGACCACCTTCGCGGTGACCGCGACGGACGGCATCAACATCACCGCCCCGGCCAGCGCGACGCTGACCGACGCGGCGCCGGGGGCCACCGCCACGGGCCAGCTGACCGCGATCCGCGTCAACGACCAGCGTTCGGCCCTCGACAGCAACTGGACGGCCACGGTCAGCCTGACCACCCCGTTCACCACGGGCGGCGGCACGGCGAGCGAGACGATCGGCGGCGCCAACGTCGACTACGACCCGGGGACCGAGGTGAACCCGGTCAACGGCCCCTTCACCGCGGGCAGTGCGGCCACCCTGGCGGCCACCCGTACGGCGTTCTCGCGTACCAGCGGCAGTGGCGACAACGCCGTCAGCTGGACCCCCACGGTGTCCGTGCGCGTCCCGGCCAACGCGGTCGCCGGTACGTACACCGGCACGCTGCGTCATTCGGTTGCGTGATCGCTTGCGTCACGGATTCCCCCGCACGCTCACCGGGCTGTCGACCGCGGCGGTGCTCGCCGCCCTGTCGCCCACGTCCGCACCCGGTCCGGCCACCGCCGCGACCCCCGAGCGCGCGGTCTCAGCCAGCTCAGCGTCAGCCGCCTCGTTCGCGCAGCCGGATCCGGGCCTCCTCGGTATCCGGCTGCTTGACGCCCCGGTCGTACGGCGCGACGACCCGCGCGCTCTGACGTACATCGTCGATCACCTGGAGCCGGGCACCACCATCGAGCGGCACGTGGAGATCAGCAACAAGACGCCCCTGACACGCGAGGTGAAGCTCTACCCCGCCGCCGCGACGATCACGGAGAACCGCTTCACCTTCGCCGAGGGGCAGCAGCAGAACGCGCTGACGGGCTGGACCACCATCCAGCCCGGCCACCGCAAGATGGGCCCGTACGAGCGGTTCACGGCAACGGTGCGGATCAAGGTGCCCGTGACGGCGAAGCCGGGCGAACGGTACGCGGTCCTCTGGGCCGAGAGCGCCTCGCAGCCCAAGAGCGGCGACAACATCGGCATCATCAGCCGCGCCGGCATCCGCACCTACCTGGACGTCGCCAACGGCGGGGAGTACTCCGACTTCCGCGTCGACAAGGTCAGCGCCGCCCTCAGCAAGAAGGGGCGGCCGCAGGTCGTCGCGAGGGTGCAGAACACCGGGAAGCGAGCGGTCGACCTGGAGGGCAAGCTCGACCTCGAGGACGGGCCGGGCGCGCTGAAGGCGGGCCCGTACCACGTCACGCCCGGTACGACGCTGCCGCCCGGCGGGCGCGGCACGGTCACCGTGAACGTCGGCCGTGGCCTGCCTGCCGGGCCGTGGACGGGAAGGCTGCAGCTGAGGAGCGGCGAGGTGCGGCACTCGGTCACCGCCAAGCTGACCTTCCCGCAGGCCCCCGGCACCACGGTCAGCGCCCAATTGCTGAAGGCCGCGGGGAACTCCACGTGGTACCTGGCGGCGGGCGGCGCGGCGGTGCTCCTCGTCCTGGCGGTACTCCTACGACGCAGGTCGCGCAGGCGCGGGCGGACCGGCGCCGCGTCCTGACGCGGCGGTGACTCCGGGGAGCGACGGTGACTCCCCGGGAGTGAAGGTGGCTCCGGGGAGTGAAGGGATACCGCCGAACTGGTGGGACGGACCGGTAGTCGGCCCTGGAGGCAGCCCACGGTGTTGCAGCCTGGGGCGGAGCTGGGCGGACGGACCCGGAACTGCCTTAGGGGACAGCATGGTTGATCACTCCGACAAGGGCACGGCCACTACTCGGGCGCGCTCGGTGCGCAGCCGGAGAGCCCGCGGGGGGCCGAGGGCCGGGAAGGTGCTCATCTGCTTGAGTGCCCTCGCGCTCATCGCGGCCTCCCCGGTGCACGCGCGGCCCGGACAGGGTGCCCCGCACGCCGTGTGGGCTGTGCCGCGGGCGGTACTCGGCCCCTCGGTCACCGTCCCGGTCTCCGCGAACCTCGGCACCACGAAACCCGGTACGACCGTCACCGTGAATCTGGGCTCGGTGACCGTCTCGAACGTGACCACGCGCGGCTGGACCGCCACGGTTTCGGCGACGCCGCTGAAGACCGGCGCAGGCACGGCCGCCCAGACGATCCCGGCCGACAAGCTGTCGTACTGGTCGGGCCCCCTCGTCAGCAAGACCGGGACCGGAACCTGGACTCCGGGGCAGCCGGCCGCGGCCAACGCTCAGGACCTGAACACTCCACGGACGTCCTTCTCCTACTCCACGATCGTGGGCACGTCGAGTTCGGTGACCTTTAGCCCGAAGCTGGTGGTGTCGGTGCCCAGCACCGCCGTGGCGGGCACCTACACCGGCAAGGTGACGCATTCGGTCGCGTAGAGCCGTCGGCCTCATACGTCCGCGGGCGCCCGGTCGTGAACCGGGCGCCCGCGGTGCTGTCGTCCCTTGCGCCTTGACCAGTTGACGCCGGGGTGCTGACCCGGCGTCAACTGCCTTATACGACGGTGCTGTTGATCAGTACGGACACGGTGTCGTCGCCCGTGTTGGCGACCGTGAGGTCGACGGCTCCGTCCTCGTCGAAGTCACCGGACCCCACAGCGAACGGCACGTTGCCGGTCTCGTGATCGGACCTGTCGCCGAAGGTGCCGTCCCCGGCGCCTTGCAGCACCGTCACGGAAGCCTCGGCCGCGTTGCCGGCGGCGAGGTCGAGGTTGCCGTCCTCGTCGAGGTCCGCCACCTCAAGGGACAAGGGCGCGGCGCCAACGCCGTACTCGGTGTGCGTGCCGAAGGTGCCGTCCCCGGCGCCCAACAGCACCGAGATGGTTTCCGACTCCAGGTTGACGACGGCGAGGTCAGGGGTGGTGTCCCCGTCGAAGTCACCGGCCACCGTCCGCGCCGGCTGCGCGCCCGTGCCGTACTCGGTGTGCGTGCCGAGGGTGCCGTCCCCGGCGCCGAGGAGCACCGACAGCGTGTTCCCGCCGACGTTGGAGGTGGCGACGTCGAGGTTTCCGTCCGCGTTGAAGTCGCTCACGCTCACCGAGTACGGCACGCTGCCCGCTCCGTACTCGGTGTGGGTGGGGAAGGTGCCGTCCCCGGCGCCGAGGAGCACCGAGACGGAGTCCTCGGCCGCGGCGGAGGTGACCAGGTCGAGGTCGCCGTCCTCGTTGAAGTCGCCCACCTCGACCTTCGACGGCATGGTGCCCGTGTCGTACTCGATGTCCGGGTCGAAGGTGCCGTCCCCGTTGCCGAGCAGCACGGACACCGAGTCGCCGAAGGCGTTGGCCAGGGCCAGGTCGAGGTTGCCGTCCTCGTCGAAGTCGTCCGTGGTGACCCCGGCAGGGTTGTCCCCGACCCCGTAGGTGGTGGGGGAGCCGAAGGTGCCGTCGCCCGCGCCGAGCAGTATCGACACGGCACTGCCGTCGTAGTCGGCCAGGACCTGGTCGACGTTCCCGTCCTCGTTGAAGTCGGCCACTGCGACGGACTGCGGGCCGTCGCCCGCCGCGTAGTCGACCTTCGGCTCGAACGTGGCCGCAGCCATGGCGCTCTGCGGTGACACGATCAGGACCAGCGCGGAGAGCAGCGCCACCACTGCCGTGCGCGCACCGTTTCTTGCTTGTACATCCCGCCACTTCGGCATCGTCAGATGCCTCCTCGCACTCGAATTTCTGCGATCCGGTTGCCCGTTGTCCGGGCATGCGGTAAGAGCTACTCACCTCTTTCCGCTCCTGGCGAGCTTTCACGCGCGCTGCCACCCCCTGGTGTGGCGGAAATAGGTCGACCGGTCGCAGGTGCGCGGCTGATACGACAAGACGCAACCGTCAACTAGCCTCCTGCGCTGCCTAGTTGTCCCAGGTGACCGGCAGAGCGTGGACGCCGTAGATGTTCATGTCGGACTTGACCTTCACCTCGGCCGCGGGGACGTCGAGCCGGAGGGTCGGGAAGCGGCGGATCAGGGACTCGAAGCCGGCGCGCATCTCGATACGGGCCAGTTGCTGGCCGAGGCACTGGTGGACGCCGTGGCCGAAGGAGACGTGGCCGCGGGCCGTGCGGTGGATGTCCAGGGCGTCGGGGTCCTCGAAGCGCAGCGGGTCGCGGTTGGCCGCGAGGAGGGAGACGACGACGGTGGAGCCCTCGGGGATCGTCTCGCCGCCGAGTTCGATGTCCTCCGTGGCGTAGCGGTAGAAGATGTCGGCGATGGACAGGTAGCGCATCAGCTCCTCGACCGCGCCGGGCATCAGGTCGGGGGCGGCGCGCAGTTGGGCCAGCTGCTCGGGGTGCTCCAGGAGGGCGAACGTGCCGAGGGCGAGCATGTTGGCGGTGGTCTCGTGGCCCGCGAGCAGCAGCAGGAACCCGATGCCGGTCAGTTCCTCGACGCTGAGGTCCTCGTCACGGGCCAGGTCGGAGAGGATGTCCTCACCGGGGTCGGCGCGCTTGCTGACGACGAGTTCGGCGAGGTACGTGCTCAGGCCGGTCCACGCGGCCATCTTCTCCTCGAGGTTCACGTCCTTCTCGAGGAACTTCGCGGAGTGGCGCTGGAAGGTCTCCCGGTCCGCGTACGGGACGCCGAGCAGCTCGCAGATCACCAGGGACGGCACCGGCAGCGCGAACTCCTTCACCAGGTCGACGGGCGGGGCGAGTTGGGCCATCTCGTCCAGTTGCCGTTCGACGATCTCGGTGATGTGGCCTTCGAGCTGCTTCATGCGCTTGACGGTGAAGGCGCCGGTGAGCTTGCGCCGCAGCCGGGTGTGGTCCGGCGGGTCCATGGCGATGAACAGCCCCGGCACCTGCGGGGACGGCTCGGTCGGCGCGGGCATGCCGGGGGTGTCGTACGGCACGTGCGGGACGCCGATGTCCTGGCGGGAGGAGAACCGGGTGTCGGCCATGAGCCGGCGGACCGCCTCGTAGCCGGTGACGAGCCAGCCCTCGTGGCCGTCGGGGAAGCGCATCGGGCTGACCGGGCGGGTCTCGCGCGCCTGGGTGATCTGGCGGGGCGGGTCGAACGGGCCGGCGTCGCGGTCCATGGGAAGGCCGTTCTGGAGGGGGGCCGTGTCGGTCATCGTGTGCCTTTCGTGGCGGTTGACGCGGTGGCGTGCGGCGGCGTTGGCCCCGACGGAATCCGTCGGCGCACCTGGCGTTCCTGGCGTACCTGGCGTACCTGGCGTTCCGCTGTGGGCGGGGTGCTTCAGTGGTGCCATCATGGCGCACGTGTGGCGCCATTGCAAGGCGTTATGGCGCGCCATGGCGTGTGGGGGTGTGCCAGGGGTGCCGTGCGGCGACTTCGCCGAAATCGCGGCCGGTGCGCTGGTGGGGCCTGGGCGTATGACCTGTCGGTGCCCCGCGTGCGTGTGCCGTAGTGGCGCCCGTGCCCCGTGCGGGTCGGCCGGGGTGGCGCCACTGTGGCGTCATCGCCGCGACGTCATCGCCGTGACCGCCCGTGCAGGGTCAGGTAGAACGTCTGCAGGGATTCCTCAGGGCCGAGCTCGAAGCGGTTGAGGACCTTGCCGAGGGGGTTCCAGACGCGGCCGTCCGGCATACGTACGCCCACGGACTGGGAGAAGTACGCGCGTTGGGTGGCGTCGAAGTCCACCCACACCGCGCCCGCGCGCCGCACCAGGACCTCACCGACGTAGGCCCCGATCCCGAACAGCGCGCTCGCGGCGTGTTCGGGATCGGGGCCGTTCTTGCGCAGGCCGCTGACGACGAAGTCGACGACGCGGAGGCTGGCGACGCTGTAGTCGAGCGGGAGCGCGTTGCGCCTGGTGGCGTGGGCGACGAAGGCCGCCGCGTGCGCGGCCATCGCGTCGGCCGCGGGTCTCGCCGAGCGTCTCCCGCTCTCCTTCATGGTGCCCATGTGCCTGTGCCCGTCCCTCGATCGGAAGTCCGGGGAGTCGCGTCGTGCAACTCCCCGCACCTTTCCTGCGGTTGAGGCACCACAAGCGTCACGCGATCAGCACATGCTCCTTGTCACACCCGCAAGTCCCGTCCGGCGTACAACCTTTCGGCCGGGCGCGCGTCGGGTGCGGGTCGGGCATGGGGCGAGCGCGGGTCGGGCACGGGTCGAGCTCGGCTCACGGTCGGGCGAGCTGCACCGTCGCGGTCCGCTCGACCGCCACCGTGCCGCCGTAGTTCGGGTCCTGGGTGAAGGCCTGCGCCCGCACCGTGGCCCCGCCCCGGCCGAACGGGGTGTCACCGGTGGGCGTCGGGCTCGCCGTCCAGGCCACGGCGCGGCCCGGCTCGCACGGCACCGAGGTCGAGTACGGGCCCGTCACCGTGGCGCCCTTGACCACCTGGGTCACCTCGCCCGCGACCGACACGTCGACCGGCTGGGTGCAGGTCACCGTGCCGTGCACCGTGGCCGAGCCCTTCGGGTCCGCCGTACCGTCGGCGGCTATGTCCACGCCCAGCTGGAGTGCGGCGGGGG
>NZ_JAAAHS010000224.1 GCF_009908195.1 Streptomyces boluensis | reverse complement strand
ACCGCACCCCCGCCACCCCTCACGTGCGCGTGATGTGGACGCGATGCGTGCCGTCCTTCTTCGCGGGGCCGACCGTGATGCGGATGTTCCTGTCCTTGTCGGTGAAGGTCTGGCCGGGGCCGTACGGGGCGTCGGAGAGTTCCGCGTGGACGTTGGGGCGGCGGGTGCAGCCGCCTGAGTCGCGGGCGGAGTCGTGGACGGTGACGGGGCCGTGGCCGGTGTCGATGTCGGCGTCGACGCGGTAGATGAGGACGCCGGGCTTGCAGATCGACTCGTCGTTGCCGCCGCGGGTGCGGACCTCGACGGCGTAACCGGTGCGCTCGTCGAAGGGGACGAAAGCGAGCTTCGTGCCGCCGCCCTTCGCGGCGAGGGGCTTCAGCGTGAGGTCGGTCGTGCCGTGCGCGGCGGCGCAGCTGATCTGGTCGTCGTCGAGCCAGCCGAGCTTCCACTTGTGCCAGCCGAGCAGGTCGTTGTTGACGCCCCAGTCCTCGCTCATGATGTCCCAGTGCCCGACGGCCCCGCCGCCGTCCGAGGTGTAGAGGTCGGGCAGGCCGAAGACATGGCCGTTCTCGTGCGGCAGTACGCGGTAGCCCGTCTCGCGGTACGAGCCCGAACCGTCGTCCTGGCGGCTGTACACAAAGGACGCGTTGGACACCGGGACACCGTCGGCGACCGGGGCCTCATGGTTGCCCGCGAACGTCACGGACAGGACGGTGTCCAGCGCCGAAGGGCCGGCGTTCGGCGTGATCAGGACGTTGACCAGGTCGTACTTGCGGAAGTCCACATCCGGATCGGCGGTCTCCACGATGTCCTCGACCAGCTGGCGGTAGCCGGGGTCGAAGGGGGCGCCGCGTTCGATGCCGTACGAGGCGAAGGAGCGCGGCATGCGCAGCCAGTCCTTGATGGGGGCGTGCGGCTGGTAGTCGAGGCGGCCGTAGGAACTGGTGCGGAACCAGTCCTGGGTCTGCGGGAAGAATTCGCCGAGGCGGTCGGTGGCCTTGCCCTGCCCGACGGCGTCCGAGAAGTCGATCATCAGGTTCAGCGCGTTCACGGTGCCCGTCGAGCGGGCGTATCCGGGCTGGGTGGGGACGCCTTCCGACATCTGGATGCCCATGGTTCCGCTGATCATGCAGGGGGCGAGCGCACCGGCCCGGCCCTGGCTCCCGGAGCCCGCGACCCGTGGGTCCGTGCTGAGCCGGCCTGTGCTGGCGGAGACGGTGACGGCAAGGGTCAGCGCCGCGAGCCCGGCGAGTACGGGGCTGCGTCGTGGCCTGGATATCCAGTGTCTGGACAGCTGCATCCGCCCGCCTTCGGGTCCGTGGCAGCCGTCCGGTACCGGCTGCGCCCTGACGATCACCCTGTGTCGGGGTGTGCGAGGGCGCTCGCTGAGTGCGACCGATCGTGTGCATTTCCCAGCCCGCTACGTGATGTGGCTCACAAGAATGTGCGAAATAACCGGGGACTCCTTCCCCGTTTGCATGGGTGTACTGACGAAGCGGGGAATCAGTCCCCGGATCGATCGACCTGGTCAGGAGAGCCGCCGTGGATGTCGCCACCGAACCGCAGCAGTCCCGTCGGGTTCCGCGCCCGCGGGCCGACGCGCTGCGGAACCGGGAGCGGATCGTCGCCGCCGCGCGCGAGATGTTCGTGGAGTTCGGCCCCGAGGTGCCGCTCGACGAGATCGCCCGCCGCGCCGGCGTCGGCAACGCCACGGTGTACCGGCACTTCGCCGACCGCTCCGTCCTGGTGCGCGAGGTCGTCTGCTCCGTGATGGACCGGACCTCCGAGCGGGCCGAGGAAGCGCTCGCCGAGGAGGCCGATGCCTTCCAGGCGCTGCGCCGCTTCGTGCACGCCGCGGCGGACGAGCGGATCGGCGCGCTGTGTCCGATGCTCTCCAGTGCTTTCGACAAGGACCACGCTGATCTGGACGACGCCAGGCGACGTCTGGAGGCCCAGGTCGAGGGGGTCATGGAGCGGGCGCGGGCCGCCGGTCAGTTGCGTACCGACATCGCCGTCGGCGATCTGCTCGTCGCACTCTCCCAGCTCACCAGGCCGCTGCCGGGCAGTGGCTGCGTGGACTTCGACCAGTTCGTGCATCGTCATCTGCAACTGTTCCTCGACGGGCTGCAGACCCCGGCGCGCTCCGAACTCCCCGGCGCCGCCGCCACGTTGGAGGACCTCCGGCGACCCGAATGACTGGCTGAATGACTCAAGGCGTGGCCGCCTGGATGGCCACCGTTTGACCTCAAGCTTCCTTGAGGTTGCACGCTCTACGGGTGGCCGCCGGTGCCGTCGGCCCCCCACGCTTCACCGCTCGTCACCTTTGCCGCCGCTGTCACCCGCGGCTTCAGCTTCTTTTTCGCCTGTACCGAGCTCCACCCGTCATCGTTTTCAACACCGCACAGTCCCGAGGTGGGTACCCCCATGTCCGAAACAGCACCGTCGATATCCGGAAAGAGCGGCATTCCCGATACACGGCTCGACTCCGGTCCCGATCCAAAGCGCTGGAAGGCGCTCGTCTTCATCGCCCTGGCTCAGCTGATGGTCGTCCTCGACGCGACCATCGTGAACATCGCTCTCCCCTCCGCCCAGCAGGACCTGGGCATCTCCGACGGCAACCGGCAGTGGGTCATCACCGCGTACGCCCTCGCCTTCGGTGGTCTGCTGCTGTTCGGCGGCCGGGTCGCCGACCTGTGGGGTCGTAAGCGCACGTTCGTCACCGGCCTGATCGGCTTCGCCGCCGCCTCCGCCCTCGGCGGTGCCGCGAACGGCGAGGCGATGATGCTCGGCGCCCGCGCCCTCCAGGGCCTGTTCGGCGCACTGCTCGCGCCGGCCGCGCTGTCCCTGCTCGCGGTGATGTTCACCGACGCCAAGGAGCGCGCCAAGGCCTTCGGTATCTACGGTGCGATCGCCGGTGGCGGTGGCGCAGTGGGTCTGATCCTCGGCGGCTTCCTCACCGAGTACCTGGACTGGCGCTGGACGTTCTTCGTGAACATCCCGTTCGCCATCGTCGCCGCGGCGGGCGCGTACTTCGTGATCCGGGAGCCGGCCGGCTCCCGCAACCGCTCCTCGCTCGACATCCCGGGCGTGGTCCTTTCGACGCTGGGTCTCGTGGCTCTCGTGTACGGCTTCACCCGCGCCGAGTCCGAGGGCTGGTCCGACGCGACCACCATCGGTCTGTTCGTGGGCTCCGTGCTGCTGCTCGGCGCGTTCCTGATCGTCGAGTCCCGGGTCAAGGCGCCGCTGATGCCGCTGCGCGTCCTCACGGACCGCAATCGCGGCGGGGTCTATCTCTCGCTGGGACTCGCGGTGATCGGGATGTTCGGTCTGTTCCTCTTCCTGACGTACTACCTCCAGGTCGTTAAGGGCTACTCGCCGGTCATGACCGGCTTCGCCTTCCTGCCGATGATCGTCGGCATGATCGTGGGCTCGACGCAGATCGGCGCCCGCCTGATGACCCGCGTCCCGCCGCGGCTCCTGATGGGCCCCGGGTTCCTGGTCGCCGCCCTCGGCATGCTGCTCCTCACCCAGCTGGAGATCGACACCTCGTACGCGGGCCTGATCCTGCCGGCGCAGCTGCTGCTCGGCCTTGGTATGGGTACGGCCTTCATGCCCGCCATGTCGCTCGCCACCCAGGGTGTCGAAGCGCGTGACGCCGGTGTCGCCTCCGCGATGGTCAACACCTCGCAGCAGGTGGGCGGCGCGATCGGTACGGCCCTCCTGAACACCATCGCCGCCTCCGCCACCACCGCGTACCTGACCGCGCACGCGGCGGACGCGACCACTCCGGCGGCGCGGAAGCTGCTGCAGGCGCAGGCCATGGTGGACGGCTACACCAGCGCCATCTGGTGGGCGGTCGGCATCCTCGCGGTCTCCGCGACCATCGCCTTGACCTTCATCACCACCGGGCACCAGGGCGGCGGTACGCCGGTGGCCAAGGGGGACAGCGGCGACGCGGCCGACGAGGCCGAGGTCCGTATCCCGGTGGTCGCCCACTGATCCGCGGCGCGACCCCTGGGCTCACCTGAGCCAGGGCAGATCGGCACCCGCCTCGTTCGGCTGGAGTCCCTCGGCGATGATCCGCATGATCTCGCCGAGGGACTTCTGCTGTTCCTGGCTGAGGCGGTCGAAGAGGGCCTGGCGCACCGCGGTGACGTGCCCCGGCGCTGACTGCTCCAGCACCTCGTACCCCTCGTCCGTGAGGATCGCGTTCTGCCCGCGCTTGTCGGACGGGCAGTCCTCGCGGCGTACCCAGCCGTGCTTCTCCAGCCGCGCGATGGCGTGCGAGAGCCGGGAACGGGTGATCTTCGCGTGCCGGGCGAGCTCGGTCATCCGCATCCGCCGCCGCGGGGCCTGCGCGAGCTGTACGAGCAGTCCGTAGTAGACGTGCGGCATCTTGGCGTCGCGCTGCAACTGTCGGTCGAGATGATCCTCGAGGAGCATGGTGGCGTGCAGGTACGCCCGCCAGGTGCGCTGTTCCTCGTCGTTGAGCCAGCGCGGTTCCTCGTTGTGCGTTGTCATACATCCACTGTACGAACCCCATCCTTGAATGTTCAACGAATCCGCCGTACTCTGCGCATGAAGGTGAACTTGAATCTTCAAGCTTTTGGTTCGGTTCCCTCGTCCCCACCGTTTCGCCTCTCACTTTTTTGCCCGTGCGAGTGTCAGGAGCAGCCATGAACGCCGTCGCGCCGGAGCGCATGCCCGCCCTCTATCTCAGCCACGGTGCGCCGCCGCTCGCCGATGACGCCCTGTGGCCCGGCCAGCTCGCCGCCTGGTCCGCTGACCTGCCCCGGCCCAAGGCCGTCCTGATGGTCTCCGCGCACTGGGAGGAGGCCCCGCTGGCGCTCGGAGCCACCGAGACCGTGCCGCTCGTGTACGACTTCTGGGGCTTCCCCGAGCACTACTACCAGGTGCGGTACGCCGCCCCCGGCGCCCCTGAACTGGCCGATTCCGTACGCAAGTTGCTGCGCGGTGCCGGTACTCCCGTGCAGGACATCGAGGACCGTGGCCTCGACCACGGCGGGTATGTGCCGCTCGTCGAGATGTACCCGGACGCCGATGTGCCGGTCCTGCAGATCTCGCTGCCCACGCTCGACCCGCAGCGCCTGATGGAGATCGGCCGCAAGCTGGCCCCGCTGCGTGACGCGGGCGTCCTGATCGTGGGCAGCGGCTTCTTTACGCACAACCTGGCCGCGCTGCGTCACGGCGGCATCCCGTCCTGGTCGGCGGAGTTCGACGCCTGGGGTCATGAGGCGCTCGCCGCGCAGGACGTGGACGCGCTCCTCGACTTCGAGCACAAGTCGCCCGCGGGGCACCTCGCCCATCCGCGCACGGAGCACTTCGCCCCGTTGTTCGTGACGCTGGGGGCGGCGGACGCGGTCGGTGAACTCGGCGCTCAGCGCTCGGTCATCGACGGCTTCTGGCTCGGGCTCGCCAAGCGGTCGGTGCAGTTCGGCTGAGGCCCGGGAGGTCCGTGGCCGTACGGCCGGGGGAGGTCCGTGGCCGTACGGCCGGCCGGCTCGTGCGCAGTGCGCGGGCGGGGGTAGGTGCAGGTCATGGTCATGGCTATGCCTCTTCTCGGACGTGTGCGGTGATCGCCGGTGTGCGGTGATCGCTCGTGCCGCGAGCGACTCTCGAACCGGCTGACGCAAGCGACTCTCGAACCGTAGGAAGGCCGTGGGCGCGGACGACAGGCTTCCGGAATTGGTCCACACGTTCGAGTGAGGAGGAACCGTTTCCGCGCCCCGAACGGTCTCGGCGTGACGCAGAGTGTCAGGAGTCGGGGCTGAGTCGCTTCTCGTACCAGGCGACATCCCAGTACCGGCCGAACTTGCGCCCGACTTCCGCGTACGTCCCCACATGCGCGAAGCCGAAGCGCTCGTGCAGCTTGACCGAGGCCGCGTTCGGCAGGGCGATGCCGGCGTAGGCGCGGTGGACGTCCTCGGTGGCGAGGGCGGTGAACAGGGCGTCGTAGAGGAGGGAGCCGATGCCGCGGCCGATCGCGTCCGGGGCCAGATAGACGGAGACCTCGACCGAGGTCTCGTAGGCGGGCTTGGGGCGGAAGGCGCTGCTCGTCGCGTACCCCAGAATCGGGGAACCGGGAGCACGCTGCGCAACCAGGAGGCGGTGGCGGCCGTCTTCAGGGTGGGAGCGAAGCCACGGCAGGCGCTCATCGGGCCGGAAGGGCGCCGTGTCGAACGTGACGGCAGTCTCACGGATGTAGTGGTTGTAAAGGTCCGTGAGGGGGTTCAGGTCCCCGTCGGTACCGGGCCTGACCTGCATTTCTGTAGGCCTCTGCGGCATTGCGCCTCCTCGATGGCGGCACAGGGTACTGCAAGATCACGAAAGATGTTGAGCGGCTTGGGAATTCTGTCCGGATTCCAGTCGTTGTTTCCATCGGATGCAGGGCACCCGGAAGGTGTGCTCTTCGCCACGGACCGACTCGGATCCTCGCCCGGAACTCCGAGCGCGGTCGTAACTGTCGACCACTCTTCGTAAGGGAGCACGCATGGCAACCCGTGCCGTCGCCCGTCGTAAGTCTGCAGCCGGATCGGCCGGCAAGACCGACGCGGCAAGCAGTGTTCGCGCCGGAGGCGGGGAGATCGCCGACCGCGACCTGGTCGGCATGTATCTCGACGAGATCGCCCGCACGCCGCTGCTTGACGCTGCCCGTGAGGTCGAGCTGTCGCAGACCATCGAAGCCGGGGTGTACGCGCAGAAGATCCTCGACGGAGAGGTCGAGGAGGAGAGCGAGACGGCCAAGGGCGCCAGCCGTGAGGAGCTGGACGCGCTGGTCGCCGACAGTGAGCGGGCCAAGGACGTCTTCATCCGATCCAACCTCCGCCTGGTCGTCGCTGTCGCCCGCCGCTATCCGCGCAGCGGGCTGCCTCTCCTCGACCTGATCCAGGAGGGGAACGCCGGTCTGGTGCGCGCCGTCGAGAAGTTCGACTACCGCAAGGGCTTCAAGTTCTCGACGTACGCGACCTGGTGGATCCGTCAGGCCATCACCCGTTCGATAGCGGACCAGTCCCGCACCATCCGCCTCCCCGTCCACCTGGTCGAGGAGCTCGGCCGGATCCGCCGGGTGCAGCGCGAGTTCAACCGGGAGCACGGCCGGGACCCGGAGCACGCCGAGATCGCCGCCGAGCTGGGCGCCACCCCGGAGCGGGTCGCCGATGTCCTGGACTGGGCCCGCGACCCGGTCTCGCTGAACATGTCGGTGGACGACGACGGAGACACGCAGTTCGGTGACCTCCTGGAGGACACCTCGGCCGTCTCGCCCGAGCAGTCCGTGCTCACGCTGCTGCGCAGTGAGGAGTTGGACGACCTGATCGGCCGCCTCGACAACCGCACGGCATCCATCATCAAGATGCGGTACGGCATAGTCGACGGCCGTGAGCGGACCCTGACCGAGGTCGGCAAGGAACACGGACTCACGCGCGAGCGGATCCGGCAGATCGAGAAGCACGCGCTGCTCGAACTCAAGCGGCTCGCTCGGGACACGGGGTTCGACGCGGCGGCGTGAGCGGTGGCCCCGTGAGCGGTGGCCCCCCAGACCGAGTCCCGGTGTCTTCCCCCGGCGCCGGGGCTCGCCCCTGCCGACGGCCCGGTCCTACGGTTGAGTCCGGTGGTCGGGTGTGACCGGTCCTACGGTTGAGTCCGGTGGTCGGGTGTGACCCGTCGGGTGTGACCGGTCCTGCGGTCAAGGGGGACGGGTGATCACGTAGTGGCCGCGCGGCTCAGGCGGGCGCCCAATTCTCGTACGTGATCGGCCAGTTCAGGCGGGCCGTGGACGGTGAACTCCGCGTCCACCAGGGCGAGGCGGACGGCGAGCCAGCCGATGGAGTCCGAGGCGGTCGCGCGCAGCCGGCAGGCTTCCGGGCCCTCGGCGGTCGGCGTCCCCAGAGAGGCGGGAACGCGGGCCGCGACGAACTCGGCGGGGGCCGCGAACTCCACATCCACCTCGTACGAAGGCTGTCTGCCCCACATCGCGCGCCGGGTGAACTCCGCCGCGTCCCCCTCCGGCAGGGCGCGGGACGTGAAGCGCGCGCCCGTGGCGAAGGGTTCGGTGAGCCGGTCGACGCGGAAGGTGCGCCAGTCCTCGCGCTCCAGGTCGTACGCCACCAGGTACCAGCGGCGTCCGGTCGACACCAGGCGGTAGGGCTCGACCTGGCGGCTGGACTCGGTGCCGTCGCCCGAGCGGTAGTGGAAGCGGAGCTTCTCGTTGGCGGTGGTGGCCGCGGCGATCACCGTGAGGGTCTCCGGGGCGATGGTCGCGCCGTCACCCGCCCCGTACACCAAGGGAGTTGTCGCCGACTGGAGGGTCATGACGCGGTGCCGAAGGCGGGACGGAAGGACCTGTTCCAGCTTGGCGAGGGCGCGTACGGAGGCCTCCTCCACGCCCTCCACCGCGTGCCCCGCGCCCGCCCGTAGGCCCACCGCGATGGCCACGGCCTCCTCGTCGTCGAGGACGAGTGGCGGCATCGCCTTGCCCGCAACCAGGCGGTAGCCGCCGTCCGCGCCCATCGTGGCCTGCACCGGGTAGCCGATCTCGCGCAGCCGGTCGACATCGCGGCGTACCGTCCGCCGGGAGACGCCGAGGCGGTCGGCGAGCTCGCCGCCGGGCCACTCGCGCGGGGTCTGGAGCAGGGAGAGCAACTGCAGCAGTCGAGCCGGAGTGTCCGTCGTCATGGGATCCATGATGGTGGGGAACGAGGTCATTACCTGACCTAGTTGGGCCTTAGATTCTTCGCCATGAAGACCTCACCCACCACTCCTGCCGCGTCCGCCACGGCAGACGGAGCGGACGCGGCGGCCCCCGCGGCCGCGCCAGACAGCGACAGCGCAGCCGTACGAGGCAGTGCAGCCGTACGAGACAGCGCAAGTGATCAAGAGATAGGGGCAGGGGGCGCGGGTGATCGGCGGCGGTGGCTGGCGCTGGCCATCGTGATGACGGCGGCGTTCATGGACCTCGTCGACGTGACGATCGTGAACATAGCGTTGCCCTCGATCAAGAACGACGAGGGCGCCTCGTTCAGCCAGATCCAGTGGATCACCGCCGGATACGCGCTCGCGATGGGCGCGGGCCTGATCACCGGCGGGCGGCTCGGCGACATCTACGGGCGCAAGCGGATCTTCCTCGTCGGCATCGCCGGGTTCACGGTCGCGTCCGCGCTGTGCGGGTTCGCGGCGAACCCGGAGATGCTGGTGGTCTCGCGGGTGCTGCAGGGTGCGACGGCTGCGCTGATGGTGCCGCAGGTGCTGTCGATCGTGCACGCGACGTTCCCCGCGCGTGAACGCGGCAAGGTCTTCGGTCTGTTCGGCGCGATCGTCGGACTCGGCGCGGTGTCCGGGCCGATCCTCGGCGCGCTGCTCACCGAGTGGAACCTCTTCGGCCTCGAATGGCGCCCGATCTTCCTCATCAACCTGCCGGTGGGGGTGGCCGGGCTGATCCTCGGCCGCAAGTTCATCGCCGAGTCCAAGGCGCCGAAGGCGCTGCGGCTCGACCCGGTCGGTGTCGTACTCGTCGTGGCGGCTCTGCTCATGCTCCTTTACCCGCTCACGCGCGGCCGCGAGCTGGGCTGGCCGCTGTGGGGGTATGCGCTGATGGGTGGCGCGCTCGTGGTGTTCGCGGTGCTGGTGGCGTACGAGAAGCGGAAGGCGCGCAAGGACGGTTCGCCGCTGATCGAGCTGTCGCTGTTCAAGGTGAAGAGTTTCGCGGCGGGCGCCGCGGTGCAGCTCACCTTCGGTCTGGTGACCGGTGTGTTCTTCCTGGTGTGGACGCTGTACATGCAGGTGGGTCTTGGCTGGAGCCCGCTGCGCGCGGGGCTCACCGGCATTCCGTTCTCGATCGCGGTTTCGGCGGCGGCCGGTATCTCGGTGCAGCGCCTCGTGCCGCGGTTCGGCCGGAAGGTACTGCAGGCGGGTGCGCTGCTCATGGCGGCCGGGGTGCTGCTGTACCTCTTCGAGGCCCGGCATTTCGGGCTTTCGATCACGCCCTGGCAGATGGCTGTGCCGCTCGTGGTGATGGGCGTCGGGATGGGCCTGATCGTCGCGCCGCTGACCGACGCGGTGCTCTCCGAGGTGCCGCGCGAACATTCCGGTTCCGCTTCCGGTCTGGTCAACACGGTGATGCAGATGGGCAACGCGCTCGGCCTCGGCCTGGTCTCGGTGGTCTTCTTCGGCGTCATCGACGAACCGCTCGCGCCGAGCGCGGTGGGTGCGGCGTACGCGGAGGCGTTCCAGCACGCGCTGTGGTGGGTCGCGGGCGTACTCGGTGCGATCTTCCTCCTGATGTTCGCGCTGCCGAAGCGGCCGGCGCAGCAAGTGGAGGGGGCGGAGGCCGCCGGGGATGCGCCCGGCGAGGAAGCGGGACGGGACGAACGGGAACTCGTCCCCGCCCCCTAGGACCAAGCCTCCTAGGGCCAAGCCCTCTAGGAACGAGCCCCCTAGGGTCAAGCCGCCCAGGGGGCCAAGCCCCCTAGGGACCAAAGTCTGTTTGTGTCCGAGTCATGCCCGAACCTGTTTACTTCCCGGAAATGCAGCCGTACTCTGGCGTGAACCAACAGGCTCGGGCATGAATCGGAGCTGAACGCACATGTACGCACCGGAGCGGCAGCAGGAGATCCTTCGGCTTGCCCGGGAGAGCGGCCGGGTCGACGTGTTGTCGCTGGCCGAGGAGTTCCAGGTCACCGCCGAGACCGTGCGGCGGGACCTGAAGGCGCTCGACCGGGCCGGGCTCGTACGGCGCGTGCACGGGGGTGCCATCCCGGCCGGGCGGCTGGACTTTGAACCCGATCTCGCCGAGCGCGAGTCCACCGCGGCGGACGAGAAGGACCGCATCGCGCAGGCCGCCCTCGCCGAACTGCCCGCCGACGGCAGCATCGTCCTGGACGCCGGTTCGACCGTCGCCCGGCTCGCGGCCGCGCTTCCGCTGGAGTCCGACCTCACCGTCGTCACGCACTCGCTGCCGACCGCCGCCCGCCTGGCCGACCACCCCGGCGTGCAGCTGCACCTCATCGGCGGGCGGGTCCGGCACCGTACGCGCGCCGCCGTCGATGCCTGGGCGCTGCGGGCGTACGGCGAGATCCGCGCCGATGTGGTCTTCCTCGCGGCGAACGGCTTCTCCGTCGAGCACGGCCTGACCACCCCCGACCTCGCCGAGGCCGCCGTCAAGCGTGCCGCCGTCGCGTCCGCCCGCCGCGTGGTGCTGCTCGCCGACTCCGCCAAGCACGGCCAGGAGCACTTCGCCCGCTTCGGTGAACTCGGTGACGTTGACCTGCTGATCACCGACAAGCGGCTGAGCGACGACGACGCCGCCGCGATCGAGCGCGGCGGTACGCAGGTCGTACGCGTATGAGTGCGCAGGTCGGTACGCGAATGAGTACGCAGGTGCGTACGCGAATGAGTGCGGAGGTCGTACGCGTATGAGCACGTCGGAAGACCTCCCCGGGAAGAATCAGGAAGCAAGCCCCGCCATGATCCTCACCGTCACCCCGAACCCCTCCCTCGACCGCACCTACGAGGTCGCGTCCCTCGACCGCGGCGAGGTCATCCGGGCCACCGGCGACCGCATGGATCCGGGCGGCAAGGGCGTCAACGTCTCCCGCGCCGTAGCCGCGGCCGGGCGGCGCACCCTCGCCGTGCTGCCCCTCGGCGGCACCCCCGGCGCGTTCGTGGCCCAGCTCCTCGGCGAGCAGGGCATCGAGGTCGCCCCCGTGGACGTGGCCGGGCAGACCCGCTCCAACATCTCTGTCGCCGAACCGGACGGCACCCTCACCAAGATCAACGCGGCCGGGCCCGAACTCTCCGCCGCCGAGTCCGAGTTGCTGCTCGCCACGGTCCGCAACCGCTCCTTGGGCGCGGACTGGATCGCCTGCTGCGGCAGCCTGCCGCGGGGCCTGCGGCCGTCCTGGTACGCCGAGTTGGTGGCCCGCGCGCATGCCGCCGGTGCCCGGATCGCCCTCGACACCTCGGGCCCCGCACTCCTCGCCGCGCTGCGCGAACACCCCGACGTGGTCAAGCCCAACGCCGAGGAACTCTCCGAAGCGGTCGGCCGCCCCCTCGCGACCGTCGGCGACGCGGTGAAGGCCGCCGAGGAACTCCGCGAACAGGGCGCCCGTGCCGTACTCGCCAGCCTCGGCGCTGACGGACAGCTCCTGGTCGAGGATTCCGGTACGTACTTCGCGAGCGCCCACGTCGACGCCGTACGCAGCAACGTCGGTGCCGGTGACTCCTCGCTCGCCGGATTCCTCATCGCCGGCGGCAGCGGACCGGAAGCGCTCGCCTCCGCCGTGGCGCACGGCGCCGCCGCGGTGCGGTTGCCCGGCAGCGTGATGCCCACGCCCGCCGACCTGGACCCGTCCGCCGTGACCGTCACGGCCGACGTACCGCTGGATCGCGTACTGACGGAGCCCGTGGAATGAACCGTTCCGCGAGCTCCCCGCTGCCGTGTCCCTGGTCCGGCCATGTCCCCATCCCCATCCC
>NZ_JAAAHS010000223.1 GCF_009908195.1 Streptomyces boluensis | reverse complement strand
GCGCTCAGCCCAGCTCCCGCTCCCGAGTCTCCGGCAGAGCCAACACGCACAGGAACGACACCACAGCCATCGCGGACACGTACCACCCCACCGCCGCCGACCCGAAAGACTCCTGCAACCGCGTAGCGACCAGCGGCGCGACCGCGCCACCCGCGACCCCGCCCAGGTTGTACGCGAACGAAGCCCCCGAGTACCGCACCCGCGCCCCGAACAGCTCCGGCAGATACGCGCCCATCGGGCCGTACACCACACCCATGCAGAACAGCGTGCCGCCGAGCGCGACGGCGATGAGGACCGGCTGCGCGGTGTCCATCAGCGGGAAGAGGACGAAGCCCCACACCGCCGCGAGACCGGTGCCCGCGAGGACAAGGCGGCGCCGGCCGCCCGCGTCGGAGCGGGTCGCGGCGAACCAGGTGCCCGCCGCGAGGAACACACAGGCCACCATGGACAGGCCCAGCATGGTGTTGCGCGGCACGCCCAGGGTGCCGGTCCCGTACGCCAGGCAGTAAGTCGTGGCCGTGTAGAAGAGGCCGTACGCGACGATCATCCCGCCCGCGCCGAGCAGCAGTTCGCGAGGATGCCGCTTGAACACCTCGAGCGCGGGCGCCTTGCTGGCCTCCTGGGCCGCCATCACGCGCGCGAAGACCGGCGTCTCGCTGATCTTCAGGCGGACGAACAGGCCGACCGCCACGAGCAGGAACGACAGCAGGAACGGCACCCGCCAGCCCCAGCTGCGGAACGCCGCGTCGTCGAGCACGGACGAGAGCAGCCAGAAGATGCCGGTCGCCGCGAAGAAGCCCACGGAGGGCCCGAGTTGGGGGAACGCGGCGAACATGCCGCGTCTGCCGCGCGGCGCGTGTTCCACGGCGAGCAGCGCGGCCCCGCCCCACTCGCCGCCGAGCCCCACGCCCTGCAGGAACCGCAGCAGTACGAGGAGCAGCGGTGCCCAGATGCCCCACGTGCCGTAGCCGGGGAGCAGTCCGACGAGGGCCGTGGAGAGGCCCATCAGGAGCAGCGAGGCGACGAGTACCGACTTGCGTCCGACGCGGTCGCCGAAGTGGCCGAAGACCAGCGAGCCGATGGGGCGCGCCGCGAACGCCACGGCGTACGTGGAGAACGCCGCGAGCGTGCCGTTGACCGGCGAGAGGTTCGGGAAGAAGGCCTCGTTGAGCACGAGCGCCGCGGCGGTTCCGTAGACGTAGAAGTCGTAGAACTCGATGGCGGTACCGATGAAACTGGCCACCGCCACGCGGCGCAGGCTCTCCGGGTTCTCGTCCGTGGGAGCCGCGCCTGTGGGGTCGGCTTTGCTGGTGGTGGGGTCGTCGTTCAGCACGTCGGCACTGTGGCGATCCGTGTAGTGCGCAGTCAATACGTGGGATGTCCGGTCCCGGATACTGAGACCGGATCGATGCCCGCGGAGCTGCTCAGCGGTACATCAGGTACGCCCGCCGCACCGCGCGGAACACCGCCAACTCGCCCTGCCACGCGGCCACCACCTCGTCCGCGCCCGCCCCCGCGTCGATCATCGTGCGCACCCGCGTCGACCCGGTGAGCTTGTCGATCCACTGGTCCGGGCGCCAAGTGAAGCCGCTCCACTGCCGCTTGGCCGTCACCAGGAGCCCGATCCCGGTCGCCACCGCGTCGAACGCCTCCCGGTCGTGTACGTGGAGCTGCACGCCGCCGACGGTCTTGCCCTGGAACTTGGAGAAGGTGGGCGCGAAGTACGCCTCCCTGAAGTGCACGCCGGGAAGCCCGAGTTCGTTCGCCGCCTCGGCCCAGCGCCGGTCGATCCCCTCGGCGCCGAGCAGCTCGAACGGCCGGGTGGTGCCCCGCCCCTCGGACAGGTTCGTCCCCTCGAAGAGGCACGTGCCCGCGTACACCAGGGCCGTCTCCGGGGTCGGCATGTTCGGGCTCGGCGGCACCCAGGGCAGCCCCGACGCGTCGTAGAACTCCTCCCTGCGCCAGCCCGACATCGGCATCGTGCCCAGCTCCACGGGCCGCTCCAGGAACTCGCCGTTGAACAGCCGGGCCAGCTCCGCCACCGTCATCCCGTGCGCCTGCGCGATCGGCTCGCGCCCCACGAACGTCGCGAACTCCTTGTGCAGCACCGGCCCTTGGGCCGCCCGCCCGGTCACCGGGTTCGGCCGGTCGAGGACCACGAACCGCTTGCCCGCGAGCTCCGCGGCGACCATGCAGTCGTAGAGCGTCCAGATGTACGTGTAGAAGCGCGCGCCCGCGTCCTGGATGTCGAAGACGACGGTGTCCACCGCCGCGTCCGTGAAGATGTCGGCCAGCGCCTGCCCGCTTTTCTGGTACGTGTCGTAGACCGGCAGGCCCGTCGCCGGGTCGTCGTACCGTCCCTCGGAGCCGCCCGCCTGCGCCGTACCCCGGAAGCCGTGCTCGGGGCCGAACACCGCGACCAGGTCCACCCGTTCGTCGGCGTGCATCACGTCCACGATGTGCCGGACCTCGCGGGTCACACCGGTCGGGTTGGTGACGATGCCGACGCGCTCACCGTCCAGGGCCGCGTACCCGTCCGCGACGAGCCGCTCGAAACCGGTACGGAGGCGGTGCCCGCCCGTGCGGCCCGTGTCACCCGTGCTGCTTGTGCCGCTCGCGGCCAGGGCGGGGGAGGAGGCGGCGGTCGCGGCGACCGCTCCGGTTCCGGCGGCGAGCAGGCTCCGTCTGGAGAGATTCATTCCATGACCTCCGTGACATCGGTGAGCGCGGCGGCTGACATGCGCACGCACGCTAGCGCCCCCTCGCCCCGCGCGGAACGAACCGGACACGGGCCGTCGCGTCCCGCCCCTTCCCCCACGCCATACCGACTGGTTAGTCTGCGATCGCGTCGAGGTAGTCCGTGAAGGGGAGAACCAGGTGGAAACCATGCGGGACAAGGCAGTTGTCGTCACCGGAGCGGGCGCGGGCATCGGTGCCGCGCTTGCACGCCGCTTCGCCGCCGAGGGCGCCCGTGTCGCCGTCAACGACCTGGACGCCGCCAAGGCGAAGGCCGTCGCCGAGGAGATCGGCGGCGTGGCCGTGCCGGGCGACGCCTCCGAGATCATCGAGCACGCGCGCGAGGCGCTCGGCGGCACCGTCGACGTCTACTGCGCCAACGCGGGCCTCGCCTCCGGCGGCACCGAGGCCGCCGACGAACAGGTCTGGGCCGCCGCCTGGGACGTCAACGTGATGGCCCACGTACGCGCGGCGCACGCCCTGCTGCCGGACTGGCTGGAGCGCGGCGAGGGCCGCTTCGTCTCCACGGTGTCCGCCGCGGGCCTGCTCACCATGGTCGGCGCCGCCCCGTACAGCGTCACCAAGCACGGCGCGTACGCCTTCGCGGAGTGGCTCTCCCTCACATACCGGCACCGCGGCCTCAAGGTGCACGCCATCTGCCCGCAGGGCGTGCGCACCGACATGCTCACCGCCTCGGGCTCGGCCGGTGAACTCGTCCTCGCGCCGACCGCCATCGCGCCCGAGGAGGTCGCGGAGGCGCTGTTCACGGGCATCGCCGAGGACCGCTTCCTGATCCTGCCGCACCCCGAGGTCGCCGGATACTATGCGGCCCGCGCCGCCCGCCCCGACCAGTGGCTCGGCAACATGAACCACATCCAGCAGAAGTGGGAGGCCGCTCAGTGAGCGCACCGACGGGCCACTACGCCGCCAAGCCCTGGCTCGGCCGGCTCAGCGCCGCCCAGCTCGCCGACGTCGCCCCGGCGCCGACCGTGGTGCACTCCTTCCGCGCCGCCGCCGCGCGCGTACCGGAGCACACCGCCCTCGCCTACTTCGACGGACGGCTCTCGTACGCGGAGACGGACGCCCTCAGCGACTCCGTCGCCGGGTACCTCGCCGCCCGTGGGCTCGGCCGCGGCGACCGGGTGGCGATCATGCTGCAGAACTCGCCGCACTTCGTCCTCGCCCTGCTCGGCGCCTGGAAGGCCGGGGCCACGGTCGTCCCGGTCAACCCGATGTACAAGTCGGGCGAGGTCCGGCACGTCCTGCACGACGCCGAGGTCACCGCGCTGATCTGCTCCGACCGCGCCTGGGACGCGTATCTGCGCGACACCGCGGCCGAATCCCCGGTACGGATCGTGCTCACCGCCTGCGAACTGGACCTGCAGACCCGCGGCGACGCACGCGTGCTCAGCTTCGAGCGGCTGCCGCAGGCGTCCGACGCCGAGGACCTGCTGACCGTCGCCCGCGCGGGCACGCTCCCGCCCGCAGAGCGTGAGCCCACCGCCGACGGCATCGCGCTGATCAGCTACACCTCGGGCACCAGCGGCACCCCCAAGGGCGCCATGAACCTGCACGGCAACATCACGTACAACGCCGAGCGGCAGCGCCGCGGCCACCCGGTCCCCGAAGGCGCCACGTACTTCGCGCTCGCCCCTCTGTTCCACATCACCGGCATGGTCTGCCAGTTGGCCGCCTGCGCCGCCAACGCGGGCGCCCTCGCCCTCGCCTACCGCTTCGACGCGGGCGTCGTCCTCGACGCCTTCGCCGAGCACCGCCCCGCGTACACCGTGGGCCCCTCCACCGCGTTCATGGCCCTGGCCGCGCACCCGGCGGTCACCCGCGACCACTTCACGTCCTTCCAGGTGATCTCCTCCGGCGGGGCCCCGCTGCCGCCCGCCCTGGTGGAGAAGTTCCGCGCCGACTTCGGGCCCTACATCCGCAACGGCTACGGCCTCACGGAGTGCACCGCCCCCTGCGCCTCCGTACCGCCCGAGCGCGAGGCCCCCGTCGACCCGGTCTCCGGAACGCTGTCCGTGGGCGTGCCCGGACCCGACACCGTCGTCCGGATCGTCGACGAGAAGGGCCAGGACGTGCCCTTCGGCGAGCAGGGCGAGATCGCCGTGACCGGCCCGCAGGTCGTCCCCGGCTACTGGCGCCGCGCCGAGGCCACCCGACAGGGCTTCCCCGAGGGCGAGTTGCGCACCGGCGACATCGGCTTCATGGACACGGACGGCTGGCTCTACGTCGTCGACCGCAAGAAGGACATGATCAACGCGTCCGGCTTCAAGGTCTGGCCGCGCGAGGTCGAGGACGTCCTCTACGGCCACCCGGCGGTCCGCGAGGCGGCCGTGGTCGGCGTGCCCGACAGCTACCGCGGCGAGTCCGTGAAGGCGTACGTCAGCCTGCGCCCCGGCGCGAGCGCGGACCCCGCCGAGCTCGGCGCGTACTGCAAGGAGCGGCTCGCCGCGTACAAGTACCCGCGCGAGGTCGAGATCCTGCCGGAGCTCCCCAAGACCACGAGTGGGAAGATCCTCCGGCGGGAACTGCGCTCCCACTCGTAGATCGCATACGGTTTCCCACCCGTGACACCGATGCGACTGACACAACCGACACAACCGATACGTACGAAAGGCAGGTGGCGGCCATGGCCAAGGTGACGGAGTCCGACGCCGGCACACCCGTCCCCCAGCGGCTCCTGGCCGCCGCCACCCGGCTGTTCGCCGAGCAGGGTTACGACCGCACCTCGGTGCAGGAGATCGTGGAGGCGGCAGGCGTCACCAAGGGCGCGCTGTACCACTACTTCGGCTCCAAGGAGGACCTCCTCCAGGAGGTCTACGCGCGCGTGCTGCGGCTCCAGCAGGAACGCCTCGACGCGTACGCGGACTCCGACGCCCCGATCGAGGAGCGGCTGCGCGCCGCCGCGGCGGACGTCGTCGTCACCACCATCGACAACCTCGACGACGCCGCGATCTTCTTCCGCTCCATGCACCACCTGAGCCCCGAGAAGAACAAGCAGGTGCGCTCCGAGCGCCGTCACTACCACGAGCGGTTCCGCGCCCTGATCGAAGAGGGCCAGAAGGCCGGAGTCTTCTCCACGGCCACCCCCGCCGACCTGGTGGTCGACTACCACTTCGGCTCGGTCCACCACCTGTCGACCTGGTACCGCCCCGACGGCCCCCTCACGCAGCAGCAGGTGGCCGACCACTTGGCGGACCTGCTGCTGCGGGCGTTGCGGCCGTAAAAATTCAAGCCCGTCCGGCGCTTGAGGACAAGGCCGAAGGCCGGTGGAGCGGGGTCTGGGGGCGCAGCCCTCAGGTGACGGCGCCACCGGCCAACAGCACGGATCGTGACCCGTACCTACAGGTACCGCTTCAACTCCCGCCGAGCGAGGGACCGCTGATGCACCTCGTCCGGCCCATCGGCCAACATCAGCGTGCGCGCAGACGCCCACAACTCCGCCAGCGGGAAGTCCTGGCTGACCCCACCCGCCCCGTGGAGCTGGACCGCACGGTCAATGATGTCGACGACCGTACGCGGCGTGGCGATCTTGATGGCCTGGATCTCGGTGTGCGCGCCCCGGTTGCCGACCGTGTCCATCAGCCAGGCCGTCTTCAGGACGAGCAGCCGCAACTGCTCAACGGCGACCCGCGCGTCCGCGATCCACTCGTGCACCACACCCTGCTGGGCCAGCGGCTTGCCGAACGCCGTACGCGACACGGCCCGCTTGCACATCAGCTCGATGGCCCGCTCCGCCATGCCGATCAGCCGCATGCAGTGGTGGATACGGCCGGGGCCGAGCCGCGCCTGCGCGATGGCGAAGCCGCCGCCCTCCTCGCCGATCAGGTTCGACGCCGGCACCCGCACCTGGTCGAAGACGACCTCGGCGTGCCCGCCGTGCCAGTGGTCCTCGTAGCCGTACACCGTCATCGCGCGCTTGACCGTCAGACCCGGAGTGTCGCGCGGGACGAGGATCATCGACTGCTGCCGACGTACGTCCTCGTTGTCCGGGTCGGTCTTGCCCATCACGATGAAGATCTTGCAATTGGGGTTCATCGCCCCGGAGATGTACCACTTGCGCCCGGTGATGACGTACGAGTCGCCGTCCCGCTCGATCCGGGTCTCGATGTTCGTCGCGTCCGAGGAGGCCACCTCCGGCTCCGTCATCGCGAACGCCGAGCGGATCTCACCGGCGAGCAGCGGCTCCAGCCACTGCTTCTTCTGCTGCTCGTCGCCGAACTGCGCGAGCACCTCCATGTTGCCGGTGTCCGGGGCCGCGCAGTTCAGCGCTGTCGGCGCCAACTGCGGGGCGCGGCCGGTGATTTCGGCCAGCGGCGCGTACTGCAGGTTGGTGAGCCCGGCCCCGTGCTCTGCGTCCGGAAGGAAGAGGTTCCACAGCCCCTGCCTGCGCGCCTCGGCCTTGAGGTCCTCGACGACCTGCGGGACCTCCCAGGGCGAGTCGAGCAGCGCGTGCTGCTCCCGCAGCACCGGCTGCGCCGGGTACACATGCTCGTCCATGAAGGCGAGCAGCTTCGTACGCAGCTCCTCGGTACGGGCGTCGAATGCGAAGTCCATGGCGGATCAGCCTTCCTGAAGGGTGGTCAGGCCGTGCTCGATGAATTGCGGGACGAGCTCGCCGATGCGGTCGAAGCCCGCGCCGACGGTCTGCCCGAGCGTGTACCGGTAGTGGATGCCCTCGAGGATCACGGCGAGCTTGAACCAGGCGAACGCCGTGTACCAGGAGACCGCGGACACGTCGCGCCCCGAGCGCGCGGCGTACCGCTCGATCAGCTCCCGCGCGTCGGGGTGGCCCGGCGCCGAAGAGGTCGTGGAGATCGGGGAGTTCGGCAGTTCGAGCCGCGCGCTGTACATCGCGAGCAGCCCGAGGTCGGTCAGCGGGTCGCCGAGCGTCGACATCTCCCAGTCGAGGATCGCGGTGATCTGCTCGCGGTCGTCGATCAGTACGTTGTCGAGCCGGTAGTCGCCGTGTACGACGGTGGCCGCGGGGGAGTGCGGCAGCTCCCGGCCGAGCGCGGCGTGCAGCTCGTCGATGCCCGCGAGCTCACGGTTGCGGGAGGCGTCCAACTGCTTGCCCCAGCGCCGCAGTTGACGGTCGAGGAAACCCTCGGGGCGGCCGAAGTCGGCGAGCCCCACGGCCTCGGGGTCCACCGCGTGCAGCTCGACCAGGGTGTCCACCAGGCCGAGGCAGGCGGCCCTGGTCCGCTCGGCCCCGATCGCCTCCAGCTCGCCCGCGGTGCGGTACGGCGTGCCGTCCACGAACTCCATCACGTAGAACGGCGAGCCGATCACCGACTCGTCCTCGCACAGCAGCAGCGCCTCGGGCACCGGGACCGCCGTCTCGTGCAGCGCGCTGATCACCCGGTGCTCGCGCTTCATGTCGTGCGCGGTGGCGAGCACGTGCCCGAGCGGGGGCCTGCGCACCACCCAGCGGCCCGTGCCGTCGCTCACCCGGTACGTGAGGTTCGAGCGGCCGCCCTCGATCAGCCGCCCTTCGAGAGGGCCGCGCACGAGTCCGGGCCGCTCACGGTCGAGGTGGCCGCGGAGCGCTTCGAGGTCGAGGCCCGGTGGCTGGTCTGAGGCCATGGTGTCGCTCCCTGTGTGTTGACCCCTGTACTGACTCTGGAGAGCATCATGCCGACCAGTCGGTATGGAGTCCACCCCAGGGGCGGAAAGTGATCGGATTCTCGTCCGGTACGCGCGGGGTCGAAACGCCGGGGTCGGTACACCCGGGCCGGGTCTCGCTCCCCCCGCTTCCCCCGCCTCGGACGGCTTGGGCGGTCAACTCCGGGGAGGATCCTGCCAGTCAGAGGCTCGGCGGGGGAAGCGCGGGTCGGGCGGGAGGCTCAGTGGTCGTCCCAGTGCCCGTCGTGCGCGGCGTGCCGGTGTCCGTCGTGGACGTAGTCGACGTGGTCGCCGTGGGTCACGGCCGGGTGGCCGCAGCCGTCGCCGTGCTGGTGCTCGTGGCCCTCGTGCGCGCTGTGTCCGCCGGCCTCGCACTCGTCCCAGTGCCCGGCGTGCTCCCGGTGCAGATGGCCGTCGTGCGCGTAGTCCACGTGGTCGCCGTGCGGCACTCGCGTGTGACCGCAGGCGGGGCCGTGCGTGTGCTCGTGGGTGGGGTGCTCCTGGTGGAGGGTGGTCATGCTGCTCACCTTCGGGGTTCCGTGGGTGGGTGACAGAGTCAGGCTAGCCCTGAATGCCCGGTTGGCCCGGAATGGCGATGGGTGGCGACCGTCGTACGCGAGTGCGCCCGTGAGCGCCCGTGAGCGCCCCGAAAACCGCCTCCACGCGCGCGTACCGACGAGAACCACGAAAACCGTCTCCACGCGCGCGTGCCGCGCGGACCGCCGAGCCCTCAGCGCACCACGGCCACCGCGAAGACCGCGAGGCCCACCGTGCAGGCGACGGCGCCCAGGGCCGTGGTCCGGCGCATCAGGTCGGGCCGGGGCGAGGCCAGGGCCCGCATGCGCCGGTGCGCGACCGTCATGAAGGCCAGCCACAGGAGCAGTGAAAGGCCGGCCGCGGTCAGGCCGAGGGTGGAGGCGCCGCCGTGCAGTGCCTGTTTTCCGGCGAGGAGTGCGGCCACGGTGCAGGACAGCGTCGTACGCCGCCACGCGAGGAGGGTGCGCTCCGGCTGAAGTCCCGGATCGCGTACGTGGGTTGAGGCTTCCGAGGGCGTGCCCGCCGAGTGGTCCGCGCCGCTCACGTGCGCACCGGGCCACCGGACGAGTGCCGTCGGACCAGGCGCGGGCGCGGGCGCGGAGGTGTCATCAGTCCGCCCAGCCGAAGAGCACGATGACGACCATGGCGAGGGCGACCACGCCGACCGCGAGACCGAGCAGCGCGGGGAACCGGGACACCGGCAGGTCCTCACCGCGCCGCATCGCCAGCTCGCACCGCACCCAGTGGTTGACCGCCCGCAGCGCGCACAGGGCGCCCACCGCGAGCAGGGCGAGGGCGAGCGTGACCCGCCACCCCCAGCGCAGGTCGGGCAGGAACTGGTCGACGGCGAAGCCACCGCCCACGAGCGCAAGCGCGGTCCGTACCCAGGCGAGGAAGGTCCGCTCGTTGGCGAGCGAGAAGCGGTAGTCGGGCGTCTCGCCCTCTTCCCGCACGCGCCCCGGCGCGAACCACAGCCGCAGCGACTCCACGAACCCGATCACGCAAGGCACCCTACCCGCGCTCACCGCGAGCGCCGGGCGCGCAGCCTCTCGTACGCCGCAAGCCCGTCCGGCACCCAGTCCCAGGTGTCGAGGCGCCGCTGAAGCTCCGCCTCCGGCAGGAAGGTGTGCCAGGCGACCTCCTCCACCTGGGGCGACACGGGCAGCTCGCAGCGCACCTCGTAGACGTACGACCACCACGTCTGCGCGACGGGCGCTCCCGGATCCGTGGACTCGTACAGGAACTTGAACAGCGGTACGGGGCGCGGGAGTCCGGTGACGCCGAGTTCCTCCTCGGCCTCGCGCAGGGCCGCCGTGTCGTACGTTTCGCCCGCGCCGACGACGCCGCCGACGAACATGTCGTACCGCGAGGGGAACACCAGCTTGGTCGCGGTGCGGCGGTGTACGAAGATCCGGTCCTCGGCGTCCCGGGCGAGCACGAAGACGCAGCGGTGGCGCAGCCCCTTCGCATAGGCCTCGCCGCGCGGTGCCTGCCCCACCACCCGGTCCTGTTCGTCCACGATGTCCAGGATCTCGTCAGCGCTCATGGAGCCATCCAACCCGCGCCGCGGCACGCACGTCCAACGCGATGGTTGACGCCCCGCACTTGTGTCCCGAAGATCTAACCCACCGGTAACCCCTGCCTGACCACCCCCGGCCCGACCCCTCGTGCCTTCTCCGTGAGGCGCACCGCCGACAGGACGGATGACCATGGCGTACGACGCTGATGTGATCGTGATCGGGGCGGGCCTCGCGGGGCTCGTGGCCACCGCCGAACTCGTCGACGCGGGGCGCAAGGTGATCCTCCTCGACCAGGAGCCCGAGCAGTCCATCGGCGGCCAGGCGCACTGGTCGTTCGGCGGCCTCTTCTTCGTCGACTCGCCGGAACAGCGCCGGCTGCGGATCAAGGACAGTCACGCGCTCGCCCTCCAGGACTGGATGGGTACGGCCGGGTTCGACCGCGAGGAGGACCACTGGCCGCGCAAGTGGGCCGAGGCGTATGTCGACTTCGCGGCCGGCGAGAAGCGCTCCTGGCTGCACGCGCAGGGCGTCAGGTTCTTCCCGGTGGTCGGCTGGGCCGAGCGCGGCGGGTACGACGCGACCGGGCACGGCAACTCGGTGCCCCGGTTCCACATCACCTGGGGTACCGGACCCGGACTCGTCGCCCCCTTCGAGCGGCGGGTGCGCGAAGGCGTCGCGCGCGGCCTCGTGCAGCTGAGGTTCCGGCACCGGGTGACCGGCCTGAGCCGCAGCGGCGGCGCCGTCGACACGGTCAGCGGCGAGGTGCTCATGTCCTCCGACATCGAACGCGGCCAGGAGAGCAGCCGTACCGTCACCGGCGCCTTCGAGCTCAAGGCCCAGGCGGTGATCGTCACTTCGGGCGGCATCGGCGGCAACCACGACCTGGTGCGCGCCAACTGGCCCGCGCGGCTCGGCACTCCACCGGCGAAGATGCTCTCCGGTGTGCCCGCGCACGTCGACGGCCTGATGCTCGGCATCGCGGAGGACGCGGGCGGCCATGTGGTCAACCGCGACCGGATGTGGCACTACACCGAGGGCATCGAGAACTGGAACCCGATCTGGAACAAGCACGGCATCCGCATCCTGCCCGGCCCTTCCTCGCTCTGGCTGGACGCCCGCGGCAAGCGGCTGCCGGTCCCGCTCTTCCCCGGCTTCGACACCCTCGGCACCCTCGACCACATCATGCACAGCGGCTACGGCTACACCTGGTTCGTGCTCAACAAGCGCATCATCGGCAAGGAGTTCACCCTCTCCGGCTCCGAGCAGAACCCCGACCTGACCGGCAAGTCGGTGCGCGCCGTCCTCGGGCGCGCACGGACCGACGTACCGGGCCCGGTGAAGTCGTTCATGGACCACGGCGCCGACTTCATCGTCGAGAACGACCTGTCCGCCCTGGTCCGCCGCATGAACGCGCTCACCGACGAGCCGCTCATCGACGAGGCCGAGCTGCGCCGCGAGATCACCGCGCGCGACCGCGAGATCGCCAACCCCTTCACCAAGGACCTGCAGATCACGGCGATGCGCGGGTCCCGCAAGTTCCTCGGCGACAAGCTGATCCGTACGGCGGCACCGCACCGCATCCTCGACCCGAAGGCGGGCCCGCTCGTCGCCGTTCGCCTCAACATCCTCACCCGCAAGTCCCTCGGCGGCCTGGAGACCGACCTGACCTCGCGGGTGCTCACCGAGGGCGGCGACCCGCTGCCCGGTGTGTACGCGGCGGGCGAGGCGGCCGGGTTCGGCGGCGGCGGAGTGCACGGCTACCGCTCACTCGAAGGCACGTTCCTCGGCGGCTGCATCTTCTCCGGCCGGGCCGCGGGCCGGGCGGCGGCACGGGCGGTCGAGTAGGCGTCAGGGGTCAGGGGTCAGGGGGTTCACGGGTTCACGGGTTCACGGGTTCGGGGCTTCGGCGATTGGGGGGTTCAGCGACCGCCCTGTGCCGCCCCTCGCCTCGGGTACCCAATTCGGCCTGTACGAAGGTGAGTTGGCTGTCCGCACGCCCCCGGTCGACCCTTGACGGGAAGGGGTCCTGACGGTTAGCTGTGCGTGATCATTCGGTCGGCGGTGCGTGATCATCCGC
>NZ_JAAAHS010000222.1 GCF_009908195.1 Streptomyces boluensis | reverse complement strand
ACCCGAAACAGCGTCCCCGGCCCAGCAATGGTCACCTTCAACAACCGCCCCGGACGCCCATCCCGCCCCAACCGGCAAGTCCACAGCACCAGTTCATCGGCAATCATGAAATAGCTGAGCACCCCGATCCCGAACCGGCTCACCGGCATGAAGTCGACCGGCGGGTCGAGGGAGGCCCACTGGGCACCCTCCTCCGCGAACTCGGGGAGGTCCACGAAGCGCGCACCGCCCTGCGAGAAGGCGCGCTGGAGTTCGGTGACGCCCATGCCGATGCCGTTGTCCGCGCACTCCAGGTAGGGCCGCCCGGCGTCGTCCGTGCCCTCTCCGAAGACGATCTCGCCCTCCCACGGAGCCGTAGCAGTGCCCGTGCGCCGCAGGTACTCCGTACGAGCCTCCCGGTACCGGCACGCATCAAGCGCGTTCTGGTACAGCTCACGGACCGCCAACCCCCGGTCTCCGTAAAGCTGTTCGCCCATCAAGAGCTCCTGCACGCGGTCGTCCGCGAGCCGGAAGCGGATGCCGGTGGACAGGTTCGCCGGGGCGGAGCCACTGGGGCGTACCCGGCGCGCGTCCGCGTACGCGGGAAGTCCGGCGAGCGGGGCGAGCGAGCTGCCGGTACGGGCCGCCCCGTCGTGCAGGCTTCGCAGCAGTACGTCGACGGACTCGGCGTGCCGTTTCAGGGCCAGCTCGACCGCCGGGTGCCCGCACAGCGCGGTCAGCGAACGCCCCGGCCCGGACGCCGCCCACGACGACTGCCGCACCGTAGTGAGCAGCTCGGGCAGGGACACGCTGTCGGAGATGCCCAGGTGCTCCACGAGAACTTCGGGCAGGTCGGCCGGGTCGACGGCGAGTGCGTGCGCGGCCTTGAACAGGCCGGACACGAGCCGTTCCCGCACCGTGTGCTCGTACACCGTGCTCGGCGCGACCTCCCGCTCCTCGGCGAGTTCCGTGCTGCGTACGGTGCCGGGGGCGGAGGCGGGCGCGATCCGCTGCTCCTTGAGGTGGCGCAGAAGCCGAGAGGTGCCCAACTCCTCACGTATCCAGCCGGTGCCGACGGGGGCCCGGTCCTCCACCGCCGTGTACGCGTCGGGCTGCCGGGCCAGCCAGCGGTGGTAGCCCCACCAGTGGATGTCCCGTACGGCACCGGCCTGCGTGTCCGTGAGCCCGCGCAACCGCCGCCCGAGCCGCGGGAACAGGTCGAGGAACGCGCCGAGTTCGGCCTGCGGCACGTCATCCCTGGCCGCCGCCTGCCGGACCCGATGGGCCTGCGCGGCGAACGGCAGTACGGCGAGCAGGGCGGCCTCGGTCGGTGAAAGGACGGTCCCGGGCGCGAGCCGCTGCAGCAGGAAGCCGAGCCGGTCGGTGGTCCGCTCCGCCAACTCGTCGTCGTACCAAGGGTCTTGGCGCATGGCGTCATCGGTACGGCAGTCCCGCGCGTACGACGCGGCGAGCGCCCCGCACGCGGCCCGCAGCTCCGGGATGTCGGTTTTGGTGTACGTCCAGGCCAGGTGGGTGGTGACGGCTTCGGCCCAGACGCGTTCGGGCCCGCTGGGCAGTTCCGGGGCCGCGCGCTCCACGGGCGGGAATACGCAGAAGCCGGCCTCCGGTTCCTCGGTGAGTACGCGAAGCCGCTGCGGGCTCCCGGACTTGCCGTACGCGGCGTGCAGTTCGTCGACCCGTTGCTGGACTTCCCGGCGCAGGTCGGCGAGGTCGGTGAGGCTTCCGATGCGGTCGGCGAGGGCGCGCGAGAACAGGCTGAAGGAGGCGCCGGGTTCGATACCCACGTCGTGGCCGTCGCGTACCTCGTCGGTGTCCCGTACAAACCGCGCGACCTCGGCCTGGGAGCAGGCGTACACGTACGCGACCTTGCGGCGCAGCGCGTCCGCGACCTTCCGCCGGGACCAGGCGGCGGTCGCCTTGGTGTCGTGCCGGATGCCCTCGCGGCACGCGTCGATGAGGAAGACGACCTGCGCGGCCGTGCTGTCCTCCAGCTCCCGCCGCCAGTCGAGCGCGACGCAGCCCTCGGCGAAGGTGTGCAGCTCGGGGCGGATGTCCTCCGGTACGAGATAGTCCTGACCGTCGTGGTGCACACCGTGCCCGCTTAAAACGACGAGCAGCCGGTCACCGCTGGCGGCGGACGCGAGGAAACGGGACACCTCGCCGTTGATGACGTTGGTCGTGAACCAGGGCGACTGCGCGACCTTCGCCTCATGAAACCCCCGCGCGACGAGCGCTTCCCCGAGCCGCTCCAGGTCGCCGGGCACGAAGGGCAGCGCGGTGATGCCGGGGGCTTCGTAGTCGGCGGCGCCGATGAGCAGCGCTCTGTAGCTCATGCGGGGAACTTCGACGTGTCGATGGTCCACCGGCCCAACGGGACTTCGTATCCGTCCACGAGTTGGCGTAACTCCTCGTACGCGACGGCCGGTTGGCTCATGCGGACGTGCGGGCGGCACCGTCCGCGAACGCGGACCACGCCGCCGGGCTCACGGTGAGGGTCGGCCCGCCGGGGTTCTTGGAGTCGCGGATGTGGACTGCGGTGGGGTGGGCGGCGATCTCGACGCAGGCCTCACCTTTATCGCTGCTGTAGCTGGACTTCCGCCACTCATAAGCGACTTCGAGGCACTCGCCGCCCTCATCGCCGCTGTAGCTCGACTTGAACCAGTTCCGTGCGTTGCTCACGCTGCTCCTCCTGGTCGTGCTCGCTACGCCGCCGCGTGCGTGGCGAATGCGGACCACGCGGCGGGGCTCACGGTGAGGGTCGGCCCGCCGGGGTTCTTGGAGTCGCGGATGTGGACTGCGGTGGGGTGGGCGGCGATCTCGACGCACGCGCCTCCCTCGCTGCTGCTGTAGCTGGACTTCCGCCAGTCGTAGGCGACTTCGAGGCATTCGCCGCCCTCGCTACCGCTGTAGCTCGACTTGAACCAGTGCAATGCGGTGCTCATCGCTCTCCTAGCAGGCCATCCAGCAGGCCCAAGGAGTGGTCTGGAGTCAGGGCCTGAGCTCGCAGCATCGCATATTTGCGCGCCAGGATGGACACCTCGTTTCGATCAGCCACCCACTGGCTGCCGCGCTGGGTCTCCGTGTACGCGAGGTGCTGATGGTCGGGGGTCTCAAGCAGTACGAACGGGCCGTCGAGAGCTGCGTGGTGGGCACTGTCCAGAGGCAGTATCTGCAGTGACACACAAGGAAGTTGGGCGCACTCCCGCAGGTGTCGCAACTGCTCGATCTGTGTCGTACGGGTGCCGATCCTGAGCCCGAGCACCGGTTCCCAGATGACGAAGCTGACCGTCGGCGGGTTCTTCTGATGCAGAATCGCCTGCCGCTCGATGCGCGCTGCCGTCTTCGTCGCGATCTCGTCCTCGTCGTACGACGGGACCCGCTCGCGGAACACCGCTTCCGCGTACGCCCAGGTCTGGAGCAGTCCAGGCAGTGCCTGGTTCGCGTAGAGCGACAGTGCGATCGCCTCCCGCTCATGCTTGATGTACGACTCCGCCCACAACGGAAACTGGTCGATCTCCGGCATGTTGGCGACAGCGACCGCCAATGCGCCCTTGGTTTGGAGGAGTTGGTCCATCGCCTGGGCCAGGTCAGGCAACAGGGGGCGGCGGCCCTGCTCGATGGCCGCGATGGTCGCCTCCGCGAGGACCAGGCGGTCCGCCAGTGCGCGTTGGGTGTAGCCGGCGGCGGTGCGGAAGAGGGCGAGCAGGCTCCCGACCATCTTCATCGCCGACGGGTTCTTGCTCGGATGCCTGCTTGGGCTCATGACGCCCATGTCCCCGCCCTCACTCGTCCTCGACCCCGTATTCACCCCGACAAGAAATCTGTCGGGGTCGACGCACTGTTTCAGCGTAGTCACGCTCCGCGACGCTCGTCCCGTGAATGAGACAGTCCAACTCCCGGTGTTCCACGAGAAGTTACTCCGTAGGGATCGCCGCTCCGTGCCCGCCGCCAGGGCGTTCGCGAGCAAGGTGCTCGGGGACTGGGGGCTCGCCCCCAGCGCCGACGACGTACTGCTCTGCGTCAGCGAGCTCGCCACCAACGCCCTGCTGCACGGGGTTCCGCCGGGGCGCGGGTTCCTGGTACGGCTCGCGTACGACGGGGCCGTACTCCGCGTCGAGCTGCACGACAGCGGGGACGGGGAGCCGCACATTCCGTGCGAGGCGCGGGACGAGGGCGGGAACGGGCTGCTGCTCGTGTCGGCCGTCGCCGACAAGTGGGGGGTGGGGGCGAGGGTGCCCGGGAAGGTCGTGTGGTGCGAGTTCGAGGCGTCTGTGCAGGTCAACTGCGTTGTCAGTGGCGGGAGTTAGCGTATTCGCATGACTGACGGGGATGAACGACTGGTGACGCGTTACTCGGGGCACACGCACGGCTGGCACGACACGACAGCCGTGGTCGTCCTGGACGGGGCGCCGGTGGCGGTGAGCGTCGACCGGGACGCGACGTTGTGGGTGTGCGGGCTGCTGGACGGGGAGTGCTCGTCACGCCCCCTCGACCTCACGAACGCGGAGCCCGAGGACGCCTGGTACTTCGAGATGGGGCTCTGGGACGAGGACGACGAGGACGACGACGAGCTGCGGCCCCGGTGCTCGATAGACCCGTACTACATCTGCTCCCACCTCGCGGTCGGTGAGCTGGACGGGCGGGCCGTGGTGATCACCGGTGGGGGCCGGTTCGATCTGTCGGGCGCGGACCCGGAGACGATGGGCGGAGCCGTACGCGTCTGGGATCTGCGTACCGGTGCCCAGATGGGCAAGACGCTGACCGGGCACGACCTCGGGGTCACCTCGCTCTGGACCGTGCCGACCGAGGCCGGTCTGCTCGCCGTCAGCAGCTCCGAGGAGGGGCAGCTGATGGCGTCGAACCTGAGGTCAGGCGAGGAGGTGGCGTACCTCAGGGCCAGTTTCAACGGGGACATGACGGCGGGGCTCCTGGGCGGCAGGCCGGTCGCCGTGACCGGTGGCCACGACGACTTCGTGCAGGTCTGGGATCTGCTCGAAGGCGAGCAGCGGGGGCCGACGCTTGAAGGCATCGAGGCGGTGGCGCGCGCTCACGCGGTTGTGGAGGTCGACGGGCGGGCGATGGTGGTGGCCGGGGGAGACCGCCATCTGCTGCACCGCTGGGACCTGGAGAGCGGCGAGCCGCTGGCTGAGCCCTCGGCCGGGCACACCGACCGGATCCACAGCCTGGGGACCGCGCACACTGCCGACGGGCGCGCGATCGTCGTGACCGGCAGCAACGACGACACGAGCCGGATATGGGACCTGCGCAGTGGCGAGCAGATAGGCGAGCCGCTGGCCGGGCAGCTGTACGCGGTCGTCGAGCTGGACGAAGGCCCGGTCGCCGTCACCAGCGCACCGAAGCGCCAGGACCTCCTGGTCTGGGACCTCAACCGAGCGGTCGGGTAGCGGGGGGAGGGGAGGGCGCCCCCTTACCGGGCGGCGCCGCCCCGCCCCGGAACCCTCACTCAGCCAGCGCCGCGTTGACCGCCTTCAGTTCCTTCCTCGGCTTCACCATCCGGGACAGCACGGTCAGGTCGTCCCGGCTGTAGCGGGGGCGCACGTCCTCGTCCCAGTCCTCGGCGGCGGCCTGCAGCGGCTCGACGGCCTCCGCCAACCGGCCGAGGCGGTGCAGGACGAGTCCGTAGTACCCGGCGGCCTCCGTCCCGCCCGATTCCTCGGCGCACTCTTCCCAGGCCGTGCGCAGGAGCGGCTCCGCCTCGGCGTACGCGCCGCGCTGGGCCTTCAACTTGCCCGCGAGCATGGCGTGCAGGGGCTCACCGCTGCCGGCCGCGCGCTCGTACCAGCGCTCCGCCTCCTGGAAGTCGTAGTGCTGCTCGGAGAGCCAGCCCATCCTCTGGCACGCGTAGTGGTGCCCCGCCTCGGCGGCCTTGCGGTACCACGCGTCGCGCAGCTCGGGCTCGCCCACCTTGCCGTACAGGTCCCCGAGGTCGTACGCGGCGTCCGGGTCGCCCGCCGCCGCTGCGGGTTCCCACCAGCGGACCAGGGCGCGGGGGTCCACGCCGGGCCGTTCGTAGAGCGCGTCGCCGTACGCGTAAGCGGCACCGGTGTCGCCCGCCTCCGCGCGTTCGCGCAGTGCGGTCAGGCCGCGCGGGTCGGGGTCGCCGGGCACGCTCGTGTCGTCCTCGGCGCGCAGGGCCGCGATGTCGTCGAGCTGCGCGACGACGTCCGCGTTGTTCTCCCCGGCCTTGCGGAACCAGCGTTCCGCGTCCTCGTACCGCTGCTGCCACTTGCACAGCAGACCCAGTTTCCACGCGGCGCGGCGGTTTCCGTGGCCGTACGAAACCTCGTACCAGTGCTCCGCCTCGGCGATCTCCCCGCGCTCCGAGTGCAGGATGCCGAGGCCGAACGAAGCGCCCTCGTACCCCGCTTCGTGGGCCTGGACGAGCAGGGCGCGCGCCTCGGGCCAGGCTTCGTAGTCGGTGGTGATGGCCAGGAACGAGGCCTGGGCGACCCGGGCTTGTTCGGTCAGGGCGGCGGCCCTGCGGTAGTGGCCCGCGGCCTTGTCGGCCAGGGCGGGGTAGTCGCGGAAGTGCTCCTCCAGGTCGAGGAGCGGGCCGGTCACCTCGGCGGCCCGCTCGGCGGCTGTCTCGGCGTCCCCATAGGCGGCCGCCGTCTCGGCGATGTCGAGGAGCTCCGCGACCTGGGCGAACTGCTCCCCGATCGACTCGAAGAGTTTCACCCAGCGGAAGACCGCGATGTCGCCCAGGCCGGCGTCGTCCATCAGGAACGTCGCCGCCTCGTCGAGGCGTCCCTCGGCGGCGAGGAGTTTGCCCAGCTCGATCTTGCAGTCGAGGTGGCCGCCCCACTCCCAGCCGTGCCGGAACCATTCGGCGGCCTCCGGGTCGCCGTTCTCCTTGAGGAGTACGCCAAGGCCGTAGGCGGATTCGATGTGCCGCTCGGCGACGGCCCGGTAGAGCGCCTCGGCCGCGGGGCGGTCGCCGCGGACCTTCCGGTACCGGGCGAGGGTGAAGTGCGAGAACGCGTCGCCCTCGGCCACCGCCCGTTCCCAGTACGGGATGCCCTCGTCCACGTAGTGGTTCAGAACGAAGAAGTCCGTGTGGCGGCGCGCGGTCTTGTCGTCCCCGGCGCGCGCGGCGGAGACGAGCGCCTCCCCGTGGGTCTGTATGTCCTGCGTCATGGCCCGCATCGTGCCAGCCGTCCAACACGCCCCGGACCGCCGGGGGTTCGGATCGCCCGGGTGGCTGGTGTCGGAGTTCGTCGCGAAGGCCCACCAGAGAACGCCATCGTCGCGCGCGCGATCATCGGGTTGAGCAGTCCCGCTGCGGCGAGGGGCAGTGCGGCCACGTTGTGGGCCGGGTAGCGAACCCTGCGACGCCCAGGCGTGGTGGCGCGCAGACGCTAGAAGCGAAGGGCGGCGACGGACTCGATCAGGCCGTCCTTCTCCAGGCGGTCGAGCACACCGCTCACTGAACCAGGCGGATTCCGCCAGGAGTTGGCGATCTGGTGCACGGCGGCGAACACCGTCGGCCGGTCGATCTCGATCTGTTCCATGACGAAATCGTCTGGATGGCCGGCGCGCACTCCCCAGCGTGACACCGCTGAGGCGGGAAAGTCCTTGAGGTTACGGGTGACGATCTGGTGGGCTCGGGACTTCACGGCGGCGGCGAGGACGTGCCGGTCGTCCGGATCCGGCAGTTCCATCGCTTCGATCAGCGGTTCGTACCCGACGACCATGCCGTCGCGGATGGCCCGGACCATGAGGCGACGCGTACGTGCCAGCCGGGCGGCGTCCAGGTCCGGCCTGTTCTCGGCCAGGTTGTCGAACACCTCGTCCAAGATGCGGTCGGACCATTTCGCCTGCACGAGTCCGCTCTGGGCTATGCGGATGAGCAGGTCTCGCAGGGTGCTCGGGTACAGCACGCAAGCGTCGTAGACCACCACATGCGCCATGGCTCAGAGAAGTCCCATCTCCTGGTTCAGCGCGGTGAGTTCATCCGCGGCTTCCCTGCGGGCGCGGTCGTCGCCGCGGCGGTATGCGAGTAGTGACTCGGCCTTGATGCGGCGGTGCTTCCCCACCGACCGGTACTCGATCTCCCCGGACTGAAGCAGGCCGATCAGGTACGGCCGGGACACGTTGAGCAAGTCGGCCGCCTGCTGCGTGGTGAGTTCCGCGTGTGCGGGAACGACCGCGACCGCACGTCCTGCCGCCATGTGGGCCAAGACCGTGGCGAGCAGTTCCACCGCGCCGCGCGGCAGGAGCAATTCGGCGTCCGGCTCGGCTTCGACGCGTGCGCGTACGGCGTCGTCATCCGCATGCTCGCTGAGGTAGTGCTTCACCTGGCGAAGTGCCTGTGCGGCCGCCTCGGCCTCGTCGCCGCCGTGTGGTTCGTGTCTGTGGACAACCGCTGTCGCCATGTCTCCGGAACCTCCTTCAGTCGCCTCTAATCGAAGTATCCGAAACAATCGAAATAAGTGCAACAGCTTAGGAGGGGAGAGGCGAGGGCGCCAGGTGGGCGGGCAGCTTCCGTGCCCGTCCACCCAGCGCCCTCCCTGGTTCCGCTGAGCGAAAGCCTCACCTCACGCCGCCCTGAACCCCCGCAGCCGCAAGCTGTTGCCCACTACGAAGACCGACGAGAACGCCATCGCCGCGCCCGCGATCATCGGGTTGAGCAGGCCCGCCGCGGCCAGCGGCAGTGCGGCCACGTTGTAGGCGAAGGCCCAGAAGAGGTTCGACTTGATCGTGCCGAGGGTGCGCCGGGAGAGGCGGATCGCGTCCGCCGCCGACCTCAAGTCGCCCCGTACGAGGGTGAGATCGCCCGCCTCGATCGCCGCGTCCGTACCCGTGCCCATGGCCAGGCCCAGGTCGGCCTGGGCGAGGGCGGCCGCGTCGTTGACGCCGTCGCCGACCATCGCGACCGACTTGCCCTCGGCCTGGAGCCGCTTCACCACGTCGACCTTGTCCTGCGGGAGGACCTCGGCGATCACCTGGTCCACGCCGACCTCCGCCGCCACCGACTCCGCGACAGCGCGGTTGTCGCCGGTGAGGAGGATCGGGGTGAGGCCGAGCGCGCGCAGCCGGCGGATCGCCTCCGGGCTGGTCTCCTTGACCGCGTCCGCGACCTCGAGGACCGCCCGCGCCTCGCCGTCCCAGGCCACCGCGATGACCGTACGGCCTGCGGCTTCCCCTTCCGCCTTCGCGCGCTCAAGGCCGACGGGCAGGTGGATCTCCCACTCCGCGAGCAACTGCTCGCGGCCCACCAGGACCGCGTGGCCCTCGACGATGCCCTGGACGCCGAGGCCCGCGATGTTCGCGAAGTCCTCTGGCGTGGGCAGGGTGCCAACCTGCGCGGTGGCGCCGGAGGCGACGGCCTGGGCGATCGGGTGCTCCGACGCGTGCTCCAACGCACCGGCCAGGCGCAGCACTTCGGCCTCGGTGACGCCGTCGGCGGTGTGCGTACCCAGGAGAGTCATGCGGCCCGTCGTGACCGTGCCGGTCTTGTCGAGGACGATCGTGTCGACGCGACGAGTGGACTCCAGGACCTCCGGGCCCTTGATCAGGATGCCGAGCTGCGCGCCGCGCCCCGTACCGACCATGAGCGCGGTCGGCGTGGCCAGGCCCAGGGCGCAGGGGCAGGCGATGATCAGTACGGCGACGGCCGCCGTGAACGCGGCGGTGAGGCCCGCGCCGCTGCCGAGCCAGAAGCCGAGGGTGGCGACGGCGAGGGCGATCACGACCGGTACGAAGACGGCGGAGATCTTGTCGGCGAGCCGCTGGGCGGCGGCCTTGCCGTTCTGCGCGTCCTCCACCAGCTTGGCCATGCGGGCGAGTTGGGTGTCGGCGCCGACGCGGGTCGCGGCGACGACGAGGCGGCCGCCGGCGTTCAGGGTCGCCCCGGTCACGCCGTCCCCGACGGAGACCTCCACCGGCACGGACTCACCGGTCAGCATGGACGCGTCCACGGCCGACGAGCCCTCGACCACCGTGCCGTCGGTGGCGATCTTCTCGCCGGGCCGGACCAGGAAGTGGTCGCCGACCTTCAACTCGGCTACAGGGATGAGAACTTCACGACCGTCGTGCAGCGCCGTGACCTCCTTCGCGCCGAGTTCGAGCAGCGCCTTGAGGGCCGCGCCCGCCTTGCGCTTGGAACGGGCCTCGAAGTACCGGCCCGCCAGGATGAACGCGGTCACTCCGGCCGCGGCCTCCAGATAGATGTTCCCGGCGCCGTCGGTGCGGGCGATGGTCAGCTCGAAGGGGTGCGTCATGCCGGGCGTCCCGGCCGTACCGAAGAACAGCGCCCACAGCGACCACAGGAACGCCGCCGTCGTACCGACCGAGATCAGCGTGTCCATCGTCGCGGCCCCGTGCCGCGCGTTCGTGAACGCCGCCTTGTGGAAGGGCCACGCCGCGTACGTCACGACGGGCGCCGCGAGCGTCAGGGACAGCCACTGCCAGTACTCGAACTGCAGCGCCGGGACCATCGCCATCGCGATCACCGGGACGGCCAGGGCGACGGCCGTGATCAGCCGCTGCCGCAGCGGGCGAAGCCCGTCGTCCGGCTCGGCCGCGGGCCCGTCGCCACCCTCGACGTGTGCGGGCTCGGGGGTGGGCTCCTGCGCCGTGTACCCGGTGGCCTCGACCGTGGCGATCAGGTCGGTCACCGCGATGTCCGCGGCGTACGTGACCTTGGCCTTCTCGGTGGCGTAGTTGACGGTCGCCTCGACGCCCGGCATGCGGTTGAGCTTCTTCTCGATCCGCGCCGCGCACGAGGCGCAGGTCATGCCGCCGATGGCGAGTTCGACCTCCGCTTCGGCGGTGGTGCCGGGTGTGGTGGTGGTCATGGCTGCTGCCCTTCTACCGCTGCTGAACCGCTGCTGGCGGGTACCCCTAGGGGGTATTGATTTCGACGAGTCCATGTATACCCCTGGGGGGTTACGGACGCAAGCCCCTCCCTCCGCTTGACTTGATACCCCCAGGGGGTACTGTCAAAAGCGTTGGAGCCCACGGATACACGGGCACACGGACACACAGACACAGGGAGCGAGCCATGCGATCCAAGCGATCCATGAACACCGCAACGAAGATCACCGCCTTCGCCGCCGCGATCGGAGCCACCTTCGGTACCGCGTACGCGGTGGGCGGCGCCGTCGGCCCGGAGGAGGGCGCGCGCGCCGCGGCCGAGTCGGGGGAGGAGAGTGCCGGGCATGGCGGCCACGAGAGCGGGGCCCCTGAGGAGAAGGAGAGCGCGGCCGAGCCGCCCGGCGGACTCCAGATCTCCCAGGACGGGTACACCCTCGACCTGGAGCGGTCACGCCTGAAGGCCGGCGAGAAGACCGAGCTGAGCTTCACCGTCGAGGACGGCAGCGGCCGCAAGGTCACCGCGTACGACCGCGAGCACGGCAAGGACCTGCACCTGATCATCGCCTCGCGCGACCTCGGCACCTACCGTCATCTGCACCCCACCCGCGCCGCCGACGGCACCTGGTCGACCCCAGTGGACCTGCCGAAGGCTGGCGGGTACCGGGTCTTCGCCGATTTCACGCCGAAGGGCGGCGAGGGCCTCACGCTCGGCGCGGACCTCGCGGTGGCCGGGCGGTACGACCCGGCCGCGCTGCCCGAGCAGTCCGCGAAGGCGAAGCTCGCCGACGGGTACGAGGTGACGCTCGACGGCCCCCTCACCCCCGGCCGCGCGGGCGAACTGAAGCTGCGGGTCAGCAAGGACGGCAAGCCGGTCACCGACCTGGAGCCCTACCTGGAGGCGTACGGCCACCTCGTCGCGCTGCGCTCCGGCGACCTCGCGTATCTGCACGTCCACCCGAACGAGGGCGGGCCAGGACCCGTCGTCTCCTTCACGGCGACGGCGCCCAGCGAGGGCTCGTACCGGCTGTTCCTCGACTTCAAGCACGACGGGAAGGTGCGGACGGCGGAGTTCACGGTGCGGACCTCGGGGGCCGGGGCGGGTGCGGCGGACGAGTGGGGCGATGACCATGGGGCGGAAAGCGGCCACACGCACTGACGGGCTGCGCGTAGTCTTGAGATTGGACTAGACCTCTAGTCGCCTATTCGCCTATTCGCCTATTCGCCTAGTCGCCTATGGCCACCTGTAGCCGCCGAGCATTCCGAGGAATAGAGGCCCCATGCGCCCCATGAGCCAGCGTGCAGTCCTGGAGGTGATCGCGCTCGACGCGCAGGACGCGGTCGCCGCCCAGGCCGGAGGTGCGGACCGCCTCGAACTCGTCACCGACATGGCGGCGGACGGCCTCACGCCGAGCCTCGCCGGTTTCGCCGAGATCCGCGCCGCCGTCGACATCTCGCTGCGCGTCATGCTGCGCGCCACGGACGGCTTCGTCGCCGGGGGCACCGAGGCGGTCGACGCGCTGGTGGCCAGGGCACGGGACCTGCGCGCCGAGGGCGCCGACGAGTTCGTACTCGGCTTCCTCGACGAGACGGGCGCGGCCGACCTCGCGGCGGTCGAGCGGGTCGTGGCGGCGCTCGACGGGGCGCCCTGGACGTTCCACCGGGCCATCGACCGCGCCGCCGACCGGGACGCCCTGCGCAAGCAGCTCGCGGACCTGCCGGGGCTCGACACGTATCTCACGGCGGGGTCGGCGGCGGGGGTGGCGTATGGTCTTCCGGTCC
>NZ_JAAAHS010000221.1 GCF_009908195.1 Streptomyces boluensis | reverse complement strand
GCCCCCAAGCCACCGGTCACCGGACCCGGCAACACCGCCGTGTTTACCTACGTCGACCCGGCCACCGGCGAGGAGACCTCGCTGCTCCGCACCTCGGGGCCCGGCCTGGCCCCCGCCGAGACCCGCTGCTACGCCGAGCTGCTGCGCCTGAACATCCCGCCGCAGAACGTCATCGCCGTGCACACCGACCTCAGCCCCAGCCTGCTGCCCGGCGGCTACACCGGCGAGCTGCTGCTCTCCGGCGCCCTGCCGAACGCGGAGTTCTCCACCACCCACGACTACGGCATCTTCGAGCAGGAACGGCTCGACGGCGCCGCCCAACTCGTCGAGCACGTCGAGTCGTTGTACGCCATCACCGGCCACGAACCGCCGCCGCGCCCGCACCGCCCCGCGCTGCCCGCGCGCCTCGCGCCCGCGGCGCCGGTCGCGGACGACTCGCTCGGCCTCCACCTCGACAAGCTTTTCGAGCTGGCGGGCGGCGTACGCCGGTTCACGCCCGAGGAGCTCGACCCGCACCCGCTGCCCGAGTCCGCGCGGGACACGCTGCTCATCGCCGGGCTTCCCGCCGACATACCGTTCTTCTTCGGCGCTCCAGGGCCCACCGAACCGGTACGGGACGCGGCGAGCCACCTGCGGGCCTCCGGTTCGCCGCTCGCCGAGGCCCAACTCGGCACGCTCGCCGGGCATCTGCGGATCGGCACCGACGGCTGGGCCGAGATCACCGTGCAGTGCGCGGGCGCCGAGGACTGGCAGGGCCTGGTCTGGGCGGCCAGCCCCAAGACAGGTTCGGGCCGCCTGGTCAACACCTCGATCGCCGCGTTCGTACGTTCCCTCGCCCTGCTCGTCGCCACCCGCAACGGCATGGTGGGCATGGACCCGTACCAGGCGGGCGCCGCCGTCCAGGAGTTCCAGAACAGGCTGGCCGCGATCGACGCGCGCGCCCTGGGACGGGACAACTGGTGGGCGACCGTCGTCGACCAGATGTGGCACGGACTGCTCTGACCGCACAACCCCACCGGCAAATGCCGACCGGACAACGCCGAAGGGCGGCACCCCCACCGGGAGTGCCGCCCTTCGGCGTCGTACGTACGGAACTCAGAACCGCGACGGCAGCCAGCCCGTCTGGACCATCTGCCCGCCACGCCGACGCGTGTGGAAGTACCCACGGCCGGGCGGGAGTTGGGTCGGCGTGATGTTGCCGAGGAGCTGGCCCTCGACCCGGTCGCCGGAGAGCACCACGCCCTGCGCGCCGAGCTCACGGATGCGCTGCATCACCGGCTCGTACAGCGAGCGGCTCGCGCCACCCGACTGCCGGGCGATGATGACGCGCAGACCGACGTCACGGGCGAACGGCAGGTACTCGAGCAGCGGCTGGAGCGGGTTCATGCCCGTGGCCACCAGGTCGTAGTCGTCGACGATGACGAACGCGTCCGGGCTGCTGTACCAACTGCGGTTACGCAGCTGCTCGGGCGTGACGTCCGGGCCCGGCATACGGCGGCTCAGCGAGCCCGCCAGACCCTCGATCGTCTCCTGCAGGGCCGGCGCCGAGGCGCAGTACCGCGACAGGTGCGACTCCGGGACACCCTCAAGGTGGGCCCGTCGGTAGTCACCCATGACGATCTTCGCCTTGTCCGGCTGGTATCGCTCACAGATCTGCTTGATGAGCAGCCGCAGCAGCGCGGACTTACCCGACTCGCTCTCGCCGAAGATGACGAAGTGCGGGTCGGCCTCGAAGTCCACGAACACCGGGGCCAGTTGGGACTCGTCGATACCGAAGGCGATACCGCGCTCCGGGTGCTCGAAGCCCTTGGGCAGCCGGTCCGCCTCCAGCTGACGCGGAAGGAGTCGCACCGCGGGGGCGGGTGCGCCCTGCCAGTTCTCGTTGATCGCGCGGATCACCACGGAGGTGGCCTCCGCCAGGTCCTCGGTCTCCGAGGAGCCGTCGACCCGCGGCAGCGCGGTCATGAAGTGCAGCTTGTCCTGGGTCAGACCACGGCCGGGGACGGCCGCCGGGACGTTCTGCGCGACCTTGCGGTCGATCTCCGACTCGGTGGGGTCACCGAGGCGCAGTTCGATGCGGTTCTGCAGCATGTCCTTGAGCGCGGGCCGCACCTCGGTGTACCGGCTCGCCGTGATGATCACGTGGACACCGAAGCCGAGACCGCGCATCGCCATGTCGGTGATGGACGCCTCAAGACCTTCGTAGTCCGTCTTGAAGGTTCCCCAGCCGTCGACGATCAGGAAGACGTCACCCCAGGGCTGGTCGGGCAACTGCCCGGCGGCCCGGCGCTGACGGTAGGTCTGGATCGAGTCGACGTTGTTCGCGCGGAAGTACTCCTCCCGCGCGTTCAGGATGCCCTCGACCTCGCTGACCGTACGGCGCACCTTCTCGGCGTCGAGACGGTTGGCGACACCACCGACGTGCGTCAGGTCCTCCATGGCGATGAGACCACCACCACCGAAGTCCAGGCAGTAGAACTGCACTTCGCTCGGCGTGTGGGTGAGCGCGAACGAGGTGATCATCGAACGCAGCAGCGTCGACTTGCCGGACTGCGGACCACCCACGAACAGACCGTGACCCGAACCACCGGAGAAGTCCCGGTACAGCACGTCGCGGCGCTGCTCGAAGGGCTTGTCGACCAGACCGACCGGGACGTTGAGCCGGCCGAGGGCCGTGTAGTCCGGTGCCGTCAGGCCGCGTTCGGGCGTGATGGCGAGCGCCGGAAGCAGCTGCTCCAGGGAGGGAGCCTCCTCCAGCGGCGGCAGCCACACCTGGTGCGCGGGCGGACCCTGGTTGATCATCTTGCTGACGATCACGTCGAGCACGGTGTCGGCCAGCGCGTCGTCGACGCGGTTGTCCACCACCGGCTCCTCGATCACCGGCTGTGGCGGCAGCTCCACATGCGTGGCCTTGAACACCGCGGGCCGCAACTGCGTCGACCGGTGCACACGCGAGGGACCCTCACCGTGGTACGGACCCGACACATAGGCGGCCTTGAACCGCACCATGGTGTCGGTGTCGTACCGCAGATAACCCGAACCCGGGATCGACGGCAGGTGGTACGCGTCCGGCACACCGATCGCCGTACGGGACTCGGCCGCGGAGAAGGTCCGCAGACCGATGCGGTACGAGAGGTACGTGTCCAGACCGCGCAGCTTGCCCTCTTCGAGGCGCTGCGAGGCGAGCAGCAGGTGCACACCCAGGGATCGGCCGATGCGGCCGATCTGGATGAACATGTCGATGAAGTCCGGCTTCGCGGTGAGGAGTTCGGAGAACTCGTCGAGCACGATCACCAGCGACGCCATCGGTTCGAGGGCGGCACCCGCGGCACGCGCCTTCTCGTAGTCCGTGAGGTTGGCGAAGTTGCCCGCCGTACGGAGCAGCTCCTGGCGGCGCTGCATCTCACCCGTGATCGAGTCGCGCATGCGGTCGATCAGCGTGAGGTCGTCGGCGAGGTTGGTGATCACGGCCGCGGTGTGCGGCATGTCCGCCATACCGGCGAAGGTCGCACCACCCTTGAAGTCCGCGAGGATGAAGTTCAGCGTCTCCGAGGAGTGCGTCACCGACAGGCCGAGCACCAGGGTGCGCAGCACCTCGGACTTACCGGAACCGGTGGCGCCGACGCACAGGCCGTGCGGGCCCATGCCTTCCTGCGCCGCCTCCTTGAGGTCGAGCATGACCGGCTCACCGGCCTGGCCGACACCGATCGGCACCCGCAGCCGCTCGTGCAGGGTGCGCGGCCGCCAGGTGCGCGACACGTCCACGGAACCGGCGTCGCCGATGCCCATGAGGTCGGTGAAGTCCAGGTTGGCGAGGAGCGGTTCGCCCTCTTCGGCGCTGCCGACGCGGTACGCGGCCAGCTGCCGGGCGAGCGCCTCGGACTGCTCGAGGCTGAGCACGTCGGGCTTGCCGCTGTACGCCGACTCGTGGCCGACGAAAAGCTGCAGCCTGTCCGGCTTCAGGTACGAGGTCAGGCCACCGCGCAGCTCGTCCTCCAGCTCGCCGGGGGCGATCTCCAGGAACGTGACGCCCTGGAGGCCCTCGGTACCGGCCAGTTCGGAGTCGGGCGGGACCGTGCCGCCGTCCAGGACGACCACCAGGTGCGGCTTTTCGTACACCGGGTTCGCGTCGCGGTTCCAGCGGGGCCGGTCGGACAGCTGGTCCTCCAGCGCCTGCTCCAGCTCACCGAGGTCGTCGAAGAGCAGCCGGGACGAACCCGCGCCGTCCTTCGCCTTGGGGTGCTGGGCGTGCGGAAGCCACTTGATCCAGTCCCAGTCCGCCGCGGCCGAGGGGTGCGCCACCACGGCGACGAGCAGGTCCTCGGGGGAGTGCAGCGTGGCCAACTGGGCGATCGACGCACGGGCGTTGCCGTACACCGTGTCCGTGTCGCCGCAGAGCGCCACGTGGTAGAAGGCGCGCAGCGAGACCGCGACCGGCAGGTCGGCGATCGAGCCGTGCGCGTCGAGGAAGGCCTTCATGGCCGCTGCCGTCAGCGGCTCCAGCTCCTCCTTGGGCGCCGTCTCCGGCGCGACCAGCGGAGTACTCAACTGCTGGCTGCCCAGGCCCATCCGGACCGACGCGAAGTCGTTGTCCGTCGGCCGGCGCTCCCACAGCCGCTTGCCGTCCGTGGCGAGCGCCCAGAGCTGGTCCGCGTCCGGGTGCTGGAACAGCTGCGTACGGCGCTGCAGTTCGGCGGTCTTGTGCACGTCCTTGCGGACCTGCTCCAGGTACCGGAAGTAGTCACGCCGGTCCTGTGCCATCCCCGCGCCGCCGCCCTGCCGGGACTTGGCGAACTGTGCAATGGCCATGGCGAGGGTGGAGGCGAGCATCAAGCCACCCACCACCCGCATGTACGCCGGAAGTTGGGGCATGAAGAAAAAGCCGACTGAACCCAGCATGCCGAACATCGGCAGCAGGTTCATCAGCATGCTTTCGTCGCCCTCCCGAGGAATTTCGGGCGGTGACTCGAGCTTGACCTCCCCCTCCGGGACGGCAGGCGGCTGGACCCGCGGCTGCCGTTTGATGATGACGACGCTCACCGATGCACTCATCCTTCGTCATTGATACGTCCATGCACCGACGCCCCCCGTTGAGCGGCGACGGCATCCCGTCGTAGGCGCTGATCCTACTGTCAAGCTCCGACACTCAGGGAGCCAGGAGGGGGTGGAGATGCGGCGAGGGTGCGAGGAGAAATGAGGGAGGCGGCGCCAGTACCCCCCAACGCTGGCGGTAGGGTGGCGCTCCGCCGTTGTACGCGCGGTGTAAAGACGTAAGTCAGGGCCTTGTATACAGGGGGAATTACCAGGTGAGCACGGGCACATCGACAGGTTTCTGCCGGGTCACCGTCGCAGCGCCGGACAGTCGGATCGATGTGGCACTGCCCGAGGATCTGCCGATCCAGGACATCTATCCAGAGATCGTTCGGCTCTCGGGCATGGCCCACGACGACAACGCCCTCGCCGGCTACCACCTGGTACGCCGCGACGGCGACGTGCTCGACGCGAGCCGATCGCTCCTCGAGCACCGCGTCCGCGACGGCGAGGTGCTGCTGCTGCGGCCGTTCGCCGATTCGCTGCCGCCGGCAGTCCACGACGACGTGGTTGACGCCGTCGCCTCGGCGGTGAAGCAGGATCTGCGTAGCTGGAACGACAACCTCATGCGAGTCGCCGGACTCGTCGCGGGCGTACTGCTGTTGACGATGCTCGGCTTCGTCTTCTGGTTCGCCGATCCGATGCTCCACGACATGAACGGCCTGCAGGGCATCGTCGCCGGCGTCGTCGCCATCTCGCTGACGGCCCTCGCGGGTGTACGCGGCCGGGTCTACGACGACCGCGGCGCCGCCGTCGCACTCGGCATCGCGGCTCTGCCGCACGCACTCATCGCGGGCTCCGGCGTCCTCCAACAGGACGCGGGACAGGGGCCGGGCAAGCTCCAGTTCCTGGTCGGCTGTGTGGTCGTACTGATCTTCTCGGTCGTACTGATCATGCTGCTTCCGCAGGGTGACGCCCCGTTCGTCGCGGCGGCACTCGCCTCCGCGATCGGCACACTCGCCGCGTTCGTCGGCATCCTCACCGAGGCCGAGCCCCGCGAGATCGCCGCCGGCACCGCCGTCGTCGCCGTCGCGGTGATCGGCTTCCTGCCCGGCTGGTCCGCCCGGTTCGCGAAGCTGCCCATCGGCTTCCGCTCCCCGGAGGACCTGGCCCGCGCCCGCCGCGACGGCGACGAGGGCGACCTCGAGGCCGTCGACGTCCAGCGCATCGTCGCCCAGACCAGCCGTGGCCACGAGCTCCTGCTCGGCATGGTCGGCGGCTGCGCCATCGTCATCGTCGGCTCCGCCGGTGCCGTCCTCGGCTTCAGCGAGAGCGGCTGGGCCCAGCTGGTCGCCCTGGTCGTCGGCCTCGCCGCGATGCTCCGCGCCCGGCTTTTCCGCTACACCGCGCAGGTCACCTGCCTGCTCGTCGCGGGCGTCACCACCATCGCGCTGCTGATCCTCGGCCTCGCGATCTCGCCCCCGGCGGAGATTCTGAAGGACCTCTACCTCAGCAACGACTCGGGCCCGGTGAACATCCGCACCCTGTGGCTCGGCGCCTGCGTCCTGGTCGGTGCGCTGCTCCTCGTCGCCATCGCGCTGATCGTTCCGCAGAAGGGCCTCTCGCCCTTCTGGGGCCGGATGCTGGACATCGCGGACTCGCTCGTCCTGCTCTCGCTCATCCCGCTCTGCCTGGCCGTGCTCGACGTGTACGCCAAGATGCGCGGCGGCATCGGCTAGCGCGCGGACCGCAGCACCGCTTCGTACGACCGACAGAGGCCCGGGATTCACCCGGGCCCCTGTCGCGTTCCCGGGGCCGCCGTCCCTGGCGAGGGGGGCTTACGCCGACTGGTAGTCTGTGTGGCGGCCGCTTGTGTACGCGCCTCCGGAGCCCTCAGAAGCACGGGAGGCAGCGCCCAGCGGATCCCCGCCTTCCGAGTCACGGAAGCTCTCCTGAGATGTAGACCAGGGGCACTCGGTGGGCATCACCAGACAACTGAGGAGTTCGCGTGTCCCTCGACACCGCCACGAAGAAGTCCATCATGGCCGAGTTCGCCACCAAGGAGGGTGACACCGGCTCCCCCGAGGTCCAGGTCGCCCTGCTCTCGCGTCGTATCTCCGACCTGACGGAGCACCTCAAGACCCACAAGCACGACCACCACTCGCGTCGTGGTCTGCTGATCCTGGTCGGCCAGCGTCGCCGCCTGCTGCAGTACCTGGCCAAGAAGGACATCACGCGCTTCCGCGCCCTCGTCGAGCGCCTCGGCATCCGCCGCGGTGCGGCGGGCGCCAAGTAAGACGTCGTGAAGGGAGCGGTTCCCACGGTTAGGGGGCCGCTCCCTTTGCTGTACGTGCGCACGGAGCACGACGGCTTTGTACTCTGGTCGCGGAACGTCGTACGAGACGTACGTCACTCATGACGCGACATCCGCACGATGAAGCCGTCATCGCAGAACGCAGAACAACGCGATAGACACAGGGAGGAGCGCCCTCCGCCGACGCCGGTCCTCGGTAGTGGCCCCCGGGAGAACGAAAAGCACCCCCGGGTGCTTCGATCGAAGACCGGCCCGCACACAAGGCGCGCTTCTCCGCCCCCGTCCCGCCGCCACACGGGCGGCGAGGGCAAAAGACGACAGTCCGGTGTCACGCAGACGCCGGACGACAAGCAAACGGAGAGATCGCTAGTGGAGAACGAGACCCACTACGCCGAGGCCGTCATCGACAACGGCACCTTCGGCACCCGCACCATCCGCTTCGAGACGGGCCGCCTGGCCAAGCAGGCCGCCGGCTCCGCCGTCGCGTACCTGGACGACGACACCATGGTGCTGTCGGCCACCACCGCTTCCAAGAAGCCCAAGGACCAGCTCGACTTCTTCCCCCTCACGGTGGACGTCGAGGAGCGGCAGTACGCCGCCGGCAAGATCCCCGGTTCGTTCTTCCGTCGTGAGGGTCGCCCCTCCGAGGACGCGATCCTGACCTGCCGCCTGATCGACCGGCCGCTGCGTCCTTCCTTCAAGAAGGGCCTGCGCAACGAGATCCAGATCGTCGAGACGATCATGGCGCTCAACCCCGACCACCTGTACGACGTGGTCGCGATCAACGCCGCCTCCTGCTCCACGCAGCTGGCCGGCCTGCCCTTCTCCGGCCCGATCGGCGGCACCCGTGTCGCGCTGATCAAGGGCCAGTGGGTCGCGTTCCCGACGCACACCGAGCTCGAGGACGCTGTCTTCGACATGGTGGTCGCCGGTCGCGTCCTTGAGGACGGCGACGTCGCGATCATGATGGTCGAGGCCGAGGCCACCGAGAAGACCATCGAGCTCGTCAAGGGCGGCGCCCAGGCGCCGACCGAGGAGATCGTGGCCGCCGGCCTCGAGGCCGCGAAGCCCTTCATCAAGGCGCTCTGCAAGGCCCAGGCCGAGCTCGCGTCGAAGGCCGCGAAGCCGACCGGCGAGTTCCCGGTCTTCCTGGACTACCAGGACGACGTCCTCGAGGCCCTGTCCGCCGCCGTCACCTCCGAGCTGGCGCAGGCGCTGACCATCGCCGGCAAGCAGGAGCGCGAGGCCGAGCTGGACCGCGTCAAGGAGATCGCCGCCGAGAAGCTGCTCCCGCAGTTCGAGGGTCGCGAGAAGGAGATCTCCGGTGCGTACCGCGCGCTGACCAAGAAGCTGGTCCGCGAGCGCATCATCAAGGACAAGGTCCGCATCGACGGCCGTGGCCTGACCGACATCCGTACGCTCGCGGCCGAGGTCGAGGCCATCCCGCGCGTGCACGGCTCGGCGCTGTTCGAGCGTGGCGAGACCCAGATCCTGGGCGTCACCACCCTCAACATGCTCCGCATGGAGCAGCAGCTGGACACCCTTTCCCCGGTGACCCGCAAGCGCTACATGCACAACTACAACTTCCCGCCGTACTCCGTCGGTGAGACCGGCCGCGTCGGTTCGCCGAAGCGCCGCGAGATCGGCCACGGCGCGCTCGCCGAGCGCGCCATCGTGCCGGTGCTGCCGACGCGCGAGGAGTTCCCCTACGCGATCCGTCAGGTGTCCGAGGCTCTCGGCTCCAACGGCTCGACGTCCATGGGCTCGGTCTGCGCCTCGACCATGTCGCTTCTGAACGCCGGTGTGCCGCTGAAGGCCGCCGTCGCCGGTATCGCCATGGGCCTGATCTCCCAGGAGATCGACGGCGACACGCACTACGTCGCCCTCACCGACATCCTCGGTGCGGAGGACGCCTTCGGTGACATGGACTTCAAGGTCGCCGGCACCAAGGAGTTCGTGACCGCGCTCCAGCTCGACACCAAGCTGGACGGCATCCCGGCCTCCGTCCTGGCTGCGGCCCTCAAGCAGGCCCGCGACGCCCGGCTGCACATCCTCGACGTGATGACCGAGGCGATCGACGTTCCGGACGAGATGTCCCCGAACGCGCCGCGCATCATCACCGTCAAGATCCCGGTGGACAAGATCGGTGAGGTCATCGGCCCCAAGGGCAAGATGATCAACCAGATCCAGGAGGACACCGGCGCCGACATCACGATCGAGGACGACGGCACCATCTACATCGGTGCCGCCGACGGTCCGGCCGCCGAGGCCGCCCGCGCCACGATCAACGGCATCGCCAACCCGACCATGCCGGAGGTCGGCGAGCGCTACCTGGGCACCGTCGTGAAGACGACGACCTTCGGTGCGTTCGTGTCGCTGCTCCCGGGCAAGGACGGTCTGCTGCACATCTCGCAGATCCGTAAGCTCGCCGGCGGCAAGCGCGTGGAGAACGTCGAGGACGTCCTCGGTGTGGGCCAGAAGGTCCAGGTCGAGATCGCCGAGATCGACTCGCGCGGCAAGCTCTCCCTCATCCCCGTGGTCGAGGGCGAAGAGGGCGACGACGCCGACAAGAAGGACGACGCCGACAAGTGACGTCCCGTAGCACCACGACGACGGCCCGCCCCTCCTCGGAGGGGCGGGCCGTCGCCCGTACTCAAACTCTGCTCAAGGGCAAGGACGGCATCGGCACCGTGCGCCGCACGACGCTGCCGGGCGGCCTGCGCGTCGTCACCGAGACTCTGCCCTCCGTACGCTCCGCGACCTTCGGCATCTGGGCCAACGTCGGTTCGCGCGACGAGACGCCGTCGCTGAACGGCGCGACGCACTACCTCGAACACCTCCTCTTCAAGGGCACCAAGAAGCGCACCGCCCTGGACATCTCCGCCGCGATCGACGCGGTCGGCGGCGAGATGAACGCCTTCACGGCGAAGGAGTTCACCTGCTACTACGCGCGGGTGCTCGACACCGATCTGCCGCTCGCCATCGACGTGGTGTGCGACATGCTCACCGGCTCGCTGATCGAGCAGGCGGACGTGGACGCCGAACGCGGCGTCATCCTCGAAGAGATCGCGATGACCGAGGACGACCCGGGCGACTGCGTGCACGACCTGTTCGCGCACACGATGCTCGGCGACACCCCCCTCGGCCGCCCGGTCCTCGGCACCGTCGACACCATCAACGACCTCGACGCCACCCGTATCCGGCGCTTCTACAAGAAGCACTACGACCCCCGCCACCTGGTGGTCGCGGCCGCGGGCAACGTCGATCACAACAAGGTCGTACGCCAGGTCCGCGCCGCCTTCGAGAAGGCCGGCGCACTCAAGGACTCGGAGGCGACACCGCTCGCCCCGCGCGGCGGCCGTCGCGCGATCCGTACGGCGGGTGGCCTCGAGGTCGTCAACCGCAAGGCCGAACAGGCCCACGTGGTCCTCGGCATGCCCGGCCTGGCCCGCACCGACGACCGCCGCTGGGCGCTCGGCGTCCTCAACACGGCACTCGGCGGCGGCATGTCGTCCCGCCTCTTCCAGGAGGTACGGGAGAAGCGCGGCCTTGCCTACAGCGTGTACTCGTACACCTCGGGCTACGCCGACTGCGGTCTCTTCGGCGTGTACGCGGGCTGCCGCCCGAGCCAGGTGCACGACGTGCTGAAGATCTGCCGGGACGAGCTCGACCAGGTCGCCGAGCACGGGCTCACGGACGACGAGATCGGCCGCGCGATCGGCCAGCTCGCCGGTTCCACGGTCCTCGGCCTCGAGGACACCGGTGCGCTGATGAACCGCATCGGCAAGAGCGAGCTGTGCTGGGGCGATCACATGTCGGTCGACGACATGCTCGCCCGGATAGCCGCGGTCACCCCGGACGAGGTGCGGGAAGTGGCGCGCGACATCCTGGGACAGCGTCCCTCGCTGTCCGTCATCGGCCCGCTGAAGGACAAGCAGGCCGCGCGCCTGCACGAAGCGGTCTCCTGACGGCGTACCGCTCTCGACTCGCGTACTCCAACTCGCGTAAGGAACAAGGCACATGAGCAAGCTGCGCGTGGCGGTCCTGGGCGCCAAGGGCCGGATCGGCTCCGAGGCGGCCCGGTCCGTCGAGGCCGCCGACGACCTGGAACTGGTCGCCGCACTCGACCGTGACGACAACATCGAGGCACTCGCCGAGGCGGGCGCCCAGGTCGCCGTCGACCTGACGCACCCGGACGCGGTGCTCGGCAACCTCGAGTACTGCGTCAGCCACGGCATCCACGGTGTCGTCGGTACGACGGGCTGGACCGACGAGCGCCTCGCGCGGCTGCGCGGCTGGCTGGAGGCCTCGCCCTCCACCGGCGTCCTGATCGCCCCGAACTTCTCCATCGGCGCGGTCCTGACCATGCAGTTCGCCCAGCAGGCGGCCCGCTTCTTCGAGTCGGTCGAGGTCATCGAGCTGCACCACCCGAACAAGGCGGACGCCCCCTCGGGCACCGCCCACCGCACGGCTCAACTGATCGCGGCGGCCCGCGAGAAGGCGGGCTGCGCCCCGCAGCCCGACGCCACGAGCACCGCGCTCGACGGCGCCCGTGGCGCGGACGTCGACGGCGTACCGGTCCACTCGGTACGGCTGCGCGGGCTCCTGGCCCACCAGGAGGTGCTGCTCGGCGGTGAGGGCGAGACGCTGACGATCCGTCACGACTCGCTGCACCACAAGAGCTTCATGCCGGGCATCCTGCTCGGCGTCCGCCGCGTCGTCGACACCCCGGGCCTCACCTTCGGCCTGGAACACTTCCTCGACCTCGACAGCTGACCCGACATGCGCGCAAAGATCACGTACTTCGCCCTGGCCGCCGCCCTGGTCGTCTATTTCGTCCTGGTCGGCAGCCGCGGCGTACTGCTGATACGCGAAGGCACCGCGATCACCGTGACGTTCGGCGTCGCGGTGCTCGTACTGCCGCTCATCGGCGTGTGGTTCCTCTGGAAGACGACCCAGTTCGCCCGGAAGGCGGACGCCCTGGCCGCCGAACTCGAAGCGGAGGGTGGCCTCCCGGTCGACGAGCTCAAGCGGACCCCGAGCGGCCGCATCGACCGTGACTCGGCGGACGAGGTCTTCGCCCGCCGCCGCGCGGAGACCGAGGACTCACCGGACGACTGGCGCTGCTGGTTCCGTCTGGCCGTCGCCTACCACGACGCCCGCGACACCCCGCGCGCCCGCAAGGCGATGCAGCGGGCGATCGCCTTGCACGACGGCAAGTAAGGCCGCGCGACGGGAAGTTGAGGGAGCAGGCCCTCGGGAGAGCGGGGCGGGTCGGGCG